>NZ_DALZQC010000144.1:0-6226 GCF_032017145.1 Brevundimonas sp.
GGGAATCAGAATGCGATTGCGCTATCAAGCGATTTAATAGGTCCTGAGCCTAGCTTATTTTAGCCGCGCCCCGCGCCTCATCCGCCAACGCAAAGAACCGCTCCCGCACCTCGGCCGCGAACGGGTTGTCGCGTTCGATGGCGCGGAAGACGGCGGGGCTGTCGTGGCGGACCATGTCGACGGCCTGCATCAGGCGGTCGAAGCTGGTGGTGGTCATGCGCGTCGGCAGGGGCTCCATGGCGATCAGGACGCGGGCGATCAGGTGGGTCAGGCCCTGGACGACCGCCGCCTCGCGGTCGTGATCCTCGGGGCTGACCAGAAACACCTTCAACCCCAGCGCGCGGCGGCAGAAGGCGGCGACACGGCGCGCGTCCTTCTCGGCGCGCACAGGACAGACGGCCATACGCAGGCCGGCGATGCCGTCCTTGCCGCTTTGCGGGCCGAACAGCGGATGGGCGCCGACGATGCGCACGCCGGGCGGCGCCATCTGGTCCATCAGGCGCGCGGGCTTCACCTTCACCGATCCCACGTCGACGATCAGGGCGTACGGTCGCAGATACGGGCGAATGGCCGCCAGCACCTCGCCCATCGCCTCGACCGGCACGGCCAGGATCACGACGGGACAGCCGGCGGCGGTGGCCAGATCGCTCAGCGTCGCCACGCCCTCTCCGTCCGTCGCCGCCGGATCGTGGGCCGCGATGTCGAACCACGGCGACAGATGCCGCGCCGTCAGCCGCCCGAAGGCGCCGAAGCCGATCAGGCCGAGCTTTTCCTTTTCATCCGTCACGCCCACCGCCGTTCCACACTCCCCCGTCATCCTCGGGCTTGACCCGAGGATCGGAGGGTCTGCCGCATGGCGTCAGCGGCGGGCGCACAGCCCGGTCCGCACCCGGTCCTCGGGTCAAGCCCGAGGATGACGAAGCTTATGGCAGGGCGGCTCACAGCGTCTCCATGAACCGCACCGGGCGCCCGTGCGCCGATCCGATCAGTTCGCCATCCTGCATCACCACCCGCCCGCGCACGATGGTCGCCATCGGCCAGCCGGTCGCCTCCATCCCGTCGAACGGGGTCCAGCCGCAGCGTGTGGCCTGCTGGTCGTGCGTGATCGTCCGCCTGGCCTTCAGATCGACGATGGTCAGGTCGGCGTCATAGCTGACGGCCATTCGTCCCTTGTTGGCCGTGCCGAACACGCGCTGCGCCCCCGCCGAGGTCAGGTCGATGAAACGCTCCAGCGACAGCCGCCCATTGGCCACATGCGTCAGCATCAGCGGCACCAGCGTCTGCACCCCCGGCATGCCGGACGGAGAGGCCGGATAGGGTTTGGCCTTTTCTTCCTTCGTATGCGGCGCGTGATCGGACCCCAGCACGTCCGCCACCCCCTGCTGCATCCCCCACAGCCACAGGGCGTCCACATGCTCCTGCGACCGGATCGGAGGGTTCATCTGGGCATAGCTGCCCAGCCGCTCATAGGCTTCCGGCCCGACCAGGGTCAGGTGCTGGGGCGTGATCTCGACGGTGGCGACATCCTTGTGGAAGCGCAGATACTCCATCTCGTCCTTGGTCGTGACGTGCAGCACGTGGATGCGCGCGCCCGTCTCCTTGGCCAGTCCGACCAGACGCCGGGTCGAGCGGATGGCGCTCTCGGCGTCGCGCACCTCGGGGTGGCTGGTCCAGTCGCCGGTGCGGGCCAGGCCGCGCCGCTCAACCAGACGGTATTCGTCCTCGGAGTGGAAGGTGGCGCGGCGGCGCACGTTCGACAGAACCTTCCTGACCCCCTCGTCGTCGGCGATCAGCAGGTCGCCGGTCGAGGCGCCCATGAAGACCTTGACCCCGCAGCAGCCGGGCAACCGCTCCAGTTCGCCCAGATAGTCCGCGTTCTCGTGCGTGCCGCCGATGTAGAAGGCGTGATCCGTCCACATCCGATCCTTCGCCCGCGCCAGCTTGTCGGCCATGGTGTCGGGGTCGGTGGTGTTGGGATTGGTGTTCGGCATTTCGAACACGGCGACGACCCCGCCCAGAGCCGCCGCGCGCGATCCGGTCTCCAGATCCTCCTTCCACTCCAGCCCCGGCTCGCGGAAATGGACCTGGGTGTCGATCACGCCCGGCAGCACCGTCAGGCCCGTGGCGTCGAACGTCTCGCCCGCCGACGCCTGGCTCAGGTCGCCGATGAAGGCGATCTTGCCGTCGATCACCCCGACATCCGCCCGTCCGCGCCCCGCATGGTTCGCCACCTCGCCGCCACGGACGATCAGGTCATAGGTCTGGGTCATGGGCAGGCTCCTGCGTGATGGGTGGCTGGGTTCTAACGCTCCGCTCATCCCGGCGAAAGCCGGGACCCAGACCTTTGGGCGCAAGATGCGGCGCGCCATAGACCCGATCTCGACCCAAGCGGCTGTCTTTGGGAAAGCACTGGGTCCCGGCCTTCGCCGGGATGAACGGTAAAAGGGAAACTCACCCCCGCGCCGCCAACACCTTCATCGCGGTCTTCAGCACTCGCTCCCACGGCAGGTCCATCATATGCTGGATGGCCTGGTTCAGGCGGGGGTCCAGGGTCTTGAACTCCTGATAGCTGCGGGGTCCGCGCACGGCCTGGCCCTGCCACGGCCCGCGCGTCGCCTCGTCCGAAGGTCCGAAGACGGCGATTGTCGGCGCGCCCGCCGCCACAGCCAGATGCGTCCAGATCGAATCCGCCCCGATATAGAGCGCCGCCTGAGAGATCGCCGCCGCCGTCTGAAGCCGCGTCAGTTTCCCCTGCAGTTCGATCACCCGCGCGCGCGGCACGGCGTAGCGGATGGTGTGGGCCGCCTCGCGGTCCACCTCCTCGCCCACGATCATCAGCCGCCCGCCGGCCAGCGGCCCGTCGTCGGCCAGCAGCTTGGTCGCCACCTTGGCGTAGCGTTCGGCCGGCCAGCGCTTTCCCATCCATTCCACGCCCGGCCCGACGGCCAGGATCGGCCCGTCTCCTCCGGTCGCCGGGAACAGCGCCTTCGCCTCGGCCAGCGTCTTGTCGGAAAAGAACAGGCGCGGCCCCGGCGTCTCGTCCGGCTCCAGCTTCAGCACCGCCGCCGCCGCCTCGACCGCGTGCAGGCCGGCCGGCGTCTTGCCGCGCACCGCCCGCCGCTCGCGCCTCAGCTTGCCCGACAGGTCCGAGCCGCGCATGTCCACGACCAGGCCCCATTTGGTCCCGCGCACCTGGTTCCACAGGGCGATCCATTCGAAATGGCCCTCGCGCTCCAGCACGATGGTCCGGGCCAGACGCGGCGTGTCGGCGAACAGGGGCGCGCTGGCGGCCGATCCGACGATGGTGAAGCTCGCCTGCGGCAGGCTGTCGACCAGATGCGCCAGCACGCCGGACGACAGAATGGCGTCCTCGGCGTCGGCCTCGGCGATATACAGGATGGGGAACCGCCCGATCATGAGATCAGGACTACAGGGATTCTATCTCAGGTTCAGCGCCAAACGACTGTTTCCACAGGCGGACGTCCTGCGTTACAGCGACGCGCATGAGCCAGCCGCCCCCTTCCGCCGCCGATCCCGCCGCGACCGCCGCCCTGGACCGCTTCAAGGCGCAGCGTGTCACGGCCATCTATCGGCTGGACCTGATCGCCAAGGGCGCCACCCTGTCCTACGAGGACGGCACGCCCATCGACATGGCGTCGGAAAAGGCCCGGCTGGAGCAGGTCGTCGCCGACATGGACCGCCGCATCGCCCAGCTTGAGCGCGCGCTGGGGTGAGCCTGCCCCTCCTTCCCGGGCGGACCTGCGGCGGTTGCGTGGAATGCTGCCGGGTCATTCCGCTGGACCTGCCGGAACTGGCCAAGCCGACCGGCGAACTGTGCGCCTATTGCGTCGACGGCGCCGGCTGTTCGGTGCACGAGATCCGGCCGAGCACCTGTCGCATCTGGTTCTGCCTTTGGCGCGTGATCGAACTGGACGAGGCCTGGCGCCCGGACCGCAGCGGCGTGATCGTGCGGCCCGACGGGGTCGAGGACGGGGTCATCACCCTGTATGTCCTGCGGCGCTCGGACTTCCTGGCCTCGACCGACTTCTTCGTCACCGTGGCGGGCTGGATCGCCGAGGGGATCGAGGTGGCGCTCAGCATCCCCGGCCCGGTCGGAACCTATCCGGCGCGCGCCGTCGTCACCGACTGGCTGCGCCCCGCCGTGGAGGACGGCGATCCCGAGGCCTTCGTCGCGCGCGTCGTCCGATCCCTGGACAGGCTGGCCGAACACGACTTCCAGCCGGATGGCGTCACGGCGCGCTATGCGGTGGTTCAGGTCCGGTGATCTGACGAAAGGCGTTCATCACAACGGACACAACGAGGCCACGAAGACCACGACGAAACCCAACGCGCGTCGGCTCCTGGTTTCTGCAAGCTGTCGATAAGTCTGCGGCTTCGCCGCCACAGGCCATCAGGACCTTTCGACCGGAGCATATCTCCGCCGTGTTCGCCGTGACCTCGCTGCGTCCGTAGCGAAGGCCCCCTATGCGTACGCGGGTTCGCTCAACCGCCCGATGCTCAAGGACGACATGCACGGATAGGCCGCTCTACGGAAATGCCGCCCCCTCCCTTTCCTCGCGCCCTCTTTCCCCTATCTAGCCGTCATGCCCATCGCCCGCCTCGACAGCCGCGCCTTGATCTCGATTACGGGCGAGGACGCCAAGCCCTTCCTGCACAATCTGCTGACCCAGGATGTGGAGACCCTGGCCGACGGCGAACTGCGGTTCGGCGCCCTGCTCTCCCCGCCCGGCCGGCTGCTGTTCGACCTGTTCATCCTGGGCAGGGGCGACGGCGTATTACTGGATGTCGCCGCCGACCGCCGCGACGCCCTGCTGCAGCGGCTGACGATGTATAGGCTGCGCGCCAGGGTTCAGGTCGCCGCCGACGACCGCCCTGTCTTCGCCGCCTGGCCCGATGCGCCCGCCGGCTTCATGCCCGACCCGCGCACGCCCCTGATGGGCGGCCGCCTCTATGGCGACGCGACCGCCGACGCCGTAGAGGCCGACTATGACGCCCACCGCCTGTCCATCGGCCTGCCCGATCCGACCGCCGACGCGCCCCAGGACAAGACCTATCCGATCGAGGCCGATTTCGACCTGCTGAACGGCATCGACTTCCACAAGGGCTGTTTCGTCGGCCAGGAAACCACCTCGCGCATGAAGCGGCGAGGCGCGATCAGGAACCGGATGCTGCCGCTGGATTTCGACGGCCCGCCCCCCGCCTTCGGCGCCGAGGTGCTGAAGGGCGAACTGCGCGCGGGCGAGGTGCTGTCCGGTCGCGACGGCTCCGCCATGGCCCTGCTGCGGATCGATCGGATCGACGGCAACCTGACCGTGGACGGCCGCCCTGTGCGCTTGCGCAAACCCGCCTGGATGGGCGAGGACGTGCTTCCTTCCTCCCAGCCTTGAGTCCCTCCATGAAGATCGCCGACCAGATCGTCCTCGTCACCGGCGGCGCGCGCGGCGTCGGCGCCGCCTGCGTGCGCGCCTTCGCCCGTGAAGGCGCCCGCGTCGTCATCAACTGGAGGAACAGCGGCGAGGCGGCGAACGCCCTGGCGGCCGAGATCGGCGAGCGCGCCATCGCCCTTCAGGCCGATGTGACCGACCGCGCCGCCGTGGACGCCATGATCGACGCGGCACAGAGCCATTTCGGCGCCCCTGTCGTCACCGTCGTCAACAACGCCCTGGACTACAGCTTCAACGGCGACGCCCGATCCCAGATGACCGCCATCGGCTGGGACGAGATGGACCGCCAGTTCTCGACCGTGGTGCGCGGCGCCCTGAACCTGATCCAGGCGACTGCGCCCGGCATGGCCGCGGCCCGGTTCGGCCGCGTCGTCAACATCGGCACCAACCTGTTCCAGAATCCGGTCGTGCCCTATCACGACTACACCGCCGCCAAGGCCGCCCTTCTGTCCCTGACCCGCACCGCCGCCGGCGACCTGGGGCCGGACGGGATCACCGTCAACATGGTCTCGGGCGGACTGCTGCGCACCACCGACGCCAGCGCCGCCACGCCCGAAGCCGTGTTTGACCTGATCGCCGGCATGACGCCGCTGCGGTCGGTGACCACGCCTGAAGAATTCGCCGACGCCGTCCTGTTCTTCGCCTCGCCCTGGAGCCGCGCGGTGACGGGCCAGAACCTGGTCGTGGACGGTGGGCTGGTGCGGGACTAGGCTCAGGACTCATTGATCCAGAAGATCATGATGGCGGCGATGGCGATGGCG
>NZ_DALZQC010000145.1:0-6168 GCF_032017145.1 Brevundimonas sp.
GGGCGGCGGGGGCCGGGGCGGTCGCCGTCTGGGCGAGGGCCAGGGTCGGGCCGCTCAGGACCAGGGCCGCGACGGCGGCGGTGCAGGACAGAAGACGCATGGAAGAACTCCGGGGCGAGGCCGATGTCGGCCGCAAGGGGCCTGTGGTCAGGCCCGAGAGCGCTTACCGTGGACCACAAGCGTCAGATTTCAAAGACCCGATAGGGCGTGTCGCCCAGGGTTTTCAGAACCGGCAGGGCGACGTTGTAGACCGGAACGCCCCGGTTGGTCCGCCCCTCCGGCCCGCCGCGATGGGCGTGGCCGTGGAGCACCAGGCTGACGTTGTCATAGCGATCGATGGTCTCGGCCAGGCGCGACGACCCCAGGAAGGCGTGGATCTCGGGCGGTTCGCCCATGACCGTCTCGACCACGGGCGCATAGTGCAGCAGGACCACCGAACGCTCGGTCCGCAGCTTGCGGATCGAGTTTTCCAGCAGATTGGCGTCCTCGACCGCCTCCTGCACGAAGCGCTTGATGGAGGCTTCGCCGAACGAGGACAGCATATAGCGGCCGAAGCCGCCGACGAATCCCTTGCCGCCCGCGAACCCCACGCCGTCGATCTCATAGGCCTCGCCGTTCAGCATCCTGACCCCGGCGTCGGTCAGCATCCGTTCGACCTCTTCCGGCTGGCCGCATTCATGTTCGTGATTGCCCAGGACGCCGACCATGGGGAGGGTGCAGAGCTTCAAGTCCTCCAGCAGCCGCTCCACCTCGGGCGTCTTGCCGTAGTTGGTCAGGTCGCCGCACAGGCACAGGACGTCGGCGTCGTCCGACACCCGTTCGAACAGCTCCCGATAGGGGCGTTCGCTGGTCTCCCCGACGTGCAGGTCGCCGACGGCGGCGACGCGCATCTTCTTGGCCGGGCCGGGTTCCAGGCCGGGCTGGGGCGTCTGGGGGTCGACGGTCGCGTCGGTCATGGCGGCTCTCCCTCTCAGTGACCCAGATTGACCGGGTCGTGGCGTTCCTCCAGCCCCTTGCCGACCACGTCGCCAAAGCCCCATTCGGCGACGTCGGCGACATAGTCGCGCGGGCTGAACAGCCGGCCGCGACACACCTTCACGCGCGGCGCCGGCAGGTCGATCTGGGCCGTCAGCCGCTCGACCAACTCCTCCATCAGCCAGCGCGGAATCCGGTCGCGCTCTGTCGGATAGGCGAACCGGAAGTTCAGCAGATGCGCCGCCAGCACCTCCCAATACAGGTCCATCTGGTCCAGCAGGCTCTTCCAGTCGATGGCGTCGGACTGTTTCAGGATGACGTGGTTCACGTCGGCGCCGTCATAGCGATAGCGGTCCTGGATGAAGACCTTGGACAGGATGAGGGCCGTTGGCGGGGTGATCTGGACCTGATGGCCATAGACGGTGATCCGATCCTCGCTGAACCAGCTGTCGGACACCGCGATGGTGCCGTTCGACATGGCGAAGATGACGTCGAAGAAGTGTTTCTCGTCCTTCCAGACCTTGGCGATCCAGCGCTCGTCCTCGACGTCGGTGCGATAGCCGTGCTTCTGGAAGAAGGCCAGGATACGGGGATAGTCGCCGGGCTTGCAGAAGACGTCCAGGTCCTTGGTCGGACGACGGATGCCCGTATAGGCCGTCACCGCATAGGTGCCGGACAGCAGGAAGGGGATGCCGCTTTCCTTCAGCAGGCGCAGGCTTTCCTCGTAGAAGGCCAAGGCGTCGGCTGGCGGTTCGAACGTCGGTTCGGCGATCATGTCGGACATCGGCGGCGCCCTCCCTGGCGAGGGCAAGGGAACGACGACCCTGCACGGCGGTTCCGGGAAAATACCTAAGTCAGCGGCGCCGGGATCATTAAGACCTGCGTGCGATACTCATTGCATGACCAGCACGAAGCGCTTCATGAAACCCGTCCCGTGGCGACTGTTTCGCCATGAAGCCGGCCGTGTCGCCGGCCCGCCCGCCTGGGCCTATCTGGCTCTGTTCGGCGCCTGCCAGTTGGCTGGTCTCTGGATGGCGCAGACCTTTTCCGTGACCATCCTGTGGCCCGCCAATGCCGTGCTGGTGGCGGCCTTGCTGCAGTTGCCTCGAAAACAGGCGGTTCAGGTGATGGGGGCGGCGGTCGCCCTCAATCTGCTGGGCAATCTGGTGCGAGGCGATACAGGTTTGTTTCTGTGGACCAACGCCCTGTTCAACCTGATCCAGGTGCTCGTCACCACCCTTCTGGCCCGTCGCTTCGGCGGCGCGGCGCTGGACATGCGCCGCCCGCGTCGGCTGCTGCGGTTCGCCCTGGCTCTTATCCCCGCCGTCGCTCTCAGCACGGCGCTTGCGGGCCTTATGATCCTGGCGATGGGGCACACGCCCTTTGGCGGACTGGCCTATCGGCTGCGTTATCTGTTCGAGATGGAGGCCTTGGCCATGCTGATCGTGGCCCCTTCGCTCCTGCTCATGGCGCGCCAGCACAGGTTCCGCGCCGACGGGGTGGCGCGTCGGCCCGAAATCGCGCTGCTGGCCGGGCTGGTCGTCGGTCTGACGGCGGCCGTCTTCAGCCAGAGCCAGGCGCCGGTGCTGTTCCTGGTCTTCCCGCCGCTCATTCTGCTGGCCTTCCGTCTGTCGCCGCCCTGGACAGCGACCGCGGTGATTCTGATCTCCGTCTGGGCGGCCGCTGCGACCCTGACGGGACATGGACCGATCACCCTGACCAGACTGGCGGCTACGCCGGAGATGCAGGGCGTTCCCATCGCGATGCGGCAGATGGGCGTCTTCCATCTGTTTCTGCTGGCGCTGCTGGGCACGGCCTTGCCCATCACCACCCTGTCGAGCGAACGGCGGCGGCTGGTCGAGCGTCTGAAGACACGGACCGAGGTCGCCCTGGCCGCGCGAAGGCGCGCCGAAGCGGATCGCGCCGCCAAGAGCCGGTTCCTGGCGATGATGAGCCATGAGATGCGTACGCCTTTGACCGGCGTCACGGGTTATGCCGACCTGCTGTCGCGCAACCCCAGCCTGGATGCCGAGGGCGTGCGCCAGGTCGACGCCGTTCGCCACTGCGGCGAGGCCATGCTGCGCCTGGTCGAGGATCTGCTGGAGGTGTCGCGCGGCGGGGTCGAGGTTGCGCCCAGGGTCAATGACCTGCGAGAGATCATCGAGGACGCCGTCGGACCCGCCCGCGAATGGGCCAGGGTCAAGGGGCTGGAGTTCGACCTCCGCATCGCGCCGGAAGCCGAGGGGCGCATCCTGATCGACGCCCGGCGCTTGCGTCAGACCCTGCACCATCTGGCCCAGAACGCGGTCAAGTTCACGGCGCACGGACGAGTGGGCCTGACGGTGCGCCGGACGGAAGACCGACTGGTCCTGGACGTGTCCGACACCGGTTGCGGCATGGACGAGGCGACGCGCGCGGGGGTGTTCCGCCTGTTCGAACAGGCCGACGCCACGACCAGTCGCGCCCATGAAGGCGCCGGCGTGGGGCTGGCCCTCGCCAAGACCCATATCGACTGTCTAGGCGGGAACGTGACGGTCGAAAGCGTCCTTTGGCAGGGTTCGACCATCACCCTGACCGTGCCGGCGCCGAGCGTCGCCACGGAGGAGGAAGAGGCGATGGAGCCGCTCCACAGCCGGCGTACGCGGGTCCTGATCGTCGACGACCATCCCGCCAATCGCGATCTGCTGCGGATCATGCTTCAGGCGGCGGACTGCGAAACGGCCGAGGCCGGCGATGGCGAGCAGGCCCTGGAGGCGCTAAAGGATCAGGCGTTCGACCTTGTGCTGATGGACGTGCGGATGCCGGTGATGGACGGTTTGACCGCCACCCGCGCCCTGCGCTCCATGGACGCTCCGACCTGCGACGTGCCCGTGCTGGCGGTGACCGCCGAGGCCATGCCCGAGGATGCGGCCCGATGCCTTGCCGCCGGCATGGACGGCCATCTGGCCAAGCCCGTCACCCAGGCCAAGCTCTACGCCGCCATCGAGGCGGTGTTCGACACGGTCTCCAAGCGGGCGGATGCGGCGCGGGCCGCCTGAAGCCTCAGCCTTCCCAGCCAGCCTCGAACGGAAAGCGCGCGGCCCAGAAGTCGGCCAGTTCGGGCAGGGCGTCGATCCGCCGGACCACCTCGGCCAATCGCGGCGCTTCGGCGTAGAAGCGCCGCCGCATCGGCCGCCAGCGGCTGACCACGGTCACATAGAGGTCCAGCATCGTCATCCGCTCGCCCAGCAGGAAACGGCCGGGCGACAACTGGCCCTCCATCGTGCGCCAGCATTCGGCGATCCGATCCTCCGTCCGCTCCAGAATGCGCGCCTGATCCTCGGTATCGTCGCCCGCCAGCCGCGCGGGAACGTCGCGCACCCAGTACATCGAATAGATCGACGCGGGGATGAAGGTCATCCAGCGCAGGAACTGACCACGTTCCGGATCGCCCGCCGCCGGCGCCAGCCCCGCCTGCGGATGCCGTTCGGCCAGCCAGATCAGAATGGCCGCGCTCTCGGTCATGACTTCGCCGTCCGGCGCGATGACGGCCGGCAACTGGCGCATCGGATTGACGGGCGCCACGCGGTCGCGCTGGTGATCGCCTTCCCAGGTGGGGGCGTCCACGATCACTTCATAGGGCGCGCCGATCAGGGTCAAGGCCGCTTCGACCGGGACCGAGCCGGAACCGGCCGCGCCGTAGATGCGATATTTCATCCCCAGGTCGCTCCCCAGTTTGCTGTGACCAATCTACTATATGTAGCGGTTCGAACGAAATGTGATCGCAACATAGACTAATTTCGGCTTGGCGCCGAGGCGTGGGAGTCGCATGGTGAATGCGTCTTCAGAATCGCTCTCAGGTCCAGTTCGATGAACGCCATCACCCCGATCATCCATCCCGACCGCGCCGGTCTTCTGACCCCGTCCGCCGCCTACAAGCCGTTCCGCTATCCGTGGGCGTTCGACATGTGGAAGAAGCAGCAGCAGGTCCACTGGATGCCCGAAGAGGTGCCGCTGGGCGAGGACGTCAAGGACTGGGCCTCGACCCTGAACGACAACGAACGCAATCTGCTGACCCAGATCTTCCGCTTCTTCACCCAGGCGGACATCGAGGTTCAGGACAATTACATGGAGCGCTACGGCCGGGTGTTCAAACCGACCGAGGTGAAGATGATGCTGGCCGCCTTCGCCAATATGGAGACCATCCATATCGCGGCCTACGCCCTGCTGCTCGAAACCATCGGCATGCCCGAGAGCGAGTTCGGCGCCTTCATGGAATACGAGGCCATGCGGGACAAGCACGACTATATGGGCCGGTTCGGGGTCGATTCTGACGCCGACATCTGCCGCACCCTGGCCATGTTCGGCGGCTTCTCGGAAGGGGTCCAGCTGTTCGCGTCGTTCGCCATGCTGATGAACTTCCCGCGCCAGAACAAGATGAAGGGCATGGGCCAGATCGTGTCCTGGTCGGTGCGCGACGAGAGCCTGCACTGCGAGGGCATCATCAAGCTGTATCACGCCTTCAACAAGGAGACGGGCGCCGTCACCAAGACCGTGGCCGACGACATCGTCGACTGCTGCAAGACGGTGGTGAACATGGAGGACAAGTTCATCGACCTGGCCTTCGAGATGGGTTCGGTCCAGGGCATGACGCCGGACGACATCAAACAGTACATCCGCTTCATCGCCGACTGGCGCCTGCGCCAGCTGAAGCTGCCTGAAGTCTATGGGGTGATGGAAAACCCGCTGCCGTGGCTGCAGTCTCTGCTGTCGGGGGTCGAGCACGCCAACTTCTTCGAGGCCCGCGCCACCGAATATTCCAAGGCGGCGACGCAAGGCAACTGGCACGGCGCCGACGGCGTCTGGACCGAGTTCGACCGCATGATGGCCCGGCGCGACATGAGCCTGGTCGCGGGCTGACACCCGTCGTCTTTCGGGCGCCGCCGGGCCGGTCGAGGCGGCCGTGACGGCGCGCGACATGGGAATGTCGCCGCCGGAAGATAAGGCGCGGTCCGTGGGCCGCGCCCGCCGGATCGGCGACGACCTGATCGCCAAGGCCCAATCGAACGCCTGAGACGCAGACCCTTAGCGCGCCGGTCCGACCGGCGTGCCGCAGGCCGCGCGGACGCCCGACTGGCACAGGCGGACCTGTTCGCGCCAGGCGGCGTAGTCGCGGTCGTACTGGTCCTGGGCGGCGCGCGTGGCCTCGGCGGC
>NZ_DALZQC010000146.1:0-6148 GCF_032017145.1 Brevundimonas sp.
CGCGATCTGGGGGCGGCGCGCATCGGCCTGTCGGTCGCCCAGGGGATCGCCGGTCTGTTCGTCGGGCAGGTCGATCCCCTGGCCGGCCAGCCGCGCCGCATCGCCCTGGCGCTGGACCGCCTCAGCCTGTCGCCCGACCTGTCGGGCCTGATGGCCGATCTGATCGACGGTCTGGTGGAGGAGCCGTCGCATCTGGCCCGCGACGGCGGCTTCGTGCGCCCCGACTATCGCCCCGAACTGGACGCCGCCCGCACCCTGCGTGACGACAGCCGCCGCGTGGTCGCCGATCTGGAAGCCCGCGCCGTCGCTGAATCCGGCGTGCCGTTCAAGGTCAAGCACAACGCCGTCCTGGGCTATTTCCTTGAGACCTCGGCCAAGACGGCGGAGGGCCTGCTGCGCGCCGGTCCCGACAGCCCCTTCATCCACCGCCAGACACTGGCCAACCAGGTCCGTTTCACCACCGTCGAACTGTCGGAACTGGACGCCAGGATCAGCCAGGCCGGGCATCGCGCCCTGGCCATAGAGGGCGAGGTCTTCGAAAACTGGCGCCGCGAGATCGCCCGTCTGGCCCAGCCGCTGCAAGCGGTGGCCGAGGCTTTGGCCGAACTGGACGCCCACGCCGCCCTGGCCGAATGGGCGCAGGAAGTGGGCGCGACCCGCCCCGTCGTGGACGACACCCTGATCTTCTGCGTCGAGGCTGGACGCCACCCCGTCGTCGAGGCGGCGGTGAAGGCGCAAGGCGATCCCTACACCCCCAACAACGCCCGTCTGGACGGATCAGGCGCCGAATGCGCGCGTCTGGCCATCGTCACCGGGCCGAACATGGCGGGTAAGTCGACCTTCCTGCGCCAGAACGCGCTGCTGGTGATCCTGGCCCAGGCCGGGGCCTTCGTGCCGGCGCGGTCGATGCGGCTGGGCGTGGTGGACCGGCTGTTCAGCCGCGTGGGCGCGGGCGATGATCTGGCGCGCGGCCGCTCCACCTTCATGATGGAGATGGTCGAGACCGCCGCCATCCTGACCCAGGCCACGCCCCGCAGCTTCGTCGTGCTGGACGAAATCGGGCGCGGCACCGCCACCTATGACGGTCTGGCCATCGCCTGGGCCACGGCCGAGGCCCTGCACGAGACAAACCGCGCCCGCACCCTGTTCGCCACCCACTATCACGAGCTGGCCCAGCTGGAGACGCGGCTGGACCACGTCTGCAACCTGTCGATGGTCGCCAAGGAGTGGAACGGCGATCTGGTCTTCCTGCACGAGGCGGCGCCCGGCGCCGCCGACCGATCCTATGGGGTGCAGGTGGCGAAACTGGCGGGCGTGCCCGCCTCCGTCGTCGCCCGCGCCCGTTCGGTGCTGGAACGACTGGAGGGCGAGAAGGCCGCCGCCGCCCGCCTGGACGACCTGCCCCTGTTCGCCGTCGCCGAGCCGGAGCCGGCGCGCGGCCCCTCGCCGCTGGAACAGGCTATGCACGACGTCGATCCCGACGAACTGACCCCGCGAGAGGCGCTGGAGGCGCTCTATCGGCTGAAGGGGCTGGCTTAGGTCAGGTTCGCCACAACGAACACAACGAGGTCACGACGCGACCGCGCGGCGTCCCTAAGACCCGAAATGATTGAAATGGGAGAAGGAGCGGACCTGCGGTCCGCTCTTTTATTTGGCGTCGATGTGAACGGCGGGCTCCGCCCTTTCATCACGCACGGTCCCGTCGTGACCTCGCCGTGCCCGTTGTGGTGGACAAGACGCCGCCTTCCCCGCTCACGCAGGGGAGGATCATCAAGATCAGGCCTGCATCATCCAGCCTTCGACATCCATGGCCGCCTGACGGACGGCTTCCGAACGGGTCGGGTGGGCGTGGCAGGTGCGGGCGATGTCTTCCGATGCGCCGCCGAAGCTCATGGTGATGGCGGCCTCGTGGATCATTTCTCCGGCCTGCGGGCCCATGATGTGGACGCCCAGCACCTTGTCGGTCGCGGCGTCGGCCAGAACCTTCACGAAGCCGTCGGTCTCGTGGTTGATCTTGGCGCGGCTGTTGGCGGCGAAGGGGAATTTGCCCTTCTTGTAGGCGACGCCGGCGGCCTTCAGCTGGTCCTCGGTCTGACCGACCCAGGCCACTTCGGGGAAGGTGTAGACGACGCTGGGCACCAGCGAATAGTCGACGTGGCCGTATTTGCCCGCGATGGTGTCGATCACGGCGACCGCGTCTTCTTCCGCCTTGTGCGCCAGCATCGGGCCGTGGGTCACGTCGCCGATGACCCAGACGCCATCGGCGACCTTGAAGTGGTCGTGGTCGATGAAGCCGCGCTTGTCCGGCGTCACGCCCACGCTCTCCAGGCCCAGGCCGTCCGTATAGGGACGACGACCGATGGCGACCAGGACGACGTCGCCCTTGAGGGTTTCCGCTGCGCCGCCCGCCGAAGGTTCGACCGTCAGCTCGACCCCGTCCTTGCCCGACTTGGCGGCCGTGACCTTGGCGCCCAGTTTGAAGGTCATGCCCTGTTTGGTCAGGGTGCGCTGGAAGGCGGTGGCGACCTCGGTGTCCATGCCGGGCGTGATCCGGTCCAGGAACTCGACCACCGTGACCTCGGCGCCCAGGCGGCGCCAGACCGAGCCCAGTTCAAGGCCGATGATGCCCGCCCCGACCACGATCAGCTTTTTCGGCACGGCCGGCAGCGACAGGGCGCCGGTGGAATCGATCACCTTGCCGTCCTCGAACGCCACGCCCGGCAGCGGGGTCGGCTCGGAGCCGGTGGCGATGACGATGTTCTTGGCGCCCAGGGTCTGTACCGCGCCGTCAGCAGCGGTGACTTCCACCTTGCCCTTGCCGACGATCTTGCCCTTGCCCTTGATCCACTCGACCTTGTTCTTCTTGAACAGGAACTCGATGCCCTTGGTCAGGCCCAGGACGCTTTCGTCCTTGGCCGCGTGCATCTGGCCCAGGTTCAGCTTGGGCTGGACCTCGATGCCGATCTTGGCGAACTCGGTATTGGCGGCGTTCCACAGTTCCGAGGCGTGCAGCAGGGCCTTGGAGGGCATACAGCCGACGTTCAGGCAGGTGCCGCCCAGGGTCGAACGCATCTCCACGCAGGCGACCTTCAGGCCCAGCTGGCCGGCGCGGATCGCGGCGTTATAGCCGCCAGGCCCTCCGCCGATGATGACGACGTCGTAGGCGGCGGTGGCTTCGGCCATGGTATCCTCTGATCGTTCAGCGCTTGCAATGCTGCGCGGGGCTTAGGCGCCAGACCCGCCGGGGTCAACCGCCGCCCTCCATATGGGGATGGGATTGCGACCTTTGGAGCCCCTGGGGCGTGCGCGCCCCGATAAACGAAAAAGGCCAGGCGTCGCCGCCCGGCCCTCTGGTCGTCTCAGTCCCTTGGAGGATCAGAGCTTGAAGCGCACGCCGACGAAGACGTTATAGCCGAACTTCTCGTACTCGTAGGTCCGCTCCTTGACGCCGTAGTAGCGGACGCCCGCGCTGTCGGTCAGGTTCTTGGCCTCGCCGAACAGTTCAACCCCGTTGCCGAAGTCGTAGCTGGCGGTGAAGTCCAGCTGACCGCGGCCCTCGACCCACAGGTCCAGGCCCGGCGTCGTGGCGTTGATCGCCTCCAGGAAGTCGCTGCGGCGGGTATAGGAGACCCGGGCGCTGAAGCCGTAACGCTCGTAGAACAGGGCGGCGTTATAGGTCTCGTCCGACTGGCCCGGCAGGGTGAAGGTATCGCGGCCGGCGAAGGCGCGGCTGGTTTTGATCTCCGCGTCCGTCAGGGTGTAGTTGGCGAAGACGCCGAAGCCCGAGGCCCAGCCCGGCAGGAAGTCGAACGTCTGCTGCCAGTTGAACTCGATGCCCGCCAGATGGCCGTCGCGCGCGTTGCGGGCTTCCGTCACCTGGGCGACCGTGGTGGTCGGGGTTACATAGGGCACGCCGTCCGTGACCAGGGTGAAGCGATAGTTCGACAGGTCTTTGTAGAAGGCGTTGGCCGAGATCACGCCAAGCGGACGCAGATAGTATTCCAGACCCAGGTCGATGTTGTTCGACAAGGTCGGCTTCAAATCGGGATTGCCCCGGCTGACCGTCGTGCGGCCGGCGTCGGTCGTCTCCAGAACGCGCGGCACGATGTCGGTGTAATCAGGGCGCGAGATGGCCCGCGTCAGGGCGAACCGCCCGATCAGCTGGTCGCTGAAGCTGTGCCGCAGGGTCAGATTGGGGAAGAAGTCCGTCTGGTCGCGCTTGACCGAGACGGGCGTCTGCACGTTCGCGGCGCTCACGCTGGTCGCGGACCCTTCGAAGTCGGTCTTCTCGACGCGCAGACCGACCAACACATTGGTCGCCCCGATGTCCATTCGCGCCTGGCCGTAGCCGGACAGAATGTCCTCCTTGGCGGTGTAGTCGGCTGTGATTGATTGAGGCGTGCGGCGTGACGCCGCCCCGGTCGATGCGCCTCGGATGCCATCCAGATAATCGGTCGCAAGCCCGTGGTCGAACTTCACGCCCAAATCGTAGTCGTAGTTCTTCGATTGGCGGTCGCTAAGCAGCGACGCCAGGGCGCCGGGATTTACGGGGGCGGTGGTGGTGCGATCACGGAAGCGCTCTTCGTCGGCGCTGACGTCACGGGTGCTGTATTTGGCGCCGAACTTCAGCGTCACGTCGCGACCGCCGATGACGGTCGGCAGTTCGTAGTTCGTCTTGAACGACACGTCTTCCTGCTCGGTCGTGTTCGTGCGGAAGGTGTTTTCGCGGAAGCTGTAGTTGGCCGCGTTCAAATAATAGCCCGTCGGCTCCGTAAAGGCGGAATAGGTCGGGGCGTAGTGGTCTGCGGTATTGTAGCTCAGCGTCTGAGACCCCGAGCGATAGACCAGCTCGTCGCGGTGCGGATAGGTCTGCCCGCTCTTGGCCCAGGCCAGGGTCGCGTCCCAGACGGCGCCGTTGCCGAAGGTGTATTCGCCGCCCGCGTTCAGGGTCGTGATCTGGTTGTTCTGCTCGCGGTGACGCAGGGCCTTGTAGATACGGGCGCCGGTGTAGGTCGCCGCCTGGTCCGTCACCGTGCCGCTGGCCGTGCCATCGGAATAGGTGAAGCGGAGGGTGTCGCGATATTCGTCGTCGTTGAACTCGGCGAACGAACCGCGCACCCAGGCCTTGAGCGCGTCGCTGGGACGCCATTCCAGGGCGCCGGTCACGGCCTTGCGCGTGCGTTGAGTCTCGTAAACCTTGAACAGGGATTCTTCGAGCACATAGTGGTTGAACGCGGGGTTGGCCCTGGCGGACGCGCCGCTGCCGATGGTCGCCCGATCATCGAATATCCAGGCGTTCTCGACGTTGTCCGGCCGGCGGTTGGTTTCGGAATAGCTGACCGACACCAGGGCGCCGAAGGTCTCGTTCGGGCCGAAGACGTTGGACGCCGTGGCGCCCGCGCGGGTGTCGGAGCCGCCATAGTCATTATAGCTGCCGCCCGCATAGCCGCTGAGAGCCAGGCGGCGCTTGTCGAAGGGCGAGCGGGTCTTGATGTCCACGGCGCCGGCGATGGAGTCCGCGTCCTGGCTGGGGCGCAGGGTCTTGGAGACCTCCACCGTCGAGACGATGTCGGACGGCAGGGTGTCCAGATCGACCGCGCGGGTCGAGGGCGAGACCGCCGGAATGGCCACCCCGTCCACCGATACGGCGCTGAAGGACGACGGCGCGCCGCGCACGTTTATGTAGCGGCCTTCGCCCTGGTCGCGCTGGATGGCGATGCCCTGAACGCGCTGCAGCGATTCCGCCACGTTCGGGTCGGGATAACGGCCGATGGCGTCGGCGGACAGGACGTTGACCGTGCCTTCGGCGTTCTTCTGCTGGTTCAGCGAGCGGGCCACGCCGTCGGTGATGACGCCGGTCACGATCACGTCGGCCACATCGGTCGCGGAGGCGGCGCCCAGGACGATGGCCACGTTCGCGTTCTCGCCCGGCGTGGTGACGACTGTCTGGCTGGCCGAGGGCAGGCCCAGGTAGCGTACGTCCAGAACCATCTGGCCCGCCGCGGTCGGCAGGACGAACTCGCCCTGGGTGTTGGTCACGACCCGCTGGCCCGACCCGCGCACCACGACCTCGGCGCCCGGCAGGGGCGCGCCCGAGGCGTTGGTGACCCGGCCGTAGATCACGTCGCCCGCGACAGCGGCGGTGGCG
>NZ_DALZQC010000147.1:0-6094 GCF_032017145.1 Brevundimonas sp.
TCCTCTCCAGCTCCGAAAAGCTAGCATGGGTGTCCACCAAACCGAGGGAGGATCACCCATCATCGAACTCGCCTACCAGCTGCCGAAGCTGGCGAATGCGACACCGTTCAAGAGATCAAGCGCAAGCTCGCGTTGGAAGGCTACGTCAACATCGACCGTGTTCTGTACGGGCTGGACCGCGCGCGGCTTGAGTGACCGCTTTGCGCCGGTGAGCCGGTGTCCGCTCTTGATGCTGTGGACGGCTCTCCAACCCACCGGCAGCGTTGGCTTCCGGTCAGAGCTGGAGGAGAGCCATGGGACAGGTGGTCACTATCGGATTGGACATCGCGAAGTCGGTGTTCCAGGTGCACGGCGTCGATGCTGAAGGCGGCGTTGTCATTCGACAGAAGCTGACGCGAGCGCGCCTGCTGAAGTTCTTCGGCAAGCTCGCTCCGTGTCTGGTGGGGATCGAGGCCTGCGGAACTTCGCATCACTGGGCGCGCGAACTGATCGAGCTCGGTCACGATGTGCGCCTGATGCCGCCGAGCTATGTGAAGCCCTACGTGAAGCGCCAGAAGAACGACATGGCCGACGCGGAGGCGATCTGCGAGGCGGTCACTCGGCCGACCATGCGGTTCGTACCGGTGAAGTCGCCCGAGCAGCAGAGCGTCATGGTGTTGCATCGGACCCGGTCGATCCTGATCCGTCAGCGCATCCAGATCTCGAACGCGATCCGTAGCCATATGGCAGAGTTCGGCATGGCCGCCGCAGTCGGCCGTCAGGGCCTCCAGGCGTTGATCGCGATCGTGGAGGATTCCTCTGATGTCCGAGTGCCGGGGGAGGCCCGAGGTTGTCTGGGGATGCTGGCCGCCCAACTGCGGCTGGTGAACGATCAGATCCTCGATACGGATCGACTGATCAGGACCAACGCCCGCTCGACAGAGGTCGGCCGCCGGCTGATGGAGATCCCCGGTGTGGGCCCGCTGCTCGCCAGCGCCTTGGTCGGCACGATCACCGATCCGAAGGCCTTCAAGACTGGCCGTAATCTGGCGGCATGGATCGGTCTGGTCCCTCGACAGAACTCCAGCGGAGGCAAAGAGCGGCTCGGCGGCATCACTAAGCAGGGCGATCGCTACCTGCGACAGATGCTGGTCGTCGGCGCCTTGGCTGTCGTGCGCTACGCCGTTCGAAACGGAACACGCCGACCGTGGCTGGTTCAGTTGCTCGCGCGACGAACGCCGAAGGTCGCCGCCGTCGCGCTCGCCAACAAAACCGCCCGAATGGTCTGGGCGATCATGACCTCAGGCGAGCGCTACAGGGAGCCGCTGGCGGCGTAGAGATCAGGCCGAGGCGAAGCGCCTGGGTCAACGAACTTGGGAAGGGCGAACAGGATGTAATGCGACAGCCGGTCGACACCGGAAGGCGGGAAAACCCACATGCGCCAGAGCGCCTCGAGCGCGTGCTTTTGGTCGGGAACCATCTTCGCGGAAGGCATTATGGCCAGCGGTCATGCGTACCGCACCAACAGGTCGAACACATGGCCGCACCGACCAAGCTCAGCAGAACATCAAGATCACCCTTGCCAAAGGGGAGCCGTCCACACATGGCGCTCAACCGCCGCTCGTCGATCCCAATGCCTTGTAGGCCGAGACTGCTGCGGTTTGGACCCGGGTCGCCGCTTCAAGGGCGGCGTCAGCCGAGAGGAAGACGCCGCGCTGGATCGCCAGCCGGTCGAGCATGCTGCTTTCGCCTGCCTCCTCGGTCGCTCGGACCAGGGCGAGCCGCCGCGTCTGAGCCTCGGCGGCGGCGGCGGCTCGCGAAGATGCGCGTCGCGCTTCGCGATAGGTGATCAGAGCGGTCTCCGTCTCACTCAGCGCCTCCAACACCGTGCGTCGATAGGCAGCCTGCGCCGCGTCCCGCTCGGCGCGCCGACGATCGACCTCGGCCCGACGGCGACCCCCGTCCAGCAGAGGCGAGCTGATCGACAGACCGGCCAGCCAGAGGCGGCTCGCCGCATCGGCGAAGTCGCCGGGCTCCACGGACTCCAGCCCCAGGGCTCCGACAAGGCTGAACCGAGGATAGAGGTCGGCCACGGCGACGCCCTCCAGCCCAGTGGCGACCGCCAGTCGCCGCTCCGCGCGCACGATATCCGGCCGCGAGCGCAGCAGGTCGGACGGCGCGCCGGCGCCGAGCACCTCCGGAGCCCCGACCGGACCAGGCGAGGGCGCTGCCATCACGGTCTCGCCCGGCGCCCGGCCAAGCAGGACGTCGAGGGCCAGAAGCGCCCCTCGAGCCTCGGCCTCCAGGGCGGGGAGGCGAGCGGCGTCCTCCTCGGCCTGGGCACGAGCTCGCTCCAGGTCGATCATCGAGGCTTCGCCGGCCTGGACCCTCAGTTCTGTCAACCGGAGTATTTCGGCGGAGGCGTCGGCGACGTCGCGTAGCGCCTGAAGTCGAGCTGTCGCTCCTCGATGAATGAACAGGTTGCGGGCGGTTTCCGCCGCGACGCTCAGTCTCGCGGCCGCGAGATCCGCTTCGGCGATTCCGACCTCGGCGCCGGCGGCCTCGGCTTGGCGCCGGCCGCGCCCGAACAGGTCGATTTCCCACGAGGCGTCGAAGTCGGCCCTATACTGTTCCAGCTCCAGGTCCGGCGTCACCGAGGCCGGCAGGTTGGCGAGCTGCAGGCCGTTTTCGCTCAGCCTCTGTGCGTTCAGGTCGGCACCGCCAGACAGCTGGGGTCGGAAGGCGGCACCCGCCTGCCGGGCCTCGGCGCGGGCCGCCGCGATAAGCGCCGCCGCCTCCTGGACGGAGGGGTTTCGCGCGAGCGCCGTCTCTATCAGCCGGGTCAGCACCGGGTCGTCGAACCGCGTCCACCAGGGCGACGCGTCGGCTGCGGCGACTTCGCTCTCGTAGGCGGCGGGAACGGGGACGGGCGGAGGCGCGTGTTCCGGACCGACCGTCTGGCACGATGACAGCATCGTGGCCGCAGCCAGCACGAGCAGACGTGGGGCGGAGGTCATGGTCAGGCGACCTTTCGTCGGAACAGGCCGTAGGCGGCCGAAAGGGTGGCGACGGCGATAAAGATCAGCGGCCAGAGGTGGGTGGAGATCTCGGTCAGGCCGTAGCCCTTCAGGAACACCCCCTTCACGATGACGATGAAGTGCCGCAGGGGATCCAGCCAGCTGACCCATTGCAGGACTGTCGGCATGTTCTCCACCGGCCCGATGAAGCCGGACAGGAGGATCGCCGGCACCATGAAGACGAAGGCGCCGAGGAAGGCCTGCTGCTGGGTCTGGCTGACCGCCGAGATCAGCAGGCCGAAGCCCGCCAGCGCCAGCCCGTAGAGCAGGATGGCGACGTAAAGCAGGACCAGCGACCCCTCGAACGGCAACCGGTAGATCAGCCGGGCCGCCAAGATGATCAGCGTCGCCTGGACGGTCGCCACCATCAGCGCCGGAATGGCCTTGCCGGCCAGGATCAGCCCGTGGGTCAGCGGCGAGACCAGCACCTGATCCAGCGTGCCCTGCTCGCGCTCGCGCGCCACCGAGAGGGCGGTGACGATCAGGACGCCTAGGGTGGTGATGATGGCGACCAGGCTGGGGATCACGAACCACTTGCCGTCCAGGTTCGGGTTCCACCAGTGGCGCACGACGACATCCGGACGAGACGTCGGCCGCAGTTCGGCGCCCAGCCCCTGGACGACAGTCTGCACATATCCCGAGGCGATCTGGGCCGCGTTGGAACGGCGGGCGTCGGCGATCACCTGGACGGAGGCGGTGGGGCCGGCCGCCAGATCGGCCGAGAAGCCCTCTGGGATCGCCACGACGATCAGCGCCGTCTGGTTGTCGATGGCGGGGGCTACCTGCTGGCGGGAGGTCAGGCGTATGACCCGGTCGAACGCTTCGGCCGCGTCCAGCCTCTGGATCAGCTCCACGGCGGCGGCCCCCCGATCCTGGTCCAGCACGGCGATGGCGGCGTTGCGCACCTCCAGCGTCGCCGCCCAGGGGAACAGCACGATCTGCAGGATGACCGGCAGAATGAGCAGGCGCCGCCCGTTGGGGTCGCGCAAGAGGGCCTGCAGTTCCTTGCGGATCAGGGCGCTCAGTCGAAGCCAGAACATCAGTCCAGCCTCCGGGGCGTGCGCAGCGCCACCGCGCCGATGAAGATGGCCGCGATCAGCGTCAGGGCAACCAGGTTCCAGACGAACAGCCGCCCCGCCACGTCCGTCAGGAACAGGGTCTGCAGGATCGTCACGAAGTACCGGGCCGGGAACAGCAGGGTCACGGCCTGGACGACCTGCGGCATGCTGGCGATCTCATAGACGAAGCCCGACAGCATCATGGCCGGCAGGAAGCCCGCGTTCAGCGCGGCCTGGGCGGCGTTGAACTGGTTCTTCATCAGGGTGGAGAGCAAAAGCCCCAAGCCGAGCGCCGAGCCTAGGAACATTGAGGTCGCCAGAACCAGCAGCAGCGGGTCGCCCCGGAACGGCACGCCCATGACCCCGACCGCCAACCCGACGCAGACCGCCATCGAGCCCAGGCCGAGCGCGAAATAGGGCAAGAACTTCGACAGGATCAGTTCGACCCTCGTCACCGCCGTCGATAGCAGCCCCTCCATGGTGCCGCGCTCCCACTCCCGCGCCACGACCAGGGACGTCAGCAGGGCTCCGATCATCGTCATGACGATCACGATCGAGCCGGGCAGCAGCGAGTGCCGGCTGATGGCCGAGGGGTTGAACCACAGCCGCTGATCGACGCGGATGGCGGGTCCGGCTGACCCGCCCCGGTCCTGCGCCTCGAACACGCTCCAGCGTTCGACCGCGCCGGAGACGTAGTTGGCCACGAATCCGGCGGTGTTCGGCACGCTGCCGTCGGTGACGATCTGGATCGTGGGGCGTCGACCGGCCGCGACGTCACGGGAGAAGTCCTGGGGGATGACGGCGAAGCCGCGGATCGTCTCCTCGCCCAAGGCCTGGCTCAGCTGTTCGGGTCGCGCGACTTCGACCACCTCCAGATAGGGTGAGCCGGCGATGACGTCGGCCAGCCGCCGCGCCGCTGCGCCATCATCCTGCACCGACAGGCCGATGCGCGTGGCGCCGGTATCCAGGTTCACGCCATAGCCGAACAGGAACATCAGGATCACCGGCAGCACCGCCGCGATCAGGATGGTCGAGGGGTCGCGCACGATCTGCAGCGCTTCCTTACGGCAAAGGGCGACCAGGCGGCGGACGGACGGGGTCATGCGGCCTCGGCCTCCCGCGCCGTGTCCGAGCGCTGCACCAGGGTGATGAAGGCCTCTTCCATGTCCGGGTCGGCCTCGTCCGCGCTCGCCGCCTCGCGCCGCAGGTCGTCAGGCGCGCCCAGCGCGATCAGGCGACCGCGATAGATCAGGCCGATCCGGTCGCAGTATTCGGCCTCGTCCATGAAATGGGTGGTCACCATCACCGTCACCCCCTTGGCCACCACCCCGTTGATGTGGGACCAGAACTCGCGCCGGGTGATCGGGTCGACGCCGGACGTCGGCTCATCCAGGAACAGGATCGCCGGGTCGTGCATGATAGCGCAGGCCAGCGCGAGCCGCTGCTTGAAGCCCAGCGGCAGGGCGTCGGGCGAGACGCCGAGATAGGGCTGGAGCGCGAAGGCCTCGATCATCGCCGCCACCCGGTCGCGCTTCCGCACCCCGGCGAGGCCATAGATGCCGGCGAAGAACTCCAGGTTCTGGCGGACGGTCAGGGCGCCGTAGAGCGAGAACTTCTGGGCCATGTAGCCCAGCTTCTGCCGGGCCGCCTCGGGGCTGCGGCTCAGGCTCAGACCCAGCACCCGGGCCTCGCCGGCCGTCGGGGTCAGGAGCCCGCACATCATCTTGAATGTGGTCGATTTGCCCGCGCCGTTGGGCCCGAGCAGGCCGAAGATCTCGCCCTGCCTGACCTCGAAGGTCACGTCGTCGGTGGCGGCGAAGTCGCCGAACCGCTTGGTCAGATGCTCGGCCTCGATCACCGCCTCGGGCCGGTCGGCGCGCGCCGGCGCCTCCAGCAGGCGCGCCACCACCGACCCGCCCTTGGGCGCGCCGCCCAACAGGTCGACGAAGCCGTCCTCCAGCCGGGGCGGCGTCGGCTCGA
>NZ_DALZQC010000148.1:0-5511 GCF_032017145.1 Brevundimonas sp.
CGTTCGGCCGACGGCCCCAGCGGTCCGGCCTCCCCGGCGGCCAGTTTCAGCAGGGCGGCCAGCTTCTTCGGCGCAGGGGCGGGGGCGCGCACGATCTGGGCGACCAGACCGGCGTCGGCCTCCAGACGGGCGCCGACCGCGCCGATGGCGTCCGAAATCTGCTTCTCGTCGTGTTCGCCCAGGTTGGCGGCGCGCACCGCCCGTTGCAGCCGCGCCAGTATGGCCAGCTTCTGCGACGGGCTGGGACCGCCGGGCGCAGCCTGACGCATCTCGGTTTCGAAGCGCAGCGCGCCGATGCAGGCGCTCAGCCAGCGGGCCGCCGCGCGCTTGTTGGCCCCGCCGGTCACATTCTCGCATAGCCGGGTCAGGTGTTCGGCCTCGGCCAGCACGCTCTGGCAGCCGGCGACATAGGCGGCGACGAAATCGGCCGTGACCAGGCTCTTGGAGCGCTCCACAAAGGCGGTCTGCACCTCCTCCAGCGTCAGCAGCCGCCCGGCCGAGGCGGTCAGGGCCATGGCCAAAAGGCGCAGGATGTCGATTTCGCCCACCGGATCGTTGGGACGAAGGCGGCGCGGGCTGGTCAGTTCGCCCGTCACCATCCGGGCCAGGGCCGCCGCCAGAAGCGGAAACTCGCCGGCGGCCAAATGCACGCCCAGCCGTGCGGCCGGCCCGTCGATGGCGGGCATCATCAGGTCCAGGCGCGGGTCCAGCTTCAGCAGGCCGTCCATCTCGTCCGGCGCCACCATCCGCACGATGGCGGCCAGGCTGGCGCCCTGGTCCAGGGCCGGCCCCAGCACCGCGTTCAGGTTCTGGCGCAGGGCCAGCATCTCGGCGACGATCTGCTCGACCGCCACCACGATCAAGGCGCGCGGCGGGCCGTCCGCCGGGGCGGCGTCCATCAGGTCCATCAGAGCCGACAGCCGCGCCCGCGCGCCGCTGTGTTCGGCGAGGGCGCCGGCGACCACCCCGCCCATGCGGAAAGCCCGGTCCGGCGCGCCGCTGAAACGATGGGCCAGGTCGGCGATGGAGCCGTCCTGAAGGGTCGGGAACAGGCCGTCGCGTCCGGCCTTGCGCAGCCGGGTGATCGTCTGTTCGGTCAGCTTCTGATAATGGCGGACGACGGTGTGGACGTCCTGGCCGGTGGACTGGCTTTCGGGAACGGCGACCTTCTGGATGGCGTGCTGAAGCTCGATCCCCGCCGCCTCCAGCCGCTCGGCCACATCGGGGCGGTGCAGCAGTTCGAAGGCCGTCACGCCCTCGCGCCGCAGCCAGTCCTCCAGCACGCGCCCGATCACGGTCCGGGCGTGAGGCGAATACAGTTCCGCCGGGCTGGAGCAGGCCGGGCGGTGCGCCGCATCGGCCGCCTTCTTCCTGAGCGGTTCGGGCGCGCCCAGCGTCAGTATGGTGACGGAGGCGAACTCCATCGTCTCGGGGTCCAGCGTCTCCTTGGTGACGCGCGAGGCGACGGCGAATCGGTCCCGCAACTGGTCCTCGGCCGCCTCGATGGCCTGTTTGCGGTTCTCGGTGGCGATCAGCAGGGTCCAGGCCGCGGGCGCGGTCTTGCGGACATAGACTTCGTAGTGGATCGGACCGGCCATGCGGCGATCCTTTGACCCGAAGACTTTAAGGCGAGGTTTTCGCCGTCGCCTACAGTCCCTGCCGCGCCCTGGGCGCCGCCGCGTTGAAATCGTCAGCGGAACCAACCATCTTGGCCAGGACTTGCGCGAGGGCGTTCTGAGCGAATTCCCTTCTGGTCGGGGCGCCATAGCCCTAATGTGACCGTGATCGAACGGTTACGCTTGAAGCGCGTTCCTGCTCGCGGGACCGCAAAGTTCAGGAGAAGACACCCTTGGCGAACATCACCCTGGTCGACGACGACGAGAACATCGTGGCGTCCGTGTCGCTGGCGCTGGAAAGCCATGGCCACAAGATCACCGCCTATCACGACGGGGCCTCGGGCCTCGCCGCGCTGGAAGCCACGCCGCCCGACCTGGCCATCCTCGACGTGAAGATGCCGCGCATGGACGGGATGGAGGTGCTGCGTCGCCTGCGCCAGACCTCGCAGATTCCGGTCATCATGCTGACGTCCAAGGACGAGGAGATCGACGAAATCCTGGGCTTCAACCTGGGCGCCGACGACTATATCCACAAACCCTTCAGCCAGCGTCTGCTGATCGAACGGGTCAAGGCGCTGCTGCGCCGAACCGGCGCCGACGGCGGAGAGCCGGAGGCCGCCGCCGAGGTCTCGGGACGGGCGATCAAGCGCGGCAAGCTGTCAATGGACCCGGCGCGCCACGAATCGACCTGGGACGGCAAGCCCGTCAAGCTGACGGTGACCGAGTTCCTGCTGCTGCAGGCCCTGGCCCAGCGCCCCGGCTTCGTGAAGAGCCGCGACAACCTGATGGACGCCGCTTACGACGACCAGGTCTATGTCGACGACCGCACCATCGACAGCCACGTGAAGCGGATGCGCAAGAAGTTCCGCGCCGTGGACAACGAGTTCGACGCGATCGAGACCCTGTATGGCGTCGGCTACCGCTACCGCGAGAGCTGATCGTCCCGACGGGCGAGAGCCCGACGAGGAGCGCGTGCGCCGGCCGTTGTTCCGCTTCGGCGGATCGCGGCTGGGCGGCTTCATCCTGGCGCTCAATCTGCTCAGCCTGCTGATCCTGTTCGGCGGCGCCCTGCTGCTGAACGAATGGAGCAAGGGGCTGGTCGGGGCGCGTCAGGAATCGCTGACCGTCCAGGCCGAACTGCTGGCCAATGTGCTGCGCGAAGAGGGTGTGACGCGGGGCGAGCCGACGCCCGAGCTTGACCCCATCCGCGCCTCTCTGTGGCTGACCGACCGGTTCATTCCGGCGGGGCAGCGCGTGCGGCTGTACGACATCAACGGCCTGTTGCTGGTGGACAGCTATCAGGTGACCGAGGCCATCGGCGGGCGGCCCCTGCCGGACGCGCATTCGGCCGGATCTCCGACCGACGACGGGGCGGCGGCCAAGCTGGTGTCCGAACGCCGGATCGCGCGCGCCGACAGCGAACTGGCCGCCGAGGTCAGCGCCGCGCTGGAGGGCGCGCCCCAGGCGACGCTGCGCCGCAACGAATCGGGCGACCGCGTGGTGTCCGTCTCCATCCCCGTGCGCCATGTGCGCCAGGTGCTGGGGGTGCTGACCGTCGAATCCGGCGACGTGGACGAGATCCTGAGCGCCCAGCGCCGCGCCCTGGTGCCCTTCGCCCTGGTGGCGCTGGGGGTCAATCTGGTGGCCTCGCTGCTGCTGCATCTGTTCGTGGCGCGGCCGATCATGCGGCTGTCGGCGGCGGCGGATCAGGTGAAACTGCAACGCGCGCGCGCCATCTCCCTGCCCGATCTGGAGGATCGCAAGGACGAGATCGGCGATCTGGCGCGGTCGCTGGAATCCATGACCGACACCCTGTCCACCCGGATGGACGCCATCGAACGGTTCGCCGCCGACGTGTCGCACGAGATCAAGAACCCCCTGACCTCGATCCGCTCGGCCCTGGAAACCCTGCCGCTGGTCAAGACCGACGCCCATCGCGAGAAGCTGACGGCCCTGTTGCAGCAGGACGTGCGGCGCCTGGACCGGCTGATCACCGACATCTCCAACGCCTCGCGCCTGGATGCGGAACTGTCGCGCGACCGGCCGCGCCCGATCACGCTGAACCAGCTGCTGACCGACATCGTGGGCGTCTATGACACCACGGCCAAGCCCGGCGACATCCCGGTGCTGCTCCAGGCGCCCGAGACGCCGCTGCGCGTCATGGGCCGCGACGGGCCGCTGGGCCAGGTGTTCCGCAACCTGATCGACAACGCCCGGTCCTTCAGCCCGTCGGGCGGGGCGGTCCGGGTCAGTCTGGAGGAGACGGCCGACGACCTGCCGGTGCGCGTGCGGGTCGAGGACCAGGGGCCGGGCATCCCGCCCGAGAACCTGGAGACGGTGTTCGAACGCTTCTACACCTCGCGGCCGCAGGGGGCGAAGTTCGGCTCCAACTCGGGCCTGGGCCTGTCCATCGTGCGTCAGATCGTCGAGGCGCACGGCGGCCGCGTTCACGCCGAGAACCAGATGCAGGACGGCCGGGTCGTCGGCGCCCGGTTCGAGATCCTGTTCCCGGCGGTCGGCCGCCGGGCATGACGCCCGCCGCCCCGGTCCACGCCACCACGGTCGCCGTGCGCCAGGGGGGCGTCTGGCGCGGGGTGATGATCCTGGGCGCGTCGGGCGCGGGCAAGAGCGATCTGGGTCTGCGGCTGATCGGGCGCGGCTGGCGGCTGGTCAGCGACGACTACACCCATGTCTGGGCGTCGAACGGGGCCCTCTACGCCCGCGCGCCCGCCGCCATCGCCGGTCGGATCGAGGTTCGCGGCCTGGGAATCGTGTCCGCCGCGACACGGCCGCTGGTCAGAGCGGCGCTGGCCGTCGTCTGCACGTACGAGCCGGTCGAACGCCTGCCGGAGCCGAGATCTCGGGCCTTCTGCGGGGTGGACCTGCCCCTCCTGACGCTGGACCCGCGCCCCGCCTCGGCCGTCGATGTGGTCGCAGCGGCGTTGGAGACGCTTTGAAACGCTGAAAGACAGGTCTATGACACCCCCCTTGCGGTCCAGGAAAGGGCGGCGTCCGGCCTCCTCGCCGGGCGGGGGAACGTTCGGGACGGTTCGGGGCGGGATGCGAGTGAAGTCCTCATGATCGGTCTGGTCATCGTCACCCACGGCGGGCTGGCGTCAGAATTTCTTTCGGCGATGGAGCATGTGGTCGGCCCGCAGCGCGGCGTCGCGGCCATCTGCATCGGTCCCGAAGACGACATGGAGCGTCGGCGCCGCGACATCGTGGACGCGGCTTCGGCCGTGGACGACGGCGACGGCGTCATCCTGCTGACCGACATGTTCGGCGGCACGCCGTCGAACCTGGCCATCTCGGTGATGGAGCAGACCCATGCCGAGGTCATCGCCGGCCTGAACCTGCCCATGCTGATCAAGCTGGCCAGCGTGCGCGGTCGAGAGACGCTGGAGGCGTGCGTCGCCCACGCCCAGGACGCCGGGCGCAAATATATCTCGGTCGCATCCTGGGTGCTGGCGGGCGAAAAATGATCGTCGCCGCGACCCTGAACATCTGCAACGCGCGCGGCCTGCACGCCCGCGCCTCGGCCAAGTTCGTCAAACTGGCCTCCAGTTTCGAAAGCGAAATCCACGTCACCCGCGACGGGGTGACGGTGGACGCCCGCTCGATCATGGGCCTGCTGATGCTGGGCGCCGGCATCGGCTGCAGCATCGACATCTCCGCCGAAGGCCCGGACGCCGAAGAGGCGATGGAGGCCCTGACCGACCTGGTCGCGCGCAAGTTCGACGAGGATCAGTAGGGCGCCGCGACGCTCGACGTCGCCCGATTCGCCCGCCGCCCACCGGGCGGCCGCCAAGCCTGATAGAGCACACGCTCAGCGTCGGCTTAGGGTGGATTTCGTTGAAAAAGGCGGCTGCTGAGATCGCCGGCAGTAACCGGCACG
>NZ_DALZQC010000149.1:0-5510 GCF_032017145.1 Brevundimonas sp.
GCGAGCGGCTGGCCGCCCTGGTCCGGCGGCTGCGGGCGGGCGAGGATTTCACCGCCACCCTGTGCGGGGCGCGCATCACGGCCGAGGGCGAGACCGCGACCCTGGTGCGCGAGGCCGGCGATATGGCGAGAAAGGGCGTCGAACCCTTGCGGCTGACGCCGGGCGTGGAGGCGGTGTGGGACGGGCGGTTCGCCTTCGTCGCCGCCGATGCGGGCTGGTCGGTCGTGGCGGGGCGCGGGCGATTGTCGCAGCTGTCGGACGCGGACCGGGCGGCGCTGGCCCCGCTGTCGCCGCAGGCGCGGGCGGCCTGGCCCGTGCTCATTGAAGACGGTGCGCCGGGACCGGTTCTTGCAGGGGCGGGGGTCGAACGGCGCGGGCTTGTCGCGGAACGGCTCAGGCTGGCGCTGGACGAAACGACGCACGAAGACGACCTGATTTCAGCCCCGCGATGGCGTAACGCCATGGAACCTCCTATTTTCCCAGACAGACACATCCAGACCGTCGGCCCGAGCGGGGCGGCGGACGACCGAGGACCTCAATGAACCTGCGTAATCTGGCGATCACCGGCGTGATCATTCTGGCGCTGCTGGCGGGCTATGCGGCCCTGTCCCAAGGCGGCGCGATGAACGGCATGGCCGGTCAGCCGGCGGGCGGACGGCCCGAAATCATGAGCTATTCCGAACTGGTTCAGCGGGTGAACGCCGGCGACGTCAAGAAGGTGACGGTGCGGGTCGACAAGGTGAACGGCGAGCTGAAGAACGGCCAGCGCTTCACCTCCACCACCGTCTATCCGAACGAACAGCTGATGACCTCCATGCTGCAGGCGGGGGTCGAGATCGACGCCAAGTCGGGCGGCCAGTCGATCTGGATGAGCCTGCTCCTGGGCATCCTGCCCATCGCGCTGCTGATCGGGGTGTGGATCTTCTTCATGCGCCAGATGCAGGGCGGGGCGCGCGGGGCCATGGGCTTCGGCAAGTCCAAGGCCAAGCTGCTGACCGAGCACAAGGGGCGCAAGACCTTCGAGGACGTCGCCGGCGTGGACGAGGCCAAGGACGAGCTGCAGGAGGTCGTCGACTTCCTGAAGGATCCGGGCAAGTTCCAGCGTCTGGGCGGCAAGATCCCCAAGGGCGCCCTGCTGGTCGGCCCTCCCGGCACCGGCAAGACGCTGCTGGCGCGCGCGGTGGCGGGCGAGGCGGGCGTGCCCTTCTTCTCCATCTCGGGCTCGGACTTCGTCGAGATGTTCGTCGGCGTCGGCGCCAGCCGCGTGCGCGACATGTTCGAACAGGCCAAGAAGAATGCGCCCTGCATCATCTTCATCGACGAAATCGACGCGGTGGGCCGTCATCGCGGCGCCGGGCTGGGCGGCGGCAATGACGAGCGCGAACAGACGCTGAACCAGCTGCTGGTCGAGATGGACGGCTTCGAGGCGTCCGAGAACATCATCCTGATCGCCGCGACCAACCGTCCCGACGTTCTGGACCCGGCCCTGCTGCGTCCCGGCCGGTTCGACCGGCAGGTGGTGGTGCCGAACCCCGACGTCTCGGGCCGCGAACGCATCCTGCGCGTCCACATGAAGGATGTGCCCCTTGCCGCCGATGTGAACGTCAAGACCATCGCGCGCGGCACGCCCGGCTTCTCGGGCGCCGATCTGGCGAACCTGGTCAACGAGGCGGCGCTGACGGCGGCGCGCAAGGATCGTCGCATGGTCACGCACCGCGACTTCGAGGACGCCAAGGACAAGGTGCTGATGGGTTCGGAGCGTCGCTCCATGGCCATGAACGAGGAAGAAAAGCGCCTGACCGCCTATCACGAGGCCGGCCACGCCATCGTCGCCATGAACGTCAAGGCGGCCGACCCGGTGCACAAGGCCACCATCGTCCCGCGCGGCCGGGCGCTGGGCATGGTGATGCAGCTGCCGGAAGGCGACCGCTATTCGATGAAATACCAGCAGATGATCGATCGGATCGCCATCATGGCGGGCGGGCGCGTGGCCGAGGAGCTGATCTTCGGCAAGGAGAACATCACCTCGGGCGCGTCGTCGGACATCGAACAGGCCACCAAGCTGGCCCGGGCCATGGTCACGCGCTGGGGCTTCTCCGAGAAGCTGGGCACGGTGGCTTACGGCGAGAACCAGGAAGAGGTCTTCCTGGGCCATTCAGTCGCGCGCAGCCAGAACATCTCCGAAGAGACGGCCCGCACCATCGACGAGGAGGTCCGCCGTCTGGTCGCCTCGGGCTGGGACGAGGCGCGCCACATCCTGACGACCAAGGCCGATCACCACGAGAAGCTGTCGCAGGCCCTGCTGGAGTACGAAACCCTGTCGGGCGAGGAGATCAAGGACCTGCTGGAGAAGGGCGTCGCGCCGAACCGCGACGAGAACAACTTCCCCAACGCCGGGCCTTCGGTCTCGGTGCCGGTGACGCCGGTGTCGGACGGGACCGAGATCGAGGTTCCGGTCGCCAAGCCCGCCGCGACCAGCGTGCCGACGGTTCACTGAACCGGCGTTCAGTTCGGAATGAAAAAGCCCGCCGGGAGAGCGATCTCCCGGCGGGTTTTTCATGAGCGGCGCCGGGGATCAGGCGGGCAGGATTTCCGCGTCCTCGATCATCACCGGCGTCAGGCTGCGTTCGGCGCCGGACGGGTCGCTCCAGGAAATGGTGTGGCCTTCGACCAGGCCGATCAGGCCCGCGCCGACGTGGGACAGGACCGAAACCTTGCCCGCGTCGATGTCGGCGTCCTTGGGCAGGACGATCTGGATGCGGCGCGGGTCGGACGAACGGCCGTCGACATAATGGAGCCAGCGGTTCAGCGGCACGGCGCCCTTGGGCAGGTCGCCCGGTTCGCAGATGACGGCGCGCTCCAGCTCGTCCTGAAGCATTCCGGCGACGCCCTCGCCCGGCATGTCGCCGACCAGACGCGACAGGGCGTCGTGGTCCTCGGCGCTGAGGAAGATGTCGGGGCGGACGGGCAGGGTGGACTTGGTCATCGGGATTTCTCTCAAAGGGACATGCGCCGCCACACGCGCGTTCGGCGTCGGGGCGGCGGGAAGAACAGGTTTCAGATCGTCGCCCGGAACGGGCAAAAGGCGCGCAGCCGTTCCGGGTCAGAAGCCTGCGACGAGGCGTCCCGCATGGGAAAGGCGTCGAGCCTGGCTGACGAAACGAGCGATCACGGCTAGAGGCTGGTCCCATGTCGCGCGAAAGTCAAACACCGGGACGGCCCCAGGTCATGGGGATCGTCAACGTCACGCCCGACAGCTTCTCGGACGGCGGGCGGTGGACCTCGGTCGAGGCGGCGGTGGACCGGGCCATGCGTCTGGTCGCGGACGGGGCGGACGTCTTGGACATCGGCGGCGAAAGCACCCGGCCGGGCGCCGATCCGGTGGGGGCGGCCGAGGAGATCGCGCGGGTCGTCCCGGTCATCGCCGGCCTCCGCGCGCGCTGGCACGGGGCGATCAGCATCGATACGATGAAACCCGAGGTGGCCCGCGCCGCCGTCGCGGCCGGGGCCACGATGTGGAACGATGTGACGGCCCTGACACAGGCGCCCGACAGCGCCGCCGTCGCGGCCGAACTGGGGTGCGATATCGTGCTGATGCACATGAAGGGCGAGCCGCGCACCATGCAGGCGAACCCGACCTATGACGACGTGGCCGGCGAGGTGCGGGACTATCTGATCGGCCGCGCCGAGGCGGCGATGGCGGCGGGGGTGGCGCGCGACCGGATCTGGCTGGACCCCGGCATCGGCTTCGGCAAGACCCTGGCGCACAATCTGGCCCTGACGGCGGGCCTGGGGGCGCTGGTCGGTCTGGGGTTTCCGGTCCTGTACGCCGCCAGCCGCAAGCGCACGATCCAGGCGGTCGACCCTACGGCGATCCAGGCGACCGACCGGCTGGGCGGCTCCATCGCCCTGGCCCTGGCGGCGGCGACGCGCGGGGCGCGGATGGTGCGGGTCCATGACGTGCGCGAGACGGTGCAGGCGCTGAAGGTGCAGGCGGCGTTGCGCGACCCCGGTTGAACGGACGCGACGTTCGGTCGCGGTTGAGCTAAGGACGGGGATCAACCGTCGCAGCGTCGCCCATGCCCCTGACCGCCTATATCGCCCCCATCGTCATGCTGGCCCTGTCGAACGTCTTCATGACCTTCGCCTGGTACGGCCACCTGAAGTTCGAGCACAAGCCGCTGTGGCTGCTGGTGATCGCCAGCTGGAGCATCGCCTTCTTCGAATACTGGCTGGCGGTGCCGGCCAACCGGATCGGCATCAAGGTCTATTCGCCGGCCGAGCTGAAGACGATGCAGGAGGTGATCACCCTGTTGGTCTTCGCCGGTTTCTCGGTCCTGTATCTGGGCGAGAAGCTGACGGTGAACCATCTGGTCGGCTTCGCCTTCATCGGCCTGGGGGCCTTCTTCATCTTCAAGGGGCCGCTGGGCGCCTGATCGCTTGCCCTGACCGGCGGGCTGGGCCATCTGAGCCGTCATGTCCTGGGTCATGTCGATCAATCCGTGGGCGACGCTGGTCGTCGCCGGTCTGCTGGAGGTTCTGTGGGCCTCGGGCCTGAAGAGCGTCGGCCTGCACCGGCCGCTGACGTCCCTGGGGGTGGGGATCGCCCTGGCCGGCAGCATGATCCTGTTGTGGGTGGCGACGCAGAAGCTGCCGATCGGCACGGCCTATGCGGTGTGGACCGGCATCGGGGCGGTCGGCGCGGCGGTGGTGGGGATGCTGGCCTATGGCGAGCCGGCGACGGCGGTCAGGGCGGTGTGCATCCTGCTGATCGTGGCGGGCATCGTCGGGCTGAAGCTGTTTTCGGGGGCGGCGGCATGAGCGCGCTTCATCAAGGTCGGGTCCTGATTCTGGCAGGCTCCGACTCAGGCGGCGGGGCGGGCATCCAGGCCGACATCAAGGCCGTGACCATGATGGGGGGGTACGCCGCCACCGCCATCACCGCCATCACCATCCAGAACACGCTGGGCGTTCACGGCGTCCATCCCCTGCCGCTGGATGTGATCACCGCTCAGGCCCGCGTCGTGCTGGACGACATCGGGACCGACGCCTTCAAGACCGGAATGCTGGGCTCGGTCGAGGTGGTGGAGACGGTCGCCGCCCTGTTGGACAGCGCCGACGCCCCCGCCGTGATCGATCCGGTCATGGTGGCCAAGGGCGGCCATCCGCTGTTGCCCGATGCGGCGGTGGAGGCGGTGAAATCGCTGATGATCCCGCGCGCGGCGCTCCTGACGCCCAATGCGCCGGAGGCCGAGGCTCTGACGGGGATCGCCGTTCATGATCTGGACGGCCAACGCCGGGCGGGCGAGGCCCTGCTGGCCCTGGGCGCGCGGGCGGTGCTGATGAAGGGCGGCCATGTGCCGGGGCCGACGGTGATCGACCTGCTGATCACCGCAGACGGCGAGACGGCGCTGGAGGCTGAACGGATCGACACCCGCCACACCCACGGCACCGGCTGCACCCTGGCCAGCGCCTGCGCGGCCGGGCTGGCGCTGGGGCGGCCGCTGGAG
>NZ_DALZQC010000150.1:0-5406 GCF_032017145.1 Brevundimonas sp.
CGGAGCGGCGGCGGGATCGGCGGTCGGAGCCGGAGCAGCGCCGGCGATGGCGGCGGCGGCGTCATATTCGGCCTTGGTGTAGGCCACGACCACGCCGCCGTTCTCCTGACGGATGCCGCTCAGCGGAACGGCGCGCAGTTGGCCATCGGCGCCGCGCACGGTGAGTTCCTGCTTGCCTTCGGCGTTGTTCTGCACGCCTTCCAGCTTGCCGAGTTCGCCGTCAGGACCGCTGACGGTCATGCCGGGGTTCAGCGAAAGCGACTGTTGCGAAGCGGCGGCCGCAGCGGGCGCCTCGGTCGGAGCGGGTGCAGGCGTTTCCTGCGCCAGGGCGGGCGCGGCGAACATGAAGGCGGCGGCGCTGGCCAGAAGGGCGGTCTTGATGGTCATGGGAAACTGTCCCCTGTTACGCGGGCCCGACGCCCGCACCGCAATATACTCCTCACGTTACCGATTGTTTCATCCGCCCCGAAATGACCTTGTGAGCGCCCCGGTTGGACGATTCTTGGTCTATGGTCGGGCGCTCGCGAATCGAAGGCCTACTGCTTGTCCAACCGCCCCGCGCAAACCTCCGGCCTGATCCGCCGTCTTCTGGGCCTGGCCTATGAGTTGACGCCGCTGGTCTTCGCCATCTTGGCCTTCGGGGCCGGCGCCTTGATGCTGGTCTCGGCCGTGACGCCCGAGTTCGACGACCGGCTGCGCAGGCTGACCGGCGTGGTGTCGCCGATCCTGGTGGACCTGTCGCACTTCGTGGGCAGCATCGCGGGCTTTCTGTTGCTGATGCTTTCGGCGGGCCTGTGGCGGAGGCGGCGCGGCGCCTATTGGGCGGCGCTGGCCGTCTTGGGCATCGGGGCGGTGTTCTCGGTGCTGAAGGGGCTGGACTGGCAACAGGCGACCGACCTTCTGATCGTGGCCGCGCTGCTGGCGCCCTGCCGCACCGCCTTCAATCGACGTTCGCGCCTCAGCGAGCCGCTGCGGCCCAGCTGGCTGCTGCTGCTGACGGCGGTGGTCGCGGCCATGTTGTGGCTGGGCTTCTTCGCCTATCGCGACGTGGATTATAACGACGAGCTGTGGTGGCGTTTCCTCAGCGATCGCCAGGCGTCGGGCTTCCTGCGCGCGGGCCTGGTGCTGGCGATCCTGACGCTGGTGGTGGCGGGTCGGTCGCTGCTCAGCTCGCCCGGCGCCCACAGCCACGGCCCGGCCAAGCCCGCCGACATCGAACGCGCCCGCGCGGCGCTGGCGGCGGCGGATTCGGCGACGCCCGAGGCCTGGCTGGCCATGCTGGGCGACAAGGCGCTGATGTTCAGCCCGTCGGGGGCCAGCTTCCTGGCCTATCGCGTGCGGGGGCGGCGATGGATCGCCATGGGCGAGCCGGCGGGTCTGAAGTCCGAGCGGCGCGAACTGCTGTGGTCCTTCGCCGAAATGGCCGACAGCTACGGCGGGGCGGCGGTCTTCTATTCCGTCAGTGAAGAGGTGCTGGGCGATCTGGCGACCATGGGGCTGGCGGTGCGCAAGGTCGGCGAGACGGCGGTGATCGACACCGCCGCGTTTTCGCTGGAGGGAAAGTCCAAGCAGAACCTGCGTACGGCCATCAACCGGGCGGAACGCGAGGGCGCGACCTTCGAAATCCTGCCGCCGGGTTCGGCCCGTCCCATCGCGGACGAGCTGAAGGCGGTGTCCGACGCCTGGTTGGCCATGCATGAGGGGGCGGAAAAGGCTTTTTCCCTGGGGCGGTTCGACGTCGACTATCTGGACCTGACGCCGCTGGCGATTGTGAGGGAGGGCGGACGGATCGTCGCCTTCGCCAATCTTCTGACGGCGCCGGACGAGGCGGCGGTCGATCTGATGCGCCATCACCCGGATGCGCCGCACGGGGTGATGGACTATCTGTTCATTCGCTGCGCCCAATGGGCCAAGGATCAGGGGCTGGCCAGTTTCGACCTGGGCATGGCGCCGCTGGCGGGGCTGGAGGATCGGCGGATCGCGCCGGTGTTCGCCCGGGTCGGCGCCCTGGTGTTCGACGAGGGGGGCGCGCTTTACGGCTTCCAGGGTCTGCGCAGCTACAAGGCCAAGTTCGCGCCCGACTGGCGCCCGCGCTTCATCGCCGCGCCCGTCTCAACACCCCTGCCGCTGGCCCTGCTTGACGTGGCCCTGCTGACCAGCGGCGGCTGGCTGGGGATGCTGGGTCTGAAGAAGAGTTAGGTCAGAAGCGCCTTCAGCACCCCGTCCAGAACGGGTCGGCCCTGGTCTGTGGCGATCAGCCGGCCCTGGCGCAGGGTCAGGAACCCGTCCGCGATCAGGTCCGCGACCGGCGCAGCTTCGAAAGACAGGTCCAGTATCGAAAGCAGGGCGGCCGGCGCGCCTTCGGTGGTGCGCAGGGCCAGAAGGAACCGTTCCTCCGCCGCATCGGCAGGCGACAGGGTTTCGCGGTCCGACCAGGGCACCGATGCCTCGACGCCCGCCACATAGTCGGCGATGCGGCGATGGGCGACGGTCGCGGTCCTGATCCCGTCCAGCGTCAGCCGACCGTGGGCGCCGGGGCCGAGGCCCAGATAGTCGCCGCCGCGCCAGACGTGCAGATTGTGCGCCGAGCGCGCGGCCGGACCCAGCGCATGGTTGGACACCTCATAGGCCTCGAAGCCGGCCGCCGACAGGACCGCCTGGGTCGTTTCGTAAAGGGCGGCGGCGACATCCTCGTCCGGCGTGATCAGGGTTCCCCGCGCAAACGCCCGGCCGAAGGCGGTGGTCCGCTCTATGGTCAGTTGATAGGGCGAGACGTGTTCGAACCCCAGGTCCAGCGCGGTGGTCAGTTCGGCGGCCCAGGCCCCAGGCGTCTGGTCCGGTCGGGCGTAGATCAGGTCGATGGACAGCCGGTCGAACGCCCGACGCGCCAGATCGACCGCGCGATAGGCCTCGGCCGCCGAATGATCCCGGCCCAGAAAACGCAGGGCGTCGTCGTCCAGCGCCTGAACCCCCATCGACAGGCGATTGACCCCGGCCTGGGCCAGGGCGGCGAAACGGGCGGCCTCGGCGTCGGTGGGATTGGCCTCCAGGGTGATCTCGATCGGGCCGGTCGGCGGATAGAGGCGTTCGGCCGTCTCCACGATGCGGGCCACAGCCTCGGCCGCCATCAGCGAAGGGGTGCCGCCGCCGAAGAAGATGGAGGCCAGCCGCCGGGGTCCGGTCAGGGTCCGCTGGGCCTGAAGATCCTGAAGAATGGCGGCGACCAGCCCCGCCTGCTCGACCGCCCGCCCCCGGTCACGCACCACGTTGAAGTCGCAATAGGGGCAGATGCGCGAACAATAGGGCCAGTGGACATAGAGGGCGACATCCGACCCCGGATCGGGCGGCGGCATATCAGTCAATCAGGACGGCCCTCAGCTTTTCGAAGGCGCGGGTGCGGTGGCTGATCGCGTCCTTGGCCGTCGGCTCCATCTCGCCGAACGTCAGGTCTGCGCCATTGGGAATGAACAGGGGATCGTAGCCGAACCCCCGGTCGCCGCGCGGCGGGAAGGTCAGGCGGCCGTCGACCACCCCCTCGACCACGACGCAGGGGCCGTCGGGCCAGGCGACGGCCAGGGCCGAGGTGAACCAGGCCGTGCGGTCGGTCGCGCCGATCTCCTCCAGGCGCTGCTCCACCTTGGTCATGGCCACGGCGAAATCCTTGCCAGGCCCGGCCCAGCGCGCCGAGAAGATGCCCGGCGCCCCGTCGAGCGCCGCGACCGACAGGCCGGAATCGTCGGCCAGCGACACCTCCCCCGACCGCTCGGCCGCATGGCGCGCCTTCAGCATGGCGTTGCCGGCGAAGGTGGTCTCGGTCTCGTCCGGCTCGGGCAGGTTCAGCTGTCCCGCCGTGACGATCTCGTAATCTCCGCCCAGCAGGGCCGAGATTTCCAGGACCTTGCCCGGATTGTGGGTCGCGACGACGATCCGCATCCCCTTGATAAGCTTGAGTTTCATGGGGGCTCCTACCGCTGAAACAGTCTATTGCCAAAGTTTAATATCGTTAAACGATATGTAACGTGCTTTTCCCTGCCGCACGGCCTATCTCTTGATCATCGAGAACGAGGTCGCAGCGTTCTTGATTTCGGTCAAAGCCGAAAAGTTCGTGCGACCACGAAACAAACCGGGCGATAATCGTCCTTCAGGAAAGACGGAGAACTACGATGCATACGATGAACACCTCGATGTGGCTGGACAAGGTCGGCGCTGCTTTCGTCAGCACGGTTCTGATCGCCGCCCTGCCGACCGCCCTCGTCACCGTGCTGATGCAAGCCTTCTGATCCTTACGCCATTTCGATCACGAGAGTTTTGACGATCTGCATGAAGACCGCGATGTATAGAGCCGCGCGCGGGTTCTTCGCACCCCGCGCGGCCGCCGTCCGCCCTCTTCAGACCTGAGACCAGAACCGCCATGCGCCTGCCGACGCCGCGACATCCGACGAAGCGAGGCGAGGCGCGATCCCTGACATGGCTGAAGGCCATGGGGCCGGGATCGGTGTCCAGCGTGCTGAAGATGGTGCTGGACGTGGCCTATGTGCTGTTGTGGCTGATCACCGGGCTTCTGCTGCTGCTGGTGATCGCGGCCATCTTCATTCCCCTGGACAATGTGAACATCACCGTCAGCGGCGACGCCGGCGGCAAGCAACTGCCGCTGACCCGGACCCTGTTGCTGTTCGGCCTGGGCGCCGCGACGGCCTATTTTGGCGGATTCATGCTTATTCTCCGCAGCCTGCGCCGCATCATCCGAACCCTGACCATGGGCGACCCCTTCCAGCCGGACAATGTGCGCCGCCTGCGCCAGATCGGCCTGACCCTGGCGGTTGTGACCGGCGGCGTCTGGCTGGCGCAGGGGTTCGTGGCCAAGCGGCTGGCGCCGGGGGTCATGGACCCGCAAGGGCTGGGCGAACTGCTGACCCCCATATTCTCCGTCCTGATCGTCTTCGTCCTGGCGGAGGTGTTCCGCGAGGGCGCGCGCCTGCGCCGCGAATCCGAACTGACGATCTGAGCCGTTTCGACTAGGATTTTTCCGCATGGCCATTCGCGTCCAGCTCGACCGCGTTCTCGTCGAACGCCGCATGTCCCTGACCGAACTGGCGGATCGGGTGGGGGTGACGGTGGCCAATCTGTCGATCCTGAAGACCGGCAAGGCGCGGGCGGTGCGGTTCTCGACCCTGGACGCCCTGTGTCGCGAACTGGAATGTCAGCCCGGCGACCTCTTGGCGCACGAGCCGGGTCCGGGCGACGTGTTCGAGGACGACGAGGCGGCATGAGGCGAAAGGGCCCGGGGCGCGACGACAACGGACTGACGCCAGAGGACCGTCGCATCTGGACCCGGGTTTCCAGCTCGGTCGCCCCGCCGCGCGCGCGAAAGGCCGCGCGCGTCACGCCGGGCGCGGAGACGCCGCC
>NZ_DALZQC010000151.1:0-5391 GCF_032017145.1 Brevundimonas sp.
CCCAGGCGGATGTCGGCATCGCCATGGGCGGCGGCACCGACGTGGCCCTGGAGACGGCGGACGCCGCCGTCCTGCACGGCCGGGTCAGGGACATTCCCGACATGATCGCCTTGTCCCGCGGAGTGATGGGCAATATCGGGGAAAACATCACCATCGCCTTGGGCTTGAAGGCGGTGTTCCTGGTCACCACCGTGATCGGGGTGACGGGCCTGTGGCCCGCCATCCTCGCTGACACCGGAGCCACGGTCCTGGTCACCGCCAATGCCATGCGCCTGCTGCGCTGGACGCCGCGTCGTCAACCGTCGTGACTGCCGGCGGTGCGCCTTCTCAGGCCCCGTTGTGGCGACCGAACACGCGGGTCGAACCGTCGTTGAGGATCAGGACGGTCGCATAGGGTTCGCGCCCGGCGGCCTCCATGCCCGGCGAGCCCGCCGGCATGCCGGGCGCGCTTAGTGCGCGGGCGGCGGGGCGTTCGCCGAGCAGCCGCTCGACATCGCTCGACGGAACATGGCCCTCGATGGCGTAGGCGCCGACCACCGCTGTGTGGCACGAGGCGAGGCGGTCCGGAATGCCATGCCGGGCCCGGATCGGGGCGAGATCCTCGCGCTCGACGACCTCGACGATCCAGCCCGCCTGGCGCATGTGGGCGATCCAGCCGCCGCAGCAGCCGCACCATGGCGTCTTGTAGGCGATCATCCGTTTCGGGGGCGCGGCGAGGGCCGGGCCGGGCACGGCGACCAGGGGCAGGCCGAACACGAGGGTCCGGCGGGACAAGCGCGGGCGAGTTTGAACCAAAGTGAGCGCTCCTTGGGAGTCCAAATCCCACCATGGCGGGCGCGGGCCGGTTTGGCGACGGGCGCAGTTGTCGCGCCCTGACCTGACGTCGCCCAGGCGTGGAGCGCCGGCTAAGCCCGCCCATATCGCAGCGGAACCTCTGGTAGAAGGCCCGCACCCGCCCGGGCAGGACACAGCCCCCTGCTCGGCCGGCGCGGCCAAGCGAATCCGTTCGCCTGAGGCGCCCGGGGTCTCGCAACCATGCCTTCGCTGACGTATCGCGACCGTACGAGGCCGGTCACGCAAGCGCTGATCCCCGCGGAATGGTCATGGGCGACGGGATTGAGGAGCCGGCGGAAGCCGGAGGCGAAGCGTCCGCTGCGGCTAACGTGGCGTCGAGAGCTAGCCCGCAGACGCTTGCGGGGCCCCGAAGGCGCCAAAAACTGCATGTGAGCGGCAACGGCCTCCGCCCGGCCGTATAAGGCGCAACACGGCGCGCGCGACCAACAGGCTGACTTTTCGCGCGGGCCCGCTCGCGAAGACGAGCCTTCGGCCCTCGAGGGCAGCGAGGACGAGGCCGGCCCGGCGCGCCCGGGCCGACGCATTACGTCCCTGGCTCAAGACCAGCGCCTCTCTGTTCCGGAGCCCGCCGACCCCACAATCTCGGTTGCGCCGCCGATTGTAGATGAACTCTCGCGGGCAAGTGCGGAGATCCAAATCGCAAGCGGTTCAGTGATCCGTGGTCGAATGCATGTGAGCTTGAGGTCGCCGGCCGGCCCCTGATGTCTGGTCCACCGCATTTCCACATGATCTCGGCTCGGCGAAGTACGGGTTTGACGAGGTCGGGAGGCGTCGCCGTTCGGAACATCTTCCCGGCGCCGGGGTTGGATCCAGATCACCCGAGGGAGCCTCCGATGCAAATCCAACCAATGATCAGCACCCACCCCGACGTACGCGGCAGCGTGAACGACAGCCTCATTCGCGCGATCGAAGCGGGCTACGGCTGCGCCGCCGTATGCCGCATCTGCGCTGACGCCTGCCTGGCCGAGGAGATGGTCAGGGACCTGACCCAGTGCATCCGGCTCGATCTCGACTGCGCCGATGTCTGTCTGGCTACGGCCGGGCTCGCCGTGCGGCGCGCCGGCAGCAACGAGGCCTTGATAAAGCGCATGCTCGAGACCTGCGCCGAGGCTTGCGCCGACTGCGCCATCGAGTGCGAGAAGCACGCCGAGATGCACGAGCATTGCCGTATCTGCGCCGAAGAATGCCGGCGTTGCGAAGATGCTTGCCGCGAGGCGGCCGCGTCGATCAGGCCTTCACGGCACTGAGGCTGACCGCTGTCATCGGCACAGGGTCGTAGCTTCGACGCTAGCTCGAGCCCAGCTCATCAATCACCGGGCACCTAACCCGCCCGCCTTCACTGCAGTCGGCCACAGCCTGCCTCAGCACTTTCCGTAGCCTCTGCAGATCCTCGATCTTGGCGTCCACGCTGGCGATGTGGTCTTGGGCCATGTCGCGGACTTCGCAGCACGCCTGAACGCCCGGCTCGCTCAGCGCGATCAGGCGCCGAATGGCGTCGATGCCGAAGCCCAGTTCGCGCGACCGGCGGATGAAGCGCAGGCGCTGGGCGTGTTCCGGCTCGTAGCTGCGGTGGCCGCCCTCGGTCCGGGCCGGCGCGGGCATCAACCCGATACGTTCGTAGTAGCGCACCGTTTCCAGGTTCACCCCGGCGCTGTCAGCGAGGCGCCCGATCGTCAAACTTCGTGCGGACATGGCTCTTGATCCTGTAGCGGCTACGGGTTGTAGCCTGTAGCAGAAATCGAACGGGAGGTCCCATGGCCATCGATTACGACCGGCCCCGCATGCCCGAGGTCGCCGTCAGCGCCTCGGCCGCCCTCGGCGGTGTCGCCTCGGTGTTCGCCTGGGCCGCGTGCTGTGTGTTGCCTCTGGCTCTGTCCGTGGCGGGCGTATCCTTCGCCGGCGCCGCGGTCATCGCGGGTGCGCGGAACTGGCTGACGCTTCTGGCCGCCGTCATCCTGGCCGCGGGCTGGCTGCTGCATTGGCGTCGCCTGCGGATGTGTCGGAAAGACGGGGCCTGCCGCCACCCTTCGCGGCTCGCCTTCTGGCTGCTGGTGATCGCCAGTCTGCTGATCGTCCTTTCCATGGCCTGGCAGCCGTACATCGAGCCGTGGGTCATGCCGCGACTGGCGGCCATGCGATGACCCCGGCCATCGTTCTGGATTCGACGCTGACCTGCCCGGATTGCGGTCATGTTGCGACGGAGACCATGCCCACCGACGCCTGCATCTGGTTTTACGATTGTCTCGGCTGCGGCATGAAGCTGAAGCCCCTACCCGGCGACTGCTGCGTGTTCTGCTCCTATGCCGACGTGCCGTGTCCGCCGATCCAGGTAGATGGCAAGGGGTGTTGCGGCTAGGCTACGGCGGCATTGCTGCATTCCCGGAGTTCGCCGTGACCGACCACGCCACGCCCAACCTACCGTCGCGGGATTTCGAAGTTACGTCCCAGTTCTACACTCGACTGGGCTTCGACCAGGACTGGCGCGACAAAGGCTGGATGATCCTGAAAAGAGGCGGTTTGACGCTGGAGTTCTTCCCGCATCCGGACGTGGATCCGCTGACCAGCAACTTCGGCTGCTGCCTGCGGCTGGACGACCTGGACGGGTTTTACGCAGGGTGCGTCGTTTCAGGATTGCCGAAAACCTGCTGGGGCCACCCTCGCCTGCACGCGCCGAAGCTTGAGGAGTCGGGACTGCGGATCGGCGCGCTCATCGACCCGGACGGAAACTTGATCCGCCTTATCCAGAACTGAGGCGTCCGGCGGCTCCCCCACGGGAAACCGCCGGAAACCATCGATGCGACGATCAGTTGTGGTCGGCGTGGCCCTGAGGCGCGGGCGTATCCGACGGCGCCGGGGCGGGCGGCGTCGGCTCGGGCGGGGCGGGCTCGGTCTTCATCTCGTCGCAGCAGCTCATGGCGGCGTCCGCGGCCATGTCCTTGCAGCACTCGCAACCTTCGGCGGCGAGGGCCGCGCCGGCGCTCAGGGTTAGGATCGCGCCGGCGGCGGCCAGCAGGTTGGAAACTTTCATCGTCGTTCTCCTAGTGAACCATAAAGCTGACCGAGCCGGACATCTTGTGGCCGTCCGGGCCCTCGGCGGTCCAGGCGGCAGTGTAGGTTCCTGGGGCCAGACGCGGAAGAGCCACGCCGACGGTCGCGGCGGCGGGCGCTGCGGGGACACTCACTTCGACCGGGGCCTGACCTTCGGCGGTGAGCGTGACCGTCTTGAGGACCATCGTATGCGGGAAGGTGACGCTGAAGCGTTCCGGCGAGCCCTGGGTCATCGCCCCGTTCGCGGGAGCCGTCGTGACTCCCGACTGGGTCGCGGCGGCCTGCGCCGGCATGCTGTGGCCGGCGTGCGGATCCTGGGCGGAGGCGGCGCCGGCGAAAGCCAGGGCCGCCGTGAGGGTGAGAATGCGGATCATGGGGTGGTCTCCTTCGGTTAGAACCAGGCCTTGAGGCCGACGATGAACCGGGTGTCCTCGGCCTCGCCGCCGCGGGCCTCGATGTAGTCGGCGGTGTCTCCAAGCGCGCGTCTCGACTCGACGCCGACGTAGGGAGCGAACTCCTTGCGGAATTCGTAGCGCAGTCGCAAGCCGGCCTCGACCGAGGACAGGCCCGAGCTGATCTCCAGTTTTGGAATGTCGCTGGCCGAAGCGTCGATTTCGAGGCGCGGCTGGAGGATCAGGCGCTGGGTGATGCGCTGGTCGTATTCGGCCTCGACGCGGGCGGTCAGGTCGCCCTCGGTCGACAGGAAGGCGGCGGCGTCGATCTCCCACCAGTAGGGCGCCAGTCCCTGCAGGCCGAGAACCAGATAGGTCGTGTCCTCGCCCTCAGGACGGAAGTCCTGCCGCACGCCAGCCTGCACGTCCCAGAACGGGGAGACGGCGCGGCTGTAGAGGGCCTGAACCTCGGCTTCCTCCAGGTTGCCGCCGAAATCGCCTTCGCCCTCAGACTTCCACCAGAACCGGTAGATGTCGCCCCCGCTCCAGCCCTGGACGTCCCAGAGCCAGGACTCCTCATCATCGCCAAGGCCAACCTCGAGACGGTCGATGATGACCGCCGTGGTGCGAACGTCGCCGTTCTCGCGGACCAGGGTCTGGCGCGCGGCGGCCATCGCGTCGGCGCCAAAGACGAGATCGGCGGCGTGGGACGGAGCGCCCAGGGCGGCGGCCGGCAGCGGGTCTTCCGGAGGACGGCCGGGATTGTCTGCGCTGGTCGGCGTATCGGGCGGTCTTATGCTCATCGTCGACATGTCATGTGCGGCGTGGGCATCGGCCGGGGCAGAGGGCATGGCGGACAAGTCATGGCCCGCATGCGGATCGGGCTGGGCGGGCGCCGGGGCCGTCATATCGTGGCCCGTATGGGGATCGGGGGCGGCGGGCGGAGCCGGCATCTGGTGGCCCGCGTGGGGATCGGCCGCGGGCGCCGTCTGCGCTGGCGGCATGACGTGACCGGCGTGCGGATCCTGCTCGGCGGGCCGTGCGGGCGTCTGAGGCGCGGCTGCTGGAGCCGGGGCGGGGCGCGACGGCGCCGGGG
>NZ_DALZQC010000152.1:0-5354 GCF_032017145.1 Brevundimonas sp.
GTTCCGGCGCCGGACGTCGGCAGGGCGTCCCAGCGCATGGTCAGGGACGGGCCGCGCAGGGCGAACTCGGCCTCGCGCCGCAGACGCTCCCCCGCCGCCGCCTCGGCCGGCGTCAGCCAGGGCCGGCCCGAGACATCCTTTCGCCGCGCCAGCCAGGCGATGGGGCTTTCGCCCAGATTGGCCGCCCGCCGCGCCACCCGTCCGTCCGGCTGGATCAGGTCGCGTTCGCCCAGGACCATGCCCGGTCGGCCGGGCGGAAGCGAAGCCGCCGTCTCTCCCTCGCGCCGGGCCTGCCAGCCGCCGCCGGGCCGCGCGCGCAGACCGGGCCGTTCGATCAGGGCGCGGAACTCCGCCTCGTTCAAGGTCAGGCTGATCCGGCTGCGCCGATCCGCCGACAGCCGTAGCGCATAGGCGCCGCCGTCGCCGTCGCCGCTGGGGGCCAGCCAGGCGCCGGGGCGGTTCATCAGGCCGCGCGCCCGCTCCACGATCCGGCTCATCGGGCCAGGTCCATGACGGGCGGCTGATACAGCGTCTGGATGCAGGCTTCCAGTTCGCTCAGCAGGTCGTCGACCGGCCGGCGTTCGCGTTCGTCCTCGACCCAGCGACAGGCGGCCCCGGCGCTGGCGCGATTGACGCCGAACACGTGGCTGACCCGCTCCAGCGTCCAGCCGAAGGCGATGTGCGACAGATACATGGCCAGCCAGCGCGGACGGGCCATGCGCGGATTCATCCGACCCTTGCCCATCATCTGCGACGGCAGGGCGCCGGTGCGCACGGCGACCAGATGCACGGCCAGCCCGGCCTTGATCCGGTCCTCCTCGCTGACCGGCACGATATATTCCTCCACGGCGAACGCCTCCCTGTTCTTCTGAACTCCAACGCAGACACCCTAAGGCGTCCCGACGTCGTGATAGGAATAAAAACCTATTTGACGTCAAGATCGGACGTAGCGCCTTAACCGCCTTGGGGTTGTGGTGCGGGCGATGTGCTGGATAGGGGCCGGCCTCGTTCGCATACGGCAGGGCGGCCTCGGGAGTATGGTTAATAAATTTCGAATCCTTGACTCCGGCCACTCGACGGCGATTCGCAAATCAGCCTAGATTCGACTCAATCCAATGGCGTTAACCCTTCTTAAGGTTTTCACGTCTTAACCTGCGAACAAGGTTACCCGGCCGTGCGCCAGGGTGGTTACCGCAAAGCTATGGCCTGGAGGGGCACGAATGCGCGTCCTGTTGATTGAAGACGATCACGCAACTGCCCAAAGCATCGAACTGATGCTGAAGTCCGAAGGCTTCAACGTCTACACGACCGACCTGGGCGAAGAAGGCATCGATCTGGGCAAGATCTATGACTACGACCTCATTCTTCTTGACCTGAACCTGCCGGACATGAGCGGCCTTGAGGTCCTGCGCCAGCTTCGCGTGGGCAAGGTCAACACCCCCGTCATGATCCTGTCGGGCAGCCACGAGATTGAAACCAAGGTCAAGACCTTCGGCGGCGGCGCCGACGACTATATGACCAAGCCCTTCCACAAGGATGAGCTGATCGCGCGCACCCACGCCGTGGTCCGTCGCTCCAAGGGTCACGCCCAGGCCATCATCCACACCGGCGAGATCGCCGTGAACCTGGACGCCAAGACGGTCGAGGTGAACGGTCACCGCGTGCATCTGACCGGCAAGGAATATCAGATGCTGGAGCTGCTCTCGCTCCGCAAGGGCACCACCCTGACCAAGGAAATGTTCCTGAACCACCTGTACGGCGGCATGGACGAGCCCGAGCTGAAGATCATCGACGTCTTCATCTGCAAGCTTCGCAAGAAGCTGGCCACCGCCGCCGACGGCAAGCATTACATCGAAACCGTCTGGGGCCGCGGCTACGTCCTGCGCGACCCGTCCGAGAGCGTCGTCACCGTCGCCGCCTGATCGACCTTCGATCCGCCGATTTCGAAACGCCCGCCGGAAACGGCGGGCGTTTTCGCCTTGAGGCGTCGCGATGAGCGCGGTGATTGACGCCCGGCGCTATGCAATCCACAACCTGGAGCATCTGTCGGGGCCACGGTCGGATGATCTCGATCCCCGAGAGAGGCGATGGCGAAATACAAGCCGATCGATTGCGGCCCCCTGGCGGTCGGCCTCGTCAACGATGCGATGGGCTGGAGCCTACGCCCCGGTCCTGTCCATTTCTCCGCATCCGCTCAGGAACATGCGGAGGATCGGCATCCGGCCGACTATGCGCTGTGCATTCGACATATCGGACAGATTTTGCAGGCGCCGGATTGGGTGGGGCAGGGACCAAAGGACCGGGAGGGTTTCGTCATGGTTCGCCGCATCAGCGTCGCCAAGGCGATCCTGCTGGTGGCGATTAAGTTGAAGCCGGACGCGCATGGACGGTATGTCGTCGCCAGCGCCTATCGCGTATCGCGTATCGCGGCGCGATCTGGATGTCCGCATCGCCAAGGGATACTGGCTGCCCGTGTAAGCAAAAGGCCCCGCCGTAACGGGGCCTCTTTCCAATCCGACGGCGGGGTCCCAAGGTCCCGCATCTCTTTCGGCTTTCGCCTACTTTACGCCGTCGTGAGACGGAGTGTGTGAGGAGGGAGTTCTCACCTCATCAGATCAGGCTTTCAACCTAGCCTTGAAACGGCGAAATTTCAAGACCGGTCACTGTCGCTTGGCCGGCATGTCGCGTCCGCCCTGGTGCAGGACCAGACCATCGACGGCGCCGGAGGCGTCGCGGGTGAAGCTGATCTGGGCGTCCACGGCGGTCAGGTAGAAGGCGTCCTGGGCCTCCGCCGTCAGGGCGAAGGCCGGCTGGCCGGTGGCCTGGGCCATCAGCTTGCCGTCCACGACCGAGATCGTCAGGGCGAACGTCGGGGCCAGATCGTAGACGCCCTCGTAAGCCTTCAGCACCTCGGGCGAGAGGGCGACGGCGCGGCGTTCGCTGGCCAGGGTCACGGTCCCGCCGCGCGCCAGTGTGACCAGGGCCGCGCCCAGCTTGTCCGGCGCCTCGCCGTTCAGATTTCCCAGCACGATCACGGCCGTCCGGTCGCCCGGATCATAGGCCATATAGGTGTTGAACCCCTCGATGGCGCCGTTGTGCCAGATCAGGCGCTTGCCGTCGGCCTCGCTGACGATCAGGCCCATGGCGTAGCCGTCGCGGACGGGCGTGGTCAGGGCGGCCAGGGACTGGGCGTTCAGAAGCCGGCCGCCGAACAGACCCTGTTCCCATTTCAGCAGGTCGCGGGTTGTCGAATAAAGGGCGCCGGCGCCGGTCGGGATGCTCATGTCCACATAGTCGGCGTTCACGATCCCTTCGGCGCCCGGCGTATAGCCCGAGGCGCGGCGGGGCAGGATGACGTCGTGGCGGTCATAGCCGCTGTCGGTCATGCCCAGCGGCTGGAACAGATGGTCGGTCACGAAGTCGGCGTAGGTCTGGCCGCCGGCCGCCTCGACGATGGCGCTGAGCAGCACATAGCCCGAGTTGGAATAGGCGAAGCGCGAGCCGGGCGCGAAGTCCAGCGGGCGGTCGCGGAACCGGGCGATCAACTGTTCCAGCGTCGCCGGCCGCGTCTTCAGGTCCTGATAATCGGGAAAGGCGGTGAAGTTGGGCAGGCCCGCCGTGTGGCTGAGCAGATGGCGCGGCGTCACCGCGTCCCAGGCGGCCGGGGCGTCGGGCAGCCAGGTCTTGATCGGCGCGTCCAGATCCAGCTTGCCCTGTTGGTTCAACAGCATGACGGCGACGGCGGTGAACTGTTTGGACAGGGACCCCAGGCGGAACTTCACATCGCCGTCGTTGGGGATGTTCCACTCGCGATCGGCCAGGCCGTAGCCCCGGTCCAGCAGGATGCGGCCGTCGCGCGCGACCAGGACGGCGCCCGAAAAGACGTCGGCGTCGCTGGAGGCGCGCACCACCTGATCCATCCGCCCGACGTCCTGGGCCTGGGCTTGATCTGCCGCGAAGGGACCGAAGGCTAGGGCCAGCGCGCCAATGGCGAACAGCAGACGTGCGGCGGGTCGGGCGACGGGCGAAGGGGGCAAGGCGGTATTCTCCTGAACGCGCCACGCTGACGCTTTCAACAAGAGGCGGCGAGGGGGCCTTGCGGATGCACCCCGTCGAAAAAACGTCGGCCCCACGCCGGACGACCGGCGGCCTTCCGATCAGGCGGGGGTCTTGAACCCCGCCGCCAGGGCCGCCGCCATCGAATTGGGGCGGCCGAAGCTGTCGAAGGGCAGGGGCTTGTCCTTTCCGTCGTCCTTTTCGCCCTGACGATACCAGCTGTCGGTGTCGCGCAGGCCCCAGACGGTGAAGGCGAACTGCTGGGCCTTGGGCAGGGCGGCGAAGGCCTGGGCCAGTTCGGCGACGCGCGCGCCCTGGGCGGTCAGGCGTTCGGCCTGGCTGCGGAAGTCCAGCCGGTCCTCGGTGCGCAGGGTGCAGTCCAGCTCCGACACATGGATCGGCAGGCCGAACTGGGCCGCCTCGCGCATGAAGGCGGCGATGACGCCCGGCTTGATGTCGATCCACAGGTGGGATTGCAGCCCCAGCCCCTGCAGGGGGCAGCCCGCCTTCAGCAGCCGCTCGACCAGTTTCAGGAACTGCGCGCCCTTGGCCGGCACGCTTTCCTGATTGTAGTCGTTCAGGAACAGCAGGGCCTGCGGATCGGCGGCGCGGGCCTTTTCGAAGGCGCGCAGGATATAGCCGTCGTGGCCGTAACGCGCGCTCCAGTGGCAGTCGCGCATTCCCGAGCCGTCGTCCAGGATCGGCTCGTTGACCACGTCCCAGCTGCGGACCTTGCCGCGATAGCGACCGGCGACCGTGGCGATATAGCCGTCGAAGGCGCGGTCGAAGGCGGCGCCGGACAGGCCCGCGAACGCCTCCTTGCCCTGTGCGTACCAGATCAGGGTGTGGCCATGTATCGCCATGCCCTCAGCCTGGGCGAAGGCGGCGATGCGGTCCGAACGGTCGAAGTTGGGGCGGTCCAGGCCGTCGGCCAGGATATATTCCATCTTCATCTCCCACTCCGGCGTCAGCTGGGAGACATTGGCGCGGGCCAGGGCGACCCAGTCCGGGTCGTCGATCTGGCCGGCCTTGATCGCCGTGCCGAAGGGGGCGGGCGAAACGGATTTCAGCGGGGGGACGTCGGGCGGCGTCGGCTCGGCCGAGGCGAACCGGTCGCAGGCGGCCAGCGCGAGCGGGGCGGCGAGTATGGTGCGGCGGCTAAGATCCTCCCCCGCGAAGCGCAGCGGAACGGGGGAGGGGGACCGCCAAGCGGTGGAGGGGGCGACCTCAGTCCCGGTTTTGGGATGGTCCGCACGATCAGATGTCGAAACGGCGTGCGGCGTCCGCCCCCTCCACCA
>NZ_DALZQC010000153.1:0-5354 GCF_032017145.1 Brevundimonas sp.
CGGCGGCCAGCGCCTGGCGCGCCCGGCTGCGGCCATAGCGCGGATCGGCGTTGGCGGGGTCCTCGATCCAGTCCGCCCCCTGCCCCCTCAGCCAGTCGCGCAAGGGTTCGCGCCCCTCGTCCAGCAGGGGCCGCAGCAGCATCAGCCCCCGCCCCTCGGGCCAGACGGGCGACGGCGACCATTCGCGCATCCGCCCCAGCGTCGCCCCTTCGCGGCGCATCAGATCGGCCTCGGCGATGTCGTCGGCCGTATGGGCGAACAGCACGACCCGCGCGCCCGCCGTCCGCGCCGCCTCGGCGATCAGCCGATGGCGCGCCGTCCGCGCCGCCGCCGTCAGTCCCGTCTCGGGCTTGTCGCCTTCCCAGCGCAGGCCGCGCCAGTCGGCCCCGACCGCCCGCGCCGCCTGTTCGGCAAAGGCGTTCCAGCGCCCGCTGTCGGGGTTCAGCCCATGATCCACGCTGAGCGCCAGCAGACGCCGCCCGCGCGCCCCGGCCCATTCGGCCGCCAGCCGCAGCAGGGCGATGGAATCCCCGCCGCCCGACAGGGCCAGGGCCAGCGGCCGTTCGACGTCCCGGCTCAGCCGCGCATCCAGCCGCTCCAGAACGCGGGCGGCCAGCCCCCCGTCGTCGCCCCCGTCGCCGTGGGACGTCAGGCGGCGCACGCGCCCGTGGTCCGCAGCTGGGCCGCGCGGGCCTTCTGCGGATCGGAGGCGGAGGGCGCATAGCGGCGCGTGAACTCGGCCAGGGCGGCGCAGCCTTGCGGCTTCCTCTGGGTCGAAAACAGGGCGTCGGCCAGTTTCAGCGTCGTGTCCGCCGCCCAGCCGATGCGCGGCCAGTCCTTCAGCGCGGCGGCGTAATAGGGCACCGCCCCCGCCTTGTCGTTGGCCGCCACCCGCAGGTCGCCCAGGCGCGAGCTGGCCTCACGCGACTGCGGCGTATCGGGCCAGGCCGCGATCACCGTCTCCAGCGCCCGCTCGCCGCGCGGCTTGTCGGTCGACAGCAGGGCGACCGCCGCCGCCAGATCGCGCGTCGCGTCCCCGGTGGGCGAGGTCGCCTCGATCGGCGCGTTCAGCTCGGCCTGGGTCTCCAGCTTCTGGATGCGGGCCTCGGCGTCTCTCAGCCGGGTCTGCAGGGCCTGATTGTCCCGCGTCGCCTCGTCCAGCTGGAAGGTCAGCCGTTCGTTGTCGGCGTTGATGCGGCGCACCGTGGCCTCCAGGTCGCCCAGCCGCCGATCCATCAGGGCGAACTGACCCTGCAGCGTCACCACCTCCGGGTCCGGCTCGACCAGCACCGGCTGGCCGGCGGCGTTCCTCTGGGTCAGCGCCCGCTCCAACCGGCGCACATTGCGATCCAGCTGGTCCAGACGGCGGTTGTCCCATTCGGTCCGCTCCATGATGTTGGGCTGGGCCTGCTGGGCGACGGCGGCGCCGCCGATCAGCAGCACCCCGACGGCGGCGGCGATGGCGTGGGCGCGAGAGATCGAGAGCTTGGTCATCCGTCTAGCTTTCACCGATTTGGGGCCGCCGCAAGGCCGTCGGCCCCGCTCAATGTCCCAGGCCCAGATAGATGATCGCCGTGACGAACAGGCCGATCACGATGTTGCAGAACACCAACAGCGCCGTCGTCCGCCACAGGGCCGAAAACACCCCCAGCGAATAGGCGCCCTTCATCTGGGCGAACATATGCACCGGCACGGCCAGCAGCCCCAGCGGAATGACGATCCCGCCCAGCCATCCCGACAGACTGGCCGACACCACCATCAGCATCAACAGCATGGCCATGAAGGTCAGCGAATACAGGACGAACACCCCGTGGTCGTACAGGGTGAACCCGCGCTTCCACAGGAACAGCAGCGCCACGAACGGGATCGACAGGGGCACCAGCAGGAAGGCGAATTTGTACAGCGTCTGCTGCAGCTTATAGAGCGCCAAGTCCGGGTTCTGCAGCTTCTTGGCGATGGTTGCGCCCAAGCCATGCCCCTCGGCCTTGACCGCCTGGCCCATCACGGTCGCCTTGGCGTGCGGCTGTCCGTCTTCCGCATCGCCGGTCGCCATGTCCTTCAGACTGGCCTGCCAGCTGCCGGGCTTCAGCCCGTCGGCCCGGCCGTCGCGCATTTCCGCCTCCAGCTTCACCAGCTGCTCGCGGCGCTGATCCACGATCATCTGCGCGGCCTGGATGGCCTGGGGCTGGGCGTTGTCGGCGCGCAGCTCGTTGACGGTCTGCTGGGCCGCCTCCACCACGGTCCGCTGTTCGGCGATTTCGGCCGGCTGGACCGACGCCTCCTCCTTGTGCGGCGCGAAGCTCAAGGCGAAGAACATCACGAACAGGGTGAACAGGAAGATGGCCAGCGGCGAGACATAGCGGGTCCGCCGTCCCTCGACCCATTCCCGCGTCAGCTTGCCGGGGTTCAGCCACAGCAGCGGCAGGGTGCGCCAGATGCGGGCGTCGAAATGCATCACCCCGTGCAGCAGTTCTTCGCCCAGGTGCAGCAGGGTGCGGTGGACATGGGTCGGCTGACCGCAATTGGCGCAGAAGTTCCCGCTGGTCGGGGCGCCGCAATCCGAACAGGCGCCGGGGGCGTGATCCTCGCCCGCCTTGCCGGTCGGCCTTTCGATCGCGCCTGCGATCAGACCGCCCGTCACGACGCCGCCCGCCCCTTCGATATCCATATGGTCATCCCCCAACGCCAGGACGGTGTTCTTGCCGCCCGCCCATCGTCAGGACAAGCGCCGAAACGAAAAGAGGCGCCGGCTTTCGGCCGACGCCTCCCTTCAGATCAGTCTTCCTTCGCCGATCAGCGCGGCGCGCCCGACACGATGGCGGTGTGGGCGTTGCGGTTGCGGGCGAAGGCGTCCTCGTTGGAGCCTTCCGCGATCGGCCGCTCCTTGCCGAAGCTGATGGTGTCGATCCGGCCGGCCGGGATGCCCCGGTTGATCAGATAGGTCCGCACCGATTCCGCGCGGCGGGCGCCCAGGGCCAGGTTGTATTCGCGCGTGCCGCGTTCGTCGGCGTTGCCTTCGATGCGGACGGTCACGGACGGATAGCGTTGCAGCCACTGGGCCTGGGCGTCCAGGCGCGGCATGGCCTCGGGGCGGACCTCATAGCTGTCCAGGTCGAAATAGATGCGGTCGCCGACGTTGACGACGAAGTCCTGCTCGGACCCCGGCTGGGCCGAGCCCAGTCCGCCGCCGGTCACCGGGCCGGTCGGGGCGGTCGGATAGGCCGGGCCGGTCGGCGCGGTCGAGGTTCCGTCGTTCGGGCCGGGCACGCCGGTCTCGACCGGGGGCTTGCGCGTGCAGGCGGCCATCGCCGCCACGGCGCAGCCGACCATCGCCAGTTTGAGGATGCGTGAAGTCTTCATGGGGTCGTCTCCTGACGTGTCGTTTCTTGCAAGGGGGCGGGCCTCAAGCTTGACGTTACTGTCTGCCTCGGACGCCCTTGGGACGCCAGAGGCGATAACGCAGTGTTGAGCCTTATGGCTCCGCCATGAATGAGGCGAGGGTCTTCAGGCCGGGCAGCTGTCGGCGCCCTGGCCATAGCCCAGATTGGTCGGCGGCCGGTCCAGCAGCGGCGACCAGGCCGGGTCGGTGCCGCGTCCGTTATAGCCCGCCTGCGACACCACCCGACCCGACAGGTCCACGGTCCACAGACGGGTGTCGCCGCCCGGCGTCTGGCGCGCGAACATGACATATCGGCCGTTGGGCGCCCAGTTCGGCCCCTCCTCGAAATAGCTGGAGGACAGGATACGCTCGCCCGATCCGTCGGCGTTCATCACCCCGGTCGAGAACCGGCCGCCGCCCTGTTTGGTGAAGGCGATCAGATTGCCGGTCGGGCTCCACGACGGCGCCGTATAGATGCCACCCCCGCGCGAGATCGGCCGCTGGCCCGATCCGTCCGACCGCATGACATAAAGCCGCGCCGAACCGGAACGGTCGGAGGTGAAGACGATCTGGCTGCCGTCCGGGCTGAACGAGGGCGAGGTGTCGATGCCGGGGTCGTTGGTCAGGCGCGTGATCTGGCGGCTTCTCAGGTCCATCACATAGACGTCGGTATTGCCGCCCCGGATGATCGAAAACGCGATCTTGTTGCCGTCGTTGGAGAAGCGCGGCGCCAGCACCTGCCCGTCGAATTCGCCCAGGCTCTCGCGCCGACCGGTCGTCAGATTATAGAGGTAGATGCGGCTGTAATCCTTGCCCAGCGCGACATAGGTGATCTCGTCCGGCTGCGACAGCGAGAAGCGCGGCGACATGATCACCTCGTCCCCTTGAGTCAGATAGGTCGGGTTGAACCCGTCCTGGTCGGCGATGGTCAGGCGGTTGATCCGGTTCAGCGCCGAACCTTCCTCGGACACGAAGATCACGCGGGAATCGAAGAAGCCCGCCTCGCCGGTCATGCGCTGATAGATGACGTCGGAAATCTTGTGCGCGATCCGCCGCCACTGCTCCTGGGTCGCGGTGAACTGATAGCTGACCAACTGGCACTGGCGGTACGGATCATACAGGCGGAAGCCCACGTCCATCCGCCCGTCGCCGCGCATCGTCACCCCGCCGTACAGCACCGCCTGCGCCCCGATCTGGGTCCACTGCGGGAAGTTCGGCGCATTGGCCAGGGTCAGGCCCGTCTCGATGAAGCTGGCCGGATTCAGCGGCTCGAAGAAGCCTGACCGCCGCAGGTTCGCGCTGACCACGCTGGAGATGTCCGACCCATGCGTCCCCGCGAACGGCACCACCGCGATCTGAAGGGGCCGCAGCACACCCTGGTCGACCACCACGTCCTGGATCTGGCCTGAGGCGGCCGGCATCGCCGCCTGCGCCTGGACGGAGCTTTGCACCAGAGCGCCGGCCGTTACGATGACGGCGGCGGAAGCCATGAGAAGGTTCAGTCGCATTCTTGTTTCCCTCGGTCGTCCAGAGACACTTCGACCCTTATCGGCAGGTCGTATTGGTTTCGCCACGCTTCATGGCGATTGGGGCTTATTTTCGGACCGACGCCTTAGCGATTGCCGCATTGGCGCGAGGTTTCGAAACGGAAAGGCACTTCCTGCGCCTGGAAGCCCGCAGGCACGTCGAACGGCGCCGTCGCGCGAAGCGCGCGCAGCATGGCGTCGGCCGCCGCCCTTCCGGTCGCGTCGCTGCGGGGTTGTTCCACGCGCGGAGAGCCGACGATCTGGCCATCGGCCGTCAGCCGCACGGTCACGCGGATCACCAGTGAATCCATGCCTGGCAGATCGCAGTTCAGGTTCCAATTCGGCGTGACCTGGGCACCGAGGGCCGCCAATTGCGGCCCCGTCGCACGGCTTGCCGCGCCCGCCCCCTGCTGCCCCGTCGCCGGGCGGCCGCGATTGTTGGTCGGGCG
>NZ_DALZQC010000154.1:0-5310 GCF_032017145.1 Brevundimonas sp.
GACGGGGCGCGCAGCCGGGCCGCCGTCCGGGCCACAACGCCGGACCGACTGCCCCTGGCCGGCGCCCTGGCCGACGGCCTTTATAGTCTGGGCGGCCTGGGGTCGCGCGGCTTCTGCGTCGCGCCCCTGTTGGGAGAGCATGTGGCGGCGGCGATCCTGAACCGGCCGTCGCCCCTGCCGCGCGACCTGGCCGAGCGGGTCTCGCCCCGCCGTCCTGCCGTGCAGACGAATTCGCTTGCGCCCGACGTCCCCCGGCGAGAGGGTTGAGACGGGGGCTGTCAGGAGAACACCACGATGCGCCTTGTCCTCGCCTCTGCCGCCGTTCTGACGCTGGCCGCCTGCGCCCCGGCCGGATCCGGCCTGTCGCCGTCCGCCACGCGCACCGCCGCCAATCCCTGTTTCCGGCCCAATCTGGTGCGGAACTTCACCGCGCCCAACGAACAGACCCTGTATGTCCGCACCTCGGCGACGGAGGTGTTCCAGATCGACGCCACCGTGTGCCGCGACCTGCCCCAGGCCGTGTCCATCGCCCTGGAGCCGCTGGGCGGAACCAGCCGCCTGTGCGTCGGCGACCAGGCCCGGTTGCGAAGCCCGACGACGGGGCCTGAACCGTGCCGTGTGCGCGTCCTTCGCCAGCTGACGGCCGATCAGATCGCCGCCCTGCCGTCGCGCGACCGCCCCTGATCCGGCCTGCCGAAAACCCGCGCGACGTCGATTGAAATTCGCCGCGTCCAGGTATGAAATGATCGCCTTGCCTGGGGAGGGAAGAGGATGATCAAGGCGATAAACATCACCGCCGCCGTGTCGGCGGTCGGACTGGGGCTGTTCGGCCTGGCGTCGCCGGCGGCGGCGGAAAACTGGGCGGCCTTCTCGCGAAGCGACGCCGTCGTCTATCTGGTGGACATCGACGCCCTGACGCCGGTCGACGGCGTGGTCACCACCAAGATGGCGCGGGTCCATGCACGCGGCGAGGCGACGGATCTCAGTCATGAGACCGAGGAGGTGATGGTGCGCTGCTCGGACGGCCAGTCGCGCTCAGGCGCGACCGTGACCTATGGCAAGGACGGGGCCGAGACCGACCGCTATTCGGAGGACACGCCGTGGGAGGCGACCCCGGCCGGCGGCATCTACGGCGCCATCAAGTCCTTCGCCTGCGAGGAGATGCGGCCGCAAGCCGCCCGCTTCCCCACCATCGCCGCCTTCATCGCCGCCGGACGCGGCCAATAGGCCGCATCTGTTTCGGCGCCGCCGCTTTCGACGTCAGACGTCGACGGCGGCGTCCAGGGCGTTTTCCTGGATGAACTCGCGGCGGGGTTCGACGACGTCGCCCATCAGCTTGGCGAACAGGTCGTTGGCGTCTTCCTCGTGCTCGACGGACACCTGCAGCAGGGTGCGGGCGTTGACGTCCAGCGTCGTCTCCCACAGCTGCTCGGGGTTCATCTCGCCCAGACCCTTGTAGCGCTGGATTGACAGCCCCTTCTTGCCGGCGTCCAGCACGGCGTTCAGCAGGTCCAGCGGGCCGCGGATGTCGGTGGACTTGTCCTTGCGGCGATAGACGGCGGGGGCCGAGAAGACGCCGTCGAAGGCGGCGGCGCGTTCGGCCAGACGGCGCGCATCCAGCGAACGGACCAGGGTTTCCTCCAGAACGATGGTCTCCTGCACCGCGCGACGGGTGCGGGTGAAGACCACGGCGCCCTGTTCGCCCGGCGCGCCCGTCCATTCCCCGTCGCCCTCTTCGGCGTACAGGTTCAGGCGCGCGGCCGCAGCGGCCGAGGCGCCAGCCATGTCGGCGTCGTCGGCGAACAGACCGGCCAGGGCCGCCTGTTCGATGGCGAAGGCGGGGGCGCGCTGGCTGAGGCGGTCGACCCCGGCCTTGAACGCCTTGGCCTCGCGTACCAGGGATTGCAGGTCCAGACCCATGCGGCGCTCGCCGGTGGACAGGTCCAGTTCGGCCTCGGACGAGCCTTCCTCGATCAGATAGGCGTCCATGTCGGCCTGATCCTTGAGGTAGCGCGACTGCTTGCCCTTGGAGACCTTATAGAGCGGCGGCTGGGCGATATAGACGTGCCCTCGCTCGATCAGTTCGGGCATCTGGCGATAGAAGAAGGTCAGCAGCAGGGTGCGGATGTGGGCGCCGTCGACGTCGGCGTCCGCCATCAGAATGATCTTGTGATAGCGCAGCTTGTCGGCGTTGAAGTCGTCGCGGCCGATGCCGGTGCCCAGCGCCAGGATCAGGGTGCCGATCAGGTCCGACGACAGCATCCGGTCGAAACGCGCGCGCTCGACGTTCAGGATCTTGCCGCGCAGGGGCAGGACGGCCTGGTTCTCGCGGTTGCGCGCCTGTTTGGCCGAGCCGCCGGCGGAATCGCCCTCGACGATGAACAGTTCGGACTTGGCGGGATCGCGTTCCTGACAGTCGGCCAGCTTGCCCGGCAGACTGCTGATCTCCAGCGCCGACTTGCGCCGCGTCAGGTCGCGCGCCTTGCGGGCGGCTTCACGCGCCGACGCGGCCTCGATGATCTTGGAGACGATCATCTTGGCCTCGACCGGGTGTTCCTCGAACCAGGTGGCCAGACCTTCCGAGCACAGGTTCTCGACCGCCGGGCGCACTTCGGACGAGACCAGCTTGTCCTTGGTCTGGGAACTGAACTTGGGGTCCGGCACCTTGACCGACAGGACGCAGGTCAAGCCTTCGCGGGCGTCTTCGCCGGTGGGGGCGACCTTCTCCTTCTTGGCCAGGCCGGAGCTTTCGATGTAGCCGCCCATGACGCGCGTCAGGCTGGCGCGGAAGGCCGACAGATGGGTGCCCCCATCCCGTTGCGGGATGTTGTTGGTGAAGCACAGCATGGTCTCGTGGTAGCTGTCGTTCCACCACAGGGCCAGGTCCAGCTCGATCCCGTCCTTCTTGCCGCGAATGACGATGACGTCCTTCAGGATCGGGGTTTTGGACTTGTCGAGGTGACGCACGAAGGCTTCTACCCCGCCCTCGTAGTGCAGCGTCATTTCGATGGGTTCGGCATGGCGCATGTCGGCCAGGCGGATGACCACGCCCGAGTTCAGGAAGGCCAGTTCGCGCAGCCGGTGTTCCAGCGTCTTCAAGTCGAAGTCGATATGGCTGAAGGTGGTGACGGACGGATAGAAGGTGACTTCGGTGCCGCTCAGCGGCTTGCCGGTGTCCTCGCGGATGGGGGCGACGCCGGTGACTTCCAGCGACTTGACCGTGTCGCCGCGTTCGAAGCGCATTTCGTGCTGCTTGCCGTCGCGGAAAATCTTGAGCTGCAGCCAGTCGGACAGGGCGTTGACCACCGACACGCCCACGCCGTGCAGACCGCCCGACACCTTGTAGGAGTTCTGATCGAACTTACCGCCCGCATGCAACTGGGTCATGATGACCTCGGCCGCCGACACGCCTTCCTCGGCGTGGATGTCGGTGGGGATGCCGCGCCCGTTGTCGGTCACGGTCACCGATCCGTCGGCGTTCAGAATGACCTGAACCAGATCGGCGTGTCCGGCCAGGGCCTCGTCGATGGCGTTGTCCACCACCTCATAGACCATGTGGTGCAGGCCAGAGCCGTCGTCGGTGTCGCCGATATACATGCCCGGCCGTTTGCGCACCGCGTCCAGGCCTTTGAGAACCTTGATGGAATCGGCGCCGTATTCGGGCAGGTCGGCAATCGGATCGGTCATGAAATCGTTGGCTCTGAAGTCCCGACCGGGACGGGGAGAAAACGCCGTGCCCGGCGTTCGAATCGACGGCGGGATCGCACCGCGCCGAAGCCCGCAACATATAGGAAATTTCGGCGAAAAAGCGAGGGAAAGACTACTCTTGGTCCGCGTCCCCTGGACGATCCGCCAGCACGGCGTCGAGGTCGCGCGCACCGTGCAGAATACGCCATACATCTATGTAGTCCGGCATATCGAAATAGCAGACCAGATAGGGAAAGTCCGGGATCGGCCAGGTCCGCAGACCCGGCAGGCCGCAATAATCTCCAACCAGACGGGAGCCCATGCCCGGATTGCGGCCAATTCGCTCGAAAGCGCTTTTCAGCGCAGCGGAAAATCTTGTCGCCAGCTTGGCGCGTGACTGTTCGAGGTCATAGTCCACGACGCCGTCATGATCGCCGATCGCAGCTGGTCGTAGCCGGATCGCCTTGCCGGTCACGCCGATGTCTTGTGCTCGGATGGGCGTATGCGTTCGCGCTGGCGCTCCCAATAGGCGTCATCAACCAGAACGCCGGGGCCGGAGTTACGCCACTCCAGCAACATGTCGCGGATGCGCTTCTTTTGTTGGTCCTGACGGACAAGGGCGCGGATGTATTCGCTGCTGGTGCCGAAGCCTTGGTCGCTGACCTGATCGTCAATGAAGGTCTTGAGCGCGTCCGGCAGTGAGATGTTCATTGTGGCCATGCGGCGAACGATACCCCAATGGCAAAAAATGGCAAACTAGTCGGTTTCTAGCGCACCGCCTGTGACACGTACGAACTGCGCGCGACCTTCCAGACCAGCGAACAGATCGCGTTCGGTGCCGGTCATGAAGGCCTGGAGATCGAGGGCGACGATCTCGTCGAACAGGGCGGCGCGGCGGGTTTCGTCCAGATGGGCGGGGGCTTCGTCCAGCAGCAGGATCGGGCGAGCCGACTGATCGGACAGGCGTGCGATCTGGGCCAGGATCAGGTTCAGGACCAGGGCCTTCTGCTCGCCCGACGACCCCTCGGCGGCGGGGCGGTTCTTCTCGCGGTGAATGGCGATCAGATCGGTGCGGTGCGGCCCGAACAGGGATCGGCCGGCCGCGCCGTCTCGCGCGCGCGCCTTGGCCAGCCCTTCGCGGATCGAGGTGGCGATTTCATCTTCCTGCGCCCCTGCCTCGGCCATCTGTTCGGCGGGACCGTCCAAGCCCAGGTCGGCCTGGGGGAAGGGCCGGTCGCCTCGGGCGTCGATGGCGGCCTGGAGGGCGTGCAGGGCCGCGACGCGGGCCAGCGCCGCCCGCGCCCCGGCGATCCCCAGCCGGACCTCCAGCGCGTCCAGCCAGACGGGATCGGCCTCACGTCCGTCCGCAACGTCGTTCAGCAGTCGCAGCCGCTCGCGCAGCGCCTTGTCATAGGCGGAGACGCTGGCGGCGTGGTCGGGATCGGCGGCGAAGACCAGCCGGTCGAAGAACTTCAACCGTTCGGCCCGCGCGTCCGAGAACATCCGATCCTGCTCGGGCGTCGCCCAGACGGGCCGCAGATAGTCGAGCAGCCGCCCCGGCTGGGCCGTCTCGCCGTCGATCCGCACGATGCGCCGCGCCGCGCCCGCCGCCTGGACCCCGGT
>NZ_DALZQC010000155.1:0-5276 GCF_032017145.1 Brevundimonas sp.
ACGGCCCCAGCACCGATGGCCAAGGCACGGTCAGCGGGACGCTGAAGGCCACATATTATCCAAACTGAACATGAGAATAAGCCATGCCCAACGCCATCCTGACGAAACATGACGGCACGATCACCAGCATTCCGGCTGATAGCGTGATCGCCATCCTCTCGACCGCCCTGGACGAGCCGGACGCCAACCGACCGCAGCTGAAGTCCATCGTGATGTCGTCGTTCCGGGGGCAGGCCTCCGACTTCCTGGCGCACACCGCGATCGACGCCGCCGGCGAGATCGAGAAGGCGCGCACGATGAAGCGGGGCGCGCTGCGCAGAGCCGCCAAGCCTCGCGATTGGCTGGAACTGAGCGTCGGCGACGACATCACCCGTCTCCAGCCCGGATCTGTGCCCGGCTATGAGACCCTGAACGATCAGCGCCTACGCCTCTACTGGCAGCCGCCGAAAGGCGATCCGGTCCCGCTGGACGTCAACAACACCCTTGACAACCTCGCGCGTCTCGACGCCGACATCGAAGGAGCCTGATGATGGCGAAAACCCCCACCCCTGAAGAGATCGCCGCCGCCCGTCAGATGGTGGCTGAAGCGGATGCCGCCGCCGCCGCCGAACGCAAGGCCTCGGTGCTCGCCACGCTGACCCCGTTCACCGACGCCGGTCTGGGATCGACGGCGGAAGGCGGCGGAGTCGCCGCCCTGATCAGCGTCCTGCGCGCCAACTACACCAGTCTGGCGGAGATTGATCCCAACCTGCCGAACCTCGCTTTCAGCACGGCGCAGGTGCTGCAAACGCTGGACGATCGCATCCGCAGCCTCGCGGCCATGAATGCGACTGCTGCCGCGCAGCCTTGATCTTATCGAAGCCGCCCGACGGCTGTTCTACCACGGCCTGACTATCGGAGGGGCGGATGCCTGAACGTGCTCGCGACATTGTTGAGCTGGTGATTGCTGCTGGGGGCGGCGCCGGTCTCACCGGAATGTTCTCCTGGCTGAACGGCCGGAAGCCCGGCGAGGCTTCGATCCTCGCCGCTACAGCGCAGTTGCAAGAGGCGCTGAACAAGGCCGCTGAACATCAGATGTCAGGCCTGCGGGAAGAGGTGGCGAGCCTCAAGGCTGAGATCGTGGTGCTTCGGGGAGAGTTGGCCAACGAGGCCCAGCGTTCGAACAGCCTGGAGTCCATTTTGCGGCGCAATGGCTACGACCTGTCAGCAGCGACAGAGGCCGGCGCTTTCACGGTGATCGATCCAGGCAATCAGACCGCAACGATCACGCCTCCACGTCGGAGAGGAAAACGACCATGAAGCTCCCCATCGTCATCCGCATCCCGCCCATGCCGCAGACGACCACCATCCTGGCGCTCGGCTTCCTCGTCGGGTGCCTCGCCTATACGCCGATGATCGCCCTGGTCGGGAAACATATTGACGCCAGCTACCGCGACAGCGTCGAGACCATCGTCGGCCTGTTCAAGGACGGCATGCTGTTAATTCTAGGATTCTACTTCGCCAAGGTCGTGAACGCTGGCCAGCAGGACATGGCCAACCGAGCGATCGATGCGGCGGCGGCATCCCAGCCGCCTGACGCGAAGCCCTGACAAAGATCGACCCGCCCCGGAGCCTGCGCGGTTCGGAACGGGTCAAGTCGAGGGGCACGGCGTTTAGAGCGCCGCTGATCGGAGGTTGCGCGCAACTTCTGAAGAAAGTCTTCACGACTGCGGACCCAGTCGCGCCCGCCGTTCGCATCCTGCCCTTAGGCGAAAGTCTGGCTGATCAACTGGTCGGTCAGGTCGAGGTGGACTTCCAGAGCGGCGAGGGCTTCCGTTCGCGCTCGCTCTGCTGCGGCCCGATCACCTGCCGTCAGGTGCGCCCCGAACTCCGTGATCTTGGCGGCGACCAGCTGCTCCGCCCCCATGGCGCGCCGCTCCAGCGTCCCGTCATCCATTGCAACTCCCCCATCGCAGTAATGCGGCCCGGCCGATGATGTCCTCGCCCAACCGGGCCGCCTGACGCAGTTCGGGCATGAGCCGCGACCTCTGCGGCTTAGCTTCGAAAGCCAATTCCCACAATCTGGAGACTGACCTCATGGCTGTAATCAGCGATGACGCTTTCGTTCGCCTATTCCAGGAACGGTTCGGCCTGACGGTCGATGGCTGGGCCGGGCTCGACACCGTCGCCAAACTGGACGAACTGGCCCCGCCGAAGGTCGCCGACGCGGATGCGTCCGACATCCCCGATGACTACTGGCCCATGCTGTCGAAGATCGAAAGCGCGGACAGGCCCTATGTCCAGGCCGCGTCGTCCAGTGCTTCGGGCCTATATCAGTTCATCCGCTCGACCTGGCTGGGCGAGGGCGGGAAGTGGGGGCCCACCCTGCGTCCGGCCTTCGGCGGCCTGAAGCCGTCCGTCGAGGAACAGTTGGCGCGGGCCAAGACGTTCACCGCCAAGAACGCCGCCTATCTGCGCGGCAAGGGCATACCGATCAACAAGGCGTCGCTCTACGCCGCCCACTTCTTCGGCCCGGTCGTCGCCGCCCAGGTGATCGGCGCGGACGTGAACTCGCGGGCGGATCTGATCGCCGGCGTGGGCGCGACCAACGCCAACCCGTCGATCCTGAAGGGCAAGACCGTGGGCCAGTTCCTGACCTGGCTGCACGGCAAGACCGGGGACTGGGCGCGATGATCGTCCTCGCCTTAATCCGCCGCATCCCCGGCATGCTCAGCCCCAAGGGCTGGATCGCCGTCGTCCTTCTCGCCGGCTTCCTGCTGTTCGGGGCCTATTGCGCTCACAGGGCCGCACAGGGCGAGCGGGACCATCAGACCGCCATGAAAGCCAAGACCGAAGCGAAGGCCTCCAGCGCGCGGGAAACTGCCGCTGGCGAGCGCGCAACCGACACCACCATCATCAACGCCCGCGAAAAGGAACTCTCCGATGCGGTCAACTCGCTCCCTGATGCTGTCCCTAGCGCTCGCCGCGTCCGTCTCGCTTGCGAGCGGTTGCGCCACCAAGGCGCCGCAGAGCGCCTTTTACCCGAGCCCTGCCGATCTGGCGGTTGAGCCGAAGCCGGTCCTGGCGCCCGAGGCGATCTATTCAGAGGCTGCGCTCGACGCCTACGACATCGCCATCGAAGCGCGGGGTGATCGACTGGCGGCCCAGGTCGGGCGGCTTTGCCGGTTCTTCGACAAGATGGGGATGCGGGGGCTGGACTGTCCGCCGCCGCCGCGACCGGGCTAGGCGCCCTCGATAATATCGACCCCAGCGTTGAGCCTCGGCTCCGCTATCGAGGCCGCTCCGGGAGACCGGGGCGGCTTTCGTCTTATTCCGCTCACAGGAACCGATGGTCACTGATGGAGTTAACCGCAGCAGAGCCGGCTTATGAGGGTGGTGGCCCGGCAATATGCGCCACCCCGCTCGGTGGGCGGTCTATTACGTTCCCTGGGTGAGACCACCCGCCCCAAGCGCCCTCGGTTCATGCCGGGGGCGTTTTGCCGTTGAGGTCTTGTCCATAGACCGGCGCCGGCGGCGGTTTCCACTTCCCCATCTCAAGCCACCAACCCAGAGCCTTCAGCCGCTCATTCTCAGCTGCGGTGTAGTCCCACCATATCCTGTCCATGTCGGTGATCGTGTCGACTTGCCGTGGCCAGGTGCTCGTCTTGTCCATGAACCGAACCCGACCGGGACAGCCCTCGACGCGGCAGGCGGGCCGCCTGTTTGCCAGGGTGAAGTCTTCGCCCTTGGCGCGCGCCACAGCAGCAAGGTCCACGGGCCCGCCATGTTCGATCCGGACGACTTCGCACTCCCACCTGATCTTCGCGCCCCGCTCGATCATGGAGCCGACGGTTTCAGCGGTCATGGCGCCTGGAAGCGGCCGAGGCGCAGCAGTTCTTCAGTTGATAGGGGCTGGCCCATGACGTCCTCCGTCGCGCCACCGACGGGCTGGGTCATAGCTCAATGAGAACGGATGTGGAACAGACTGTGCCGCCACTGTGCCGCGATAGATGCGGCGTTCCTCGGATGTTCGCGGATTGATGCGGGTCAGCCAATCGACCGACCCGCCTCAAACACCCGTAAAACCTTGGTGCGGATGAGAGGACTCGAACCTCCACGCCTCTCGGCGCTGGAACCTAAATCCAGTGCGTCTACCAGTTCCGCCACATCCGCATTCAGGTAGGTCGTCGCCTCTAGAGGCTGGCGACCGTCAGGGCAAGGGTCAACGACGCCCCGCCACCAGTTCATTGCGGATATTGCGCCCCAGCGGATCGCGCGCCTGCCAGCTGTCGCCTACGTCCGCCTCCACTATCCGGCTGCAGAAGCGGGGCAGTATCTGGCGCGGGGCGAACTCGCTGAGACAGATTCGGCCGTTCTCGGCCGTCCATCGCGCGTTCAGCCGCCGCCCGTCCGAAAACTGCGACGTGTAACGGCCGTCAGGCTCGAAGAAATGCTTCACCCACTGCCCGTTGGGATAGTGGGAGACGATGGTGTTGCCAAAGGCGTTCGACATGCCCGCGCTGGCCGTAGACGCCGCCGCCAAGCCCGCCAGCGCCAATCCGCCGATCCAGATGCCGTGTTTCAACCCGTCCCTCCTGCGTTGTCCCCGGACACGACTATCGACGTTCCATAAGACAGCGCAAGCGGAACGGTTCCGCCGTCAGCCGTTGCCGCGACGCCCCGATTCGAACAGGAACCAGACGCGCTTCTCGCTTTCGTCGATCCAGTTCTCCAGCAGGCTGGCGGTGGCGATGTCGTTATGCTCGTCGCACAGGTCGTGCGCCTCGCGCATCCGGCCGATCAGTTCGCCGTTATCGTCGCGAAGCTCAGCCAGCATGTCCAGCGGATCGACATAGTCCGCATCGTTGTCGGCGACGCGCGATTCCCTGGCGATCTGGCCGATGGACCGCAGCGTCGTTCCGCCGATCTTGCGCGCCCGCTCGGCCATCGGATCCGTCATGGCCAGGATTTCCGCCGACTGTTCGTCCAGCATCAGGTGATAGTCGCGGAAATGCGGCCCCGACACGTGCCAGTGGAAGTTCTTGGTCTTGATGTAGAGCGCGAACGTATCGGCCAGCAACGCGGTCAACGCGGCGGAAATATCGCGCGTCGCCTCTTCCGACAGGCTGGTGGGCGTCCTCAACGGCTCCAGACGCTTCTCACGGGCGGTGACCATTCTCGTTCTCCTCAGCAACGGCTGCCGTCTAGCTAGGAAGCGGACAAGCCCAACGGAAGTGACGTGCCCTGAGAATTTCCTCCACGCGGAGCTAGAGTCCGGCCCTTGAAAGGACGGACGG
>NZ_DALZQC010000156.1:0-5266 GCF_032017145.1 Brevundimonas sp.
CAATCGTGCCGATGTTGCAGTGCGGCTTCGTGCGTTCGAACTTTTCCTTGGCCATTCTCTAGCTCCTAAGGTCCCCGAACCGGGGTTCCTGCAGTTTGGGGGTTAAGGGCGCCCGGCCGATGGCCGACCGGGCGCTATTTAGGTGCGCTTTTCCAAAAGGAAAAGCTTAGGCGTACTTCTTGATCACTTCGTCGGCGACGTGTTGCGGCACCGGCTCGTAGTGGTCGTATTGCATGGTGAACTGGGCGCGGCCCTGCGACATGCCGCGCAGCGTGTTCACATAGCCGAACATGTTGGCCAGAGGCACGAAGGCGTTCACGACGGTGGCGTTGCCGCGCATGTCCTGACCCTGGATCATGCCGCGACGGCCGTTCAGGTCGCCGATGACCGAGCCGAGATATTCCTCGGGGGTCACGACTTCCACCGCCATGATCGGCTCGAGCAGCTTGGGCGCACCCTTCTCCTTCAGTTCGCGGAAGGCGGCGCGCGACGCGATTTCGAACGCCAGCACGCTGGAGTCGACGTCGTGGAACTTGCCGTCCGTCAGCGTCGCCTTGAAGTCGATCAGCGGGAAGCCGGCCAGCAGGCCGTTGTCCTTGGCCGAGTTCAGGCCCTTCTCGACGCCGGGGATGTATTCCTTGGGCACCGCGCCGCCGACGATCGAGTTCTCGAACACGAAGCCCGAGCCCGGCTCGCCGGGTTCGAAGGTGATCATGACGCGGGCGAACTGGCCCGTACCGCCGGTCTGCTTCTTGTGGGTGTAGTCGATGTCGACCTTGCGGCCCAGCGATTCACGATAGGCGACCTGCGGCGCGCCGATGGTGGCCTCGACCTTGTAGGTGCGCTTCAGGATGTCGATCTTGATGTCCAGGTGAAGCTCGCCCATGCCCTTCAGGATGGTCTGGCCCGACTCGTGGTCGGTCGAGACGGTGAAGGACGGGTCTTCCGACGCCAGCTTGGCCAGGGCGACGCCCAGCTTCTCCTGGTCGGCCTTGGTCTTGGGCTCGACCGAGATCTCGATGACCGGGGCCGGGAATTCCATCTTCTCCAGGATGACGGGCGACTTGATCGGATCGCACAGGGTGTCCCCGGTGCGGGTTTCCTTCAGGCCGGCCAGGGCGACGATGTCGCCGGCGTAGGCTTCCTTGACGTCTTCGCGGTTGTTGGAGTGCATCTGCAGCATCCGCCCCACCCGCTCGCGCTTGTCGCGCGACGAGTTCAGCAGGCTCATGCCCGTTTCCATCTTGCCCGAATACAGGCGGCAGAAGGTCAGCGAGCCGACGAAGGGGTCGTCCATGATCTTGAAGGCCAGGACCGACAGGGGCTCGTCGTCCGACGCCTTGCGCACGACGGGCTCTTCGGTCTTGAAGTCGATGCCCGGGGTCGGCGGGATGTCCAGCGGCGACGGCAGATAGTCGACCACGGCGTCCAGCAGCGTCTGCACGCCCTTGTTCTTGAAGGCCGAGCCGCACAGGATCGGATAGAAGGCGCCGGTCAGCACGGCCTTGCGGATGCACTTCTTGATGGTGGCTTCGTCGGGCTCGTTGCCTTCGAGGTAGGCTTCCATCGCCTCGTCGTCCAGCTCGACGGCGTTGTCGATCAGGTACTGGCGGGCTTCGTTGGCCTTGTCGACCAAGTCGGCGGGGATCTCTTCGTCACGGTAGGACGCGCCCAGGCCGTCGTTGTCCCAGACCACGGCCTTCATGCGGACCAGGTCGACCAGGCCCTTCAGCGAGCTTTCGGCGCCGATGGGGAATTGGATCGGCACGGCCTTGGCGCCCAGACGGTCGCGGATCGATTCCACCGACTTGTCGAAGTCGGCGCCGATCTTGTCCATCTTGTTGACGAAGACGATGCGCGGCACCGAATATTTGTCGGCCTGGCGCCAGACGGTTTCGGTCTGCGGCTCGACGCCGGCGTTGCCGTCCAGCACCGTCACGGCGCCGTCGAGGACGCGCAGGCTGCGCTCGACTTCGATGGTGAAGTCCACGTGGCCGGGGGTGTCGATGATGTTCAGGCGCTTGTTCTGCCAGAAGGCGGTCGTCGCGGCCGAGGTGATGGTGATGCCGCGTTCCTGCTCCTGGTCCATCCAGTCCATGGTCGCGGCGCCGTCGTGGACTTCGCCGATCTTGTGGGATTTGCCGGTGTAATACAGGATCCGCTCGGTCGTCGTCGTCTTGCCCGCGTCGATGTGGGCCATGATGCCGAAGTTGCGGTAGTCCTCGAGCTTGTGCGTACGAGCCATGAAAACGTGCCTTGGAAGTAGTGCAGGACGCGAAGCGCGCCCTCGGGGATGATCGTCGATGCGGCGGATAAGCGAGCGCGGGCGATTTAGCTCAAACCGCCCGCGCCGGATAGTCTCAGATAGTCGCCGCAGTTGGCGCTTTTAAGACGCTTACCAGCGATAGTGGCTGAAGGCGCGGTTGGCTTCGGCCATCTTGTGGGTGTCTTCGCGCTTCTTGACCGCGGTGCCGCGGTTGTTCGAGGCGTCCAGCAGCTCGGCCGCCAGCTTTTCCGTCATGGTGTTCTCGCCACGCTTGCGCGCGGCGTTGACCAGCCAGCGGATGGCCAGGGCGCGGCGGCGGTCCGGGCGGACTTCGACGGGAACCTGATAGGTGGCGCCGCCGACGCGACGCGAACGGACTTCGACCGACGGGGCGACGTTGTCCAGGGCGGCGTGGAAGGTGGCGACCGGCTCCTGGTCCTTCTTCTTGTCGGCCAGGATGTCGAAGGCGCCGTACACGATGTTTTCGGCGACGGCCTTCTTACCTTCGTACATGACGTAGTTCATGAACTTGGTGACGACCAGGTCCCCGAACTTCGGATCCGGCAGAACTTCACGCTTCTGGGCGCGGTGACGACGCGACATGGGTTATTCCTTGCAGTGCCCGGCCTGCGCCGGGAAGATCTAGAAAAGGCGTCCGGGCGCGACGGCCCGGAAGCGAATGGCTTACTTCGGACGCTTGGCGCCGTAGTGCGAACGACGCTGCTTGCGGTCCTTGACGCCTTGGGTATCCAGAACGCCGCGCAGGATGTGGTAGCGAACACCGGGCAAGTCCTTCACGCGGCCGCCGCGGATCAGAACGACCGAGTGTTCCTGCAGGTTGTGGCCTTCGCCGGGGATGTAGCACACGGCTTCGTAGCCGTTCTTGGCCAGACGGACCTTGGCGACCTTACGCAGAGCCGAGTTCGGCTTCTTCGGGGTCGTGGTGTAGACGCGGGTGCAGACGCCGCGACGCTGGGGCGAACCCTCCAGAGCCGGCACCTTGTTGCGGGTGGGCTTGGGCTTGCGCGGCTTGCGGATCAGCTGGTTGATCGTAGGCATTCGAAACTCGTCTCGACTTCTGATGGAGGCGTGTGTCTTTCGACCGAAGCGCCTCTCGCCTTCTTGTGAACGGGGGACCATCCCCTCGCCCGGGTGTCATCGAGACTGATGCCGTGACGACAAACAGAAAAACCGGAACGCGCGCTTTGGGCGTTCCGGCGGCGCACAGGCCGTCCGTTCGATTGTCACGATCTCGGCGACCGGCGAACCGGCCACGCCTCGAAAGTGCGCGGCTTCTACGCGGGATGGGGCCGCAGGTCAAGAACGCGCGTTAACACCTCGTCCCGTACCACATTGCGAACCAACGCGGCCGTCTTCATTATAGCGCCGTTCGGCCTGAAACCCGCCACGCTTCGCGTTCAGCTTGATCGAACGACCAACCGGGGATGGTTCATGGGGGGGCTGGCCCGAACAGGGGCGATCACGCTCTCGCTTGCGATCAATGCGGGCCTGCTGGCGCTGCTCGCCCTTGAGGACCGACGCCCGGCGCCACGGCGCATCCCGGGGTCGTCTCCCATCTACGTCGATATCGAACCCGTCTTCATCAAGACCCCGGTCCGTCGAGAGCCGCCCCCTGCCCTGCAGGCGGCGGCAGGTCGCCCGGCGCCGCCCTCTCCGCAACCTCTCGCGGATCGTCCTTCGGTCCCGACCATGCCGCCGACATCGGCGCCCGCCTACGACCCGCGCTGGACCGTCCGCCCCCACGCCTCGGTCGACGCCGCCTGGCCGTCAGGAAGCGCGGCGCGGAGCGACGGGCCGGACTGCCGGCCCGGTGAAGCGCGGTCTTTGCAGGACAGGCAGTCCTGCCGCGCGCTGGCCATGGCGGCCGCTGAACCCTCCGCGCCGATGGCGCGCTCCGGAGACGAGGATCGGACAGCGGCCTTCGCCAAGGAGGCCGCCGTCAAGAAACGCTGGCGTGACTATCGCGACGGCGACGGCGCCTATCCCGGCGTTCGATCCCTGTTTGGCCTGAACTGACGGAGGGTGGATTCGATGCCGGACCTGTCACGATGAGGGCGAACACGGTCGGCCTACGGCTGGATTGGCGCAAGGCGGGCTTTGCGGCGACGGCTGTCGGCCTGAACGCGGGCGCCGTCGCGCTTCTGTCCATGACCGATGTGGGGCTGCGCGTTCGGCCGCCACGCGCCGAACCGATGGTCGTCTATCTGGACGACGCTTGGCCGACCCTGGCCCGCGCGCCGAAGTCCGCCTCCGCCCCTTCTTTGGAGGAAAAACTCGCCGCGCCCCGCCGGGCGCAGGCGTTCCAGGCCGATGCCCCGGACAGCGGCGGAACGGTCACGTCGCCGCGCCCGCCCCTGGCCGAGGCGACAACGCACGACGGGATCGACGCCCGCTGGCGGGTCGACGGCGCCATTCCGGGGCCGAGCATCCCCCTCCTCTCGTGCGAAGCCCCGCACCGTCTTTCGCTCGACGCCCGCCGTCGCTGCGAGGACCGCTGGGCCGGCGCCGGGGCCGTTCCCGCGATCCAAGGCACGGGCGATGCGGAACGCGACGCCGCCTTCGCCCGTCAGGGCGCACGCCGTCTGGCGGCCTGGGAGGCTCAACGGGCCGATCCGTCGCGCGTCAAACAGTCGTGCGAAGACCCGAACCCCGTGGCAGGATGCGCCGACGTGAATATTCGGATCGATCTTTTCTCCTCGCGGGACGGCTTCCTGCCCAATCTCAGAAAGCGTCGCGAATGACCGCTGCGTCGGTGTTTCCGCTTGGCCCTTGGTCGCGACGGCGCCGCCCGGACTGGCGAAAGGTCGCCCTGGCCTCCGCCTCGGTCGTCATCAACGCCGGTCTGATCGCCGTCCTGTCCCTGACGGCCCTGGGGATCGACGCGCCGCTGACCGCGCCGGAACAGCGGCCCCTCTATGTGGACATCACGCCGCGTCCCCTGCTGCCGGACGAACGGCCGCGCCCGGCGATCCAGCCGCC
>NZ_DALZQC010000157.1:0-5230 GCF_032017145.1 Brevundimonas sp.
CGGCCGCTCGCGCGCCTTCGCCGTCGACCCCGCCGCCTGCGCCGCGCCGGTCGGGAAAGCCGCTGATCGTCATCGATGCAGGCCATGGCGGCAACGACCCCGGCGCCAGCGGGGCCAGCGCGCGCGAAAAGACCGTGACCCTGGCCGCCGCCCTGGCGCTGAAAAGCGAACTGGAGCGGACCGGGCGCTATCGCGTGCGGCTGACGCGCGAGGACGACCGTTATGTCGATCTGTATCGCCGCGTGGCCATCGCGCGCCAGGCGGACGCGGACCTGTTCATCTCCCTGCACGCCGACGCCGGTTCCGATCCGGCGCTGCGCGGGGCCAGCGTCTATACCCTGTCCGAACAGGGGGCGGGCCGGGCGGTTCGCGAGTTCACGCGCGGCGACAACTGGCACCGCGAACTGCATCTGCCGGGACGCGATCCCTCGGTGGACCGCATCCTGCTGGACATGACCCAGCGCGCGACGCAGAACCGATCGGCCCAGTTCGCGCGGGTTCTGCTGACCCATCTGGAAGGCTCCGAGACGCCGCTCCTGCGTCGCAGCCACCGCGACGCCGGTTTGGCCGTGCTGCTGGCGCCCGACGTGCCGGCGGTGCTGCTGGAAATGGGCTTCATCACCAACCCAGAGGACGAGCGGATGCTGACCGACGAGCGCGCGCGCCGCCGGTTGATGAAGACGGTCGCGGACGGCATCGACCGCTATTTCCGCGAACCGGCCGCGCCGATGATGACCGCTTCGAACGGTCTGGCCGCCGGACAACCTTGATCGTCGCAACCAACCGGCGTCCGGCCGGTTCTGACGCCCATGAAGAAAGCCATCGTCACGGGCGGATCGGGCCTGATCGGATCGGGATTGTGCCAGGCGCTCATCGACCAGGGATGGGACGTCGCCTCGTTCGATCTGAAACCAGGTGAGGGCGCGGCGCGCCATATAGACTGTGATCTGAGCGACGAAGCCTCGGTCGCGCACGCCTTCGAGACGCTGGGCTGGTCGGCGCTTGATCTGCTGGTCAACAACGGCGGGGTCGCCGATCCGGTCAATGGGTCGCTGGCCGATCTGTCTCTGGCCGACTGGCGAAAAGTGGTCGACAGCCACCTGACCGGCGCCTTTCTGATGTGTCGGTCCGCCATTCCCCTGCTCAGGGACGGCGGGTCCATCGTCAACATGGCCTCGACCCGCGCCGTCATGTCCGAGCCGGAGACCGAAGCCTATGCGGCGTCGAAGGGCGCGCTGGTCGCCCTGACCCATGCGCTGGCGATCAGCCTGGGTCCGAAAGTCCGGGTCAACGCCATCGCCCCGGGCTGGATCTCCGATGGGGAAGGCCTACGCCCGGTCGATCACGACCAGCACCCTGCCGGCCGCGTCGGCCGCCCCGCCGACATCGCCCAGGCGGTCATCTATCTGGCCGAGGCCGGCTTCGTGACGGGGCAGGTTCTGACGATGGACGGCGGAATGAGCCGCAAGATGATCTACGCGGAGTGACACCGCGACCGCTTGCCGTTGTCGCCTCGATTGTGCCAGTGATGGCCGCAGGTTGGGACGAAGGGGGCAATGATCCAGATTTTCGCCGCGATTGCGCTTCTGTCTTTGCCCGACGCGCCTTCGGCGACGGGAGCCTGTGCTTGGTCGCGCCTGCCTGAGGCGGAGCAGCAGGCGGTGATGACCGCCTATGACCGCGGCATGTCGCAAGGGATGCGCGCCCTGTCGCAACGCGGCGCCGACCTTCTGGCGATCTCACAGGACTGTACGGGCCGATCTTATTTGCCGCCGCGCTGGATACATGCCGCCATTGCGTCCCATGTGATCCAACTGGGAGCTTCGGCGCGGGTCGAACGCGAGAAGGGTTTGAGCAGGGCGCGCCTGGATCGGGCTTGGGATGAGGCCAGCGAGGCCGCCTGGAGTTGCGTCTTCAATAATGCCGCCAAACCGTTCGGCATCGAAGGACCGGCCTGCCCCGATTGACGCGCGGGGGCGACTTTTCTGGCGTCGCTCGGCCTATCGACGGCAAACCGGGCGGATCGCGTCGCGGCGGAACAGGCGCTGATCTATATGAACGCCAAGGCCCAGCAAATGATTGCGGGTCAACTGATCTCCAAGGCGCCGGTCAGGCCCTAAGCCAGCCCGGCCTTCTTCAGCGTCTTCCAGGCCTTGATGACGCGCTGCAGCTTGGCCTCGGCGCCGCGGTCGCCGCCGTTGGTGTCCGGGTGGAAGCGTTTCAGCATCTCATGATAGCTGGCCTTGACCTTGGCCTTGTCGGCGCCGGGGTCCAGGCCCAGGTCGGCAAGCGCAGCGCGTTCCAGCTTGCCGACGCGGCGGTCCTCGGTCGGGGACTGCGGCGCCTGATCGCCCTTGCGACCGAACAGGCCGAAGCTGTCGCGCCACGATCCGGCGCCGGTGGTGTTGGACGTGCCCATCTTGGACGCGAAGGCGGCGGCCTCGCGCGTGAACTTGCCGGCCTTCATCTCCCAGGTCGGGCGGCCGCCGGTCATGGCCTCGTTTTCCTGGGCGGCGCGGACCTCGCCCTCGCTCATGCCCGCGTAGAAATTCCAGCCCTTGTTGTACTCGCCGGCGTGGGGCTGACAGAATTCGTAGAAATCGTTCAGCCGGTCGCGCGACTTGGGCGCCTTGGCGGTCGCGGCCTTGCGGCAGTCCGGCCACTGGCAGGGCTTTTCGCCCGGCTTGAGGTGAAGGACGTCGGCCTGGGCCGCCTCTTCCTCGGGCTTCGGCGGCTTCACGCGGATGTCGGTGAAGCGCGGCTTGTATTGAAAGGAGGCGGACATCACCCGAAGTGTAGGGCCGAATTGGACGGCATCAAGGAATCGATCATGTCGGAAGGCCCGGTCACGGCAATTATTCGTGCAAAACTGACGGAGGGCCTGGCCCCCCGGCGGTTGGAGATCGAGGATGACAGCTGGCGCCACGCCGGCCACCACCACGAAGGCGGGATGGACGCCAAGCCTGGCGGAGAAAGCCACTTCAATCTGGTGATCGTGTCAGAGACTTTCCAGGGGCAGTCGCGCGTGGCGCGTCAACGCGCGGTCAACGCCCTGTTGAAGGCCGAATTGGCCGGGCCGGTCCACGCCCTGTCGATCAAGGCCCTGACGCCGGACGAGGCGCAGGCGTAAAAACCAGCGTTCACATCGTCTTAGAACCTTCGTCATAGCGTCACGCCACCAAACAGAAGGTGGGGCTCTGGGCTATGGTGGAATCAGACGGCGTGGCGAAGGCGCTGCCAGGCGATCAGCGCGCCGGGGATGCGTCCCAGGCCCTGACGGCCATCCTGCAGACGCAGTATCTGCGCTATATGATCATCGCCTCCTGGGCCTTGGGACTGCTGGGCACGGTGGGGTGGTTGCAGGCCGGTCTTTGGTTCGGCCTGACGCTGGCCGCAGGTTCGGTTCGCGGCATGGTCGAAAAGCGGCTGAGCCATCAAGTCGAAACAGGATGGGGCATGACCTTCCCCATCGTCGCCACGGTGACGACCGGCGCATGGGCCGTGGCGCCGCTGCTGGCCTGGTTCTCGCCTGCCGATTTCGGACGCCCCCTGGCCCTGGCGCTGATCATTTCCGGCTATGTGCTGGTGTTCGCCCAACTGCGGAGTTCGCCCCGTCAGGCCCTGATAATTTCGTCGCCCTATGGGGCGGCGGCGGCAATCATCCTGATGAGTCTGTGGGGCACGCCCGAGTTCTGGTCCATGCTGGTGGTTCTGCCGTTCACGGCCGCCGGCCTGTTCGTGCTGGTGACCATGACCCTGTTGCGGGAAGATCGCATCCGGGCCTTTCAGCGACATCAGGCGCATCTGATCGAAGAACTGGAGGCCGCGCGCGACAAGGCGAACGCCGCCAACGACGCCAAGTCCAACTTCCTGGGCGTGATCTCGCACGAACTAAGAACGCCGATGAACGGGGTGCTGGGCGCCGCCCAACTGCTCAGCGCGACGCGGCTGGAGACGACCCAGCGCGAATATCTGTCGATCATCCGCAACTCGGGCGACAATTTGTTGTCGCTCCTGAACGACATCCTCGACATGACGAAGATCGAGGCGGGAAAGATGAATTTCGAGGTCGTCGATGTCTCGATAGACAGTCTGCACAAGCGGATTACAGGTCCGTTCGAGGCCCAGGCCGAGGCCAAGGGCCTGGAGTTCGTCTCCACCTTCGAAGGCGAGACGCCGACCGTGGTGCGGGGCGACCCGTTGCGCGTCTGTCAGGTCGTGCAGAACCTGTTGTCCAACGCCGTCAAGTTCACCGAGACCGGACGCATCCACTACACCGTGCGATCGCACCGGATTTCGGATCAGCGCGTGCGGTTCCAGTTCGTCGTCCAGGACAGCGGGGCCGGCATCGCGGCGGCCGATCTGGAGCGGCTGTTCCAGCCCTTCACCCAGGTCGACAGCTCCTCCACACGCCGGTTCGGCGGCACGGGCCTTGGCCTGACCATCGCCCGGCGGATGGCCAACATCATGGGCGGGGACATCACCGTCACCTCGAAACTGGCGGAAGGCTCGTGCTTCACCCTGGAGGTCGAGGCCGAGGTGGTGGAATGGGCCAAGCCGGTCCTGGCTGAAGAAGTCCATGCTGAGGTCGAAGGCGGCGAGTCGCTGCGTGTGCTGGTGGTGGAGGACCATCCCGTCAACCGCATGATCCTGGAAGCGTGGATGAGCTCGGCCAACCATATCACCGCCACCGCCGAAAACGGTCGGATCGCGGTCGACAGCGCCGCCGAACAGCCGTTCGACCTGATCATCATGGACGTGAACATGCCGGTGATGGACGGTCTGAGCGCAACGCGCCTGATCCGCGAAGGCGGGGGTCTGAACGCCGACACGCCCATCGTCGTGTTGTCCGCCTCCGCGCGGTCGGAGGATCACGAGGCGGGCCTGAATGCCGGAGCCGACGCCTATCTGAACAAGCCGATCGACTTCAGCGCCCTGGCCCTGCTGATGGGCCGGGTCGGCGGGGGGCGCGAGGCGGTCGCCATGGCTTTCGAGCAGCCGTCGGAGGCTTCTGCCGCCGCCTGACGCGCGATCCAAATGCGGCCGGAGTGCGGCCGCGCGATGAACCCCGGTCGAACGACGCGGTTCAGACTGGCCTCAGGCCGCACCCTCCATAAAGGCGAGACGTCGAATCGTTTCGGCCGCAGATGGAGACACGACCATGAGAAGGACACTCACCGCCGCGATCGCTGCAGTCATGGCCGCCGGCGCCCTGGGCGCCGCGGGCGCG
>NZ_DALZQC010000158.1:0-5186 GCF_032017145.1 Brevundimonas sp.
GTGGGCCTCGTCGTAGACGATCAACGAGGGACGACGGGGGCGGGCGCGGCGGCGGTGGGGGCGACCCTGATCGTGGCGGCGGCGACCCTGGCGGCCAAGCCGCTGATCAAGCTAGACGGCCCCGCCTACACCAGCGTCTTCCAAGGTGTGATCCGTTGGAACAGCTTCGTCTTCGTGCCGGTGATCCAGTCGATCTATGGCTCGGAAGGCACGGCCCTGGCCGCCGTGGCCATCGCCTTCATCATTCCGGTGACCAACATCGCCTGCGTCGCCGTGCTGGCGAAATGGGGCGCCCTGCACCGCGAGCCCTCGGTTCTGGGTTTGCTGAAATCGATGCTCGCCAACCCGATTCTGCTGGCCTGCCTGATCGGTCTGGCGCTGAATTTCCTGCACGCGCCTTCGATCCCCGGCCTGTCCGAGGTCATGGACCTGCTGGGCGCCGCCGCCCTGCCGCTGGGCCTGATCGTCGCCGGGGCCGGCCTGTCCTTCGCCGAGGTCAAACGCCGCCGCAAGACCATCGCCGCCGTCACCCTGATCAAGCTGGGCGTCATGCCGCCGCTGATGTGGTTCATAGCCTGGGCCTTGGGCGGCGACAGTCTGGCCCAGGGCATCGCCCTGATCTGCGGCGCCGCGCCGGGCTCGGCGGCCTCCTATGTCCTGGCGCGCCAGATGGGCGGCGACGCGCCCCTGATCGCGGGCGTCATCGCCCTGACCACCGTGGGCAGCGCCGTCGTCATCCCCATCCTGCTGGCCCTGTTCCACTTCGCGTGATGGGCGCGCCAGTCTGGCGTTTGGGGCGAGTCACGCCTATAGCCGCCTCTCGATGACCCAGCCCTCCCTCGTCACCGACCAGACCATCCAGGAGCGGCTGATCCCGTTCCCGAAACCCCACTTCCTCGCCGCGTCGGACCTGAATCCGTTCGTGACGCCGAAGTTGCTGGAGCTGGGCGACGCCTTCGTCGACTTCAACCGCCAATCCTCCAAGGCGCTGGACGTGCTGCACGGCCGCACGGTCGTGAACCTGTTCTTCGAAAACTCGACCCGCACCAGTTCGTCGTTCGAGATCGCGGCCAAGCGTCTGGGCGCCGACGTCGTCACCATGCCGGTCGCCTCGTCTTCGGTGAAGAAGGGCGAGACCCTGATCGACACGGCGGTCACCCTGAACGCCATGAAGCCCGACATTCTGGTCGTGCGCCACTCGGCCTCGGGCGCCGCTGAACTGCTCAGCCAGAAGGTCGGCTGCGCGGTGGTCAATGCCGGGGACGGCCGCCACGAACACCCCACCCAGGCCCTTCTGGACCTGTTGTCCCTGCACCGCGCCTTTGGCGATGTGACCAGCCTGACCGTCGCCATCTGCGGCGACATAACCCACAGCCGCGTGGCCCGCTCCAACGTCGCCCTGCTGCAGATGATGGGCGCGCGCGTGCGCCTGATCGGCCCGCCGACCCTGGTGCCGGGCGACGCCGACCGCTGGGGCTGCGAGGTCTTCCACGACATGCGCGAGGGGCTTCAGGGCTGCGATGTCGTCATGATGCTGCGTCTTCAGCTTGAGCGGATGGCCGGGGCCCTGGTCCCCTCCACGCGCGAGTATTTCCGTTTCTGGGGCCTGGACCGCGAGAAACTGGCCTGGGCCAAGCCCGGCGCCAAGGTCATGCACCCCGGCCCGATGAACCGAGGCGTCGAGATCGATTCAGATGTCGCCGACGATCTGAACGTCTCGCTGATCCAGGATCAGGTCGAGATGGGCGTCGCCGCCCGCATGGCCGTTCTAGCCTCCCTCTCCGCCCGTTGGGGAGACGCACGATGACCACTCTGGCAATCGTCAACGCCCGCCTTCTGGACCCGGCCAGCGACTATGACGGCCCGGGCGCCATTCTGGTCGAAGACGGCCGCATCGCCCGCGTGATTCACGGCGCCGCGCCGGATCTGGCCGCCGATCAGATCATCGACGCCGACGGCCTGTGCCTGTCGCCCGGCCTCATCGACATCCGCGTCAAGACCGGCGAACCCGGCGCCGAGCCCAAGGAGACGCTGAAGTCCGCCAGCCTGGCCGCCGCCGCCGGGGGCGTCACCACCATCGTCGTCCAGCCCGACACAGACCCCGCCGTCGACGATCCGGCGGTGATCGACTTCATCCAGCGTCGCGGCGCGGCGCTGAACCTGGTCAATGTCCGCGCCGCCGGCGCCGCCACCACGGCGCTGGACGGCCAGCGCATGGCTGAGATCGGCCTGATGGACGAAGCGGGCGCTCTGTACTTCACCGACGTGGACAAGGTCATCGTCAACAGCCGCACCCTGCAAAGGGTGATGAGCTACGCCGCCGCCTTCAACGCCCTGATCGCCTGCCGCCCGGCCGATCCCTGGCTGACCGAAGGCGCCGTCGCCGCCGCCGGCGAGCTGGCCACGCGCCTGGGCTTGTCCGGCAGCCCAGCCATCGCCGAACGCATCGGTCTGGAGCGCGATCTGGCCCTGGTCGAACAGACCGGCGCCCGTTTCTTGGTCGATCAGATTTCGACCGAAGGCGCGCTGGAGACCCTGGCCCGCGCCCGCGCCAAGGGGCTGGAGGTCGCCGTCAGCGTCTCGATCAACCACCTGTGCTTCAACGAGGTGGACATCGGCGACTATCGCACCTTCTACCGGCTGGACCCGCCGCTGCGCTCGGAGGCCGACCGCCAGGCCCTGATCGAGGCCGTGCGCGACGGCCTGATCGACGTCATCACCTCGGCCCACGCCCCCGCCCCGGCCGAGGACAAGCGCCGCCCGTTCGCCGAGGCCGCGCCCGGCGCCATCGGGCTTGAGACCCTGCTGCCCGCCGCCCTGACCCTGCACCACGAGGATGGTCTGGACCTGCTGGACGTGCTGCGTCCCCTGACCCAAGGCCCCGCCGCCCTGCTGGGCCTCGACGCCGGCGTTCTGGCCGAAGGCGCACCTGCAGACCTGATCCTGTTCGATCCCGGCGCGCCGGTCATCATCGACGCCGACGCCCTGCACTCCAAATCCAAGAACTCGCCCTTCGACGGCCGCCGGTTGCAAGGCAAGGTCGTCGGCACATGGGTCGCGGGCCGCAAGGTTCACTGACGCCAACTGTCAAGCGGTCAGCATCCGCTTGACCACCGCCTTGAACGGCGCGGTCGCCTGACCGGCGCGCAGCATCGCGCCGCGCGCCAGTCGGGCCGGCGGCGTCTCCTGGGTGAACAGCCGCACCATGGCGTTCGTGCCCTGATAGAGCGGCCAGCTGGCCAGCCGATGATCGTGCTGATAGCGCGCCAGCAGACGGCCCGAACCGATGTCCGCGTCTCTCGCGTCTCGCACCACCTTGGCCAGCGTCTCCTGCCCGCGCAGACCTAGGTTGAAGCCATGGGCGGTGACCGGATGCATCCCCACCGCCGCGTCACCAATCAGGGCGAAGCCGTCGCCCGCGAACCGATGGCTCCAGGTCGTGGCCAGTGGATAGGCGTGGCGCGCGCCGACCAGTTCCAACCCGCTCAGCCGGCCTTTCAACCGCCGCTCCATGGACGATGCAAAGACATCGGGCGATTGCGCGATCAGGTCGGCGATAGCCGGCGCCGCCAGGGTAAGCACCACCGAGGACAGCCGTTGCTCGGGGTCGGCGACCGGCAGCAGGGCGATGGTCTGGCCGTGGTCGAACCATTCGGTCGCCACATGGCCGTGCGCCTGATCGTGCCGCATACGGCAGACCATCATCGACCGCCCCAGCCGATTGATCTCGGCCCCCACGCCCAGTCGGTCGCGCATGAAGGAAAAGCGCGAATCGGCCGCCACGATCAGGTCGGCGCGGATGGTCGTCCCATCGTCCAGCGTCAGCCGTCCGCGCGGCCTCCGAGACCCGATCCGACAGTCGGCCACCCGCCGTCCGAGCATCAGGTCGACGCCCGCCTGCTTCTCGACGACCTCGAACAACGCGCGCCGGATCAGATGATTGGGGATCAGCACGCCCAGCCGCTCCGCATCACCGGCGCCAAACGTCAGGGCGAAGGGCGAGCCGCCGTCCAGCACACGCGCCTGACGCAGATCCGAGATGTCATCGGCCGGTATCCGGTCCCAGACGCCCATTGTCTTCAACAGGCGCATCGAATGGTGGGTCAGGGCGATCTCGCGACCGTCGAACGCCGGATCGCGCAGGCTCGCCTCGGCCTGCCCCTCGATCAGGGCGACGGACAGCCCGGCTCCCGCCAGCGAACGGACGAAGCCCAGGCCCGCCGGCCCGGCCCCGACCACGGCGATATCGAACGTCAGATCCTGGCTCATCCGTCCGCTCCTGCCCGATCGCGAGGGCGACGCCCTTGATGCAGCGCAAACCTGGGCGTGGTCAGCGCGGACGTGGACAGGTGGCGGCCTTGGCCACCTCGGCGCCCAGCACCGACTTGACCGCCAGCGGCGTGTCGGTCGCGATCACCGTCACCCCCTGGCGAACCAGGTCGCGATATTCCGACACGTCGCCGTCGGCGGCATAGCGGTCGTCGCGCCGAACGCCCTCGGCGCCCAGGGTGCCGAACTGGACCTCGACCCCGGCCTCTCGCAAGGCGCGCCACAGCGCCGGACGTTCCTCGCGCGTGCCGGTCCAGGCCAGGATTTGCGGCGCGTTCAGTCCGCGCAGATCAGCCACGCTGCTCAAGCCCGCCGAAATCATCATCTCGGGCGCCATCGCCGCCACCGCCCGCGCGTCGGCGTCGTTATAGGTGATCAGGATGACGCGGTTCGCCGCGCCCGACCGCCGCACCTGGTCGATGACCGCGCGCGCCAGATCGACGGTCGCGCCGCCCTCTGCGGGTTTCAGGTCGATGCTGACGATGGCGCCCACGCGACCGGCGGCGTCCAGCGCCTCGCCCAGGGTCGGCGGCGCGGCGCGGGTCAGGGCGCCGTTCGACGCCTTCAGCCTCGCCCGCTTCACCTGGGCCAGGGTCAGGTCCGCGACCCGCCCGCGCCCGGTCGTGGTCCGCTCCATCGTCTCGTCGTGCATCAGCACAAGATGCCCGTCCTTGGTCAGGACCGCGTCCAGTTCCAGGATCGCATTGGGAATGGCCCGTCCCGTCGCCTCGATGGCGGCGATGGAGTTCTCGGGCTGGTCCGGCGCAGAGACCGCCCGGTGCGCCGAGATCGCTGCGCCGCCGTCGCGCACGCAGTCGAAATAGGCGGCCATCGCCGGCCCGGCGGCGGTCGGCGCG
>NZ_DALZQC010000159.1:0-4899 GCF_032017145.1 Brevundimonas sp.
TGAATCACGCTTCAGCCTAATCCGGAATCCCTAGAGTCCACAGATCCTAGGCCTCTTCTTTCGTCATTCCGGGCGAAGGGCCGCTTGGCCCGAAGACCCGGAACCCAGCGGCGCGCGAGAGCGCGAACCTGTCGCGGATTCGATATTCAAACATCCTGCGGCAGATGGATTTCGCCTTCGGCGCCGCTGGGTTCCGGGTCTCCGCTCCGCTTCGCCCGGAAGGACGAAAACAAAGGGCTTGCAAAACGGACACGACTGTCCATTTAAGCGCGTCATCATGTCGCGCCCCGCCCCCAAGCCTGTCCGAAAGGACGCCGTTCACAACCGCGCCGCCCTGTTGCAGGCGGCGCGCGTCGTGCTGTCCGAACAAGGGCTGGACGCGCCGCTGGACCTGATCGCCGAAAAGGCCGGGGTCGGGCGCGGCACGCTTTATCGCCATTTCGCCGACCGCACCGAACTGGCCCTGGCGGTGCTGGAGGCCGATGTCGCGGACCTGGGGCGGCGCACCGACGAACAGGGCGACGACCCGGCCGTCTTCTTCTGGTTCCTGGACCGGCTGGCCGAGGACATGATCCGCAATGCCGGTCTGGCGGGCCTGGTGCGGAACGTGCGGTCGCCGGACGCGCTTACTCCCCTGCGGCAGAGCTTGATGGAGGCGGGCGCCGCGTCGCTGAAGCGGGCCCAGGCCGCCGGTCTGGTGCGGGAGGATTTGCGGCCGATGGACATTCGTCTGATCGCCACCCTGCTGGGCGCCGGTTTCCAGGGCGCCGACGCGGCCGAGCGCGAGGCCGTGTCCCTGCGCACCCGCGAGATCATCCTGGACGGGCTGAAGCCCCGTGAGGAGGCGTTCTGATGGCCCGCGCCGACCGTCACTGGCATCTGCCGTGGGACCAGTATGTCGCCACGCTGAAACCGCACGAACTGCCCACCCTGCCCGGCTCGCCCGCCACGCCGGACCATGCGCCCTGGCTGAGGGTGCAGTACGCCCTGACCGGGATTCTGGTGGCCATGGTCGGCGCCCTGGGCAACGCCGCCGTCACCGCCAACATCACCAGCCTGCAAGGGTCGCTGGGGATCACCCTGACCGAGGCGGCGTGGCTGCCGGTCGTGTTCGTGATGACCAACGCCTGCATGAACCTGATCCTGGTCAAGTTCCGCCAGCAGTACGGCCTGCGCCTGTTCACCCAGATCTGCCTGGGCGCCTTCGTCGCCACCTGCGCGGCGCACCTGCTGGTCGACAACTATGAATCGACCCTGGTGGTGCGGGCGGCGGCCGGCATGGCGGCGGCGGGCCTGAGCAGCCTGGGCTTCCTCTATATGATCCAGGCGTTTCCGGCCAAACACCGGCTGAAGGGGCTGGTGATCGGGATCGGCCTGGCCAGTTTCGCCGTGCCGATCGCGCGCCTGGTCATGCCGACCCTGCTGCAACTGAACGACTGGAAGGCGTTTTACACCTTCGAACTGGGGATGGCGCTTCTGGCCTGGGCGGCGGTGCAGGTGCTGCGTCTGCCCCCGTCCGAGCGGCTGAAGCTGTTCGAGCCGCTGGACTTCCTGACCTTCGCCCTGTTCGCGCCGGGCGTGGCGCTTCTGGCCGCCGTCCTGGGACTGGGTCGGATCGTCTGGTGGACCGAGGCGGCGTGGATCGGCTGGGCGCTGGTCGGGTCGATCATCCTGCTGAGCGTGGCCCTGGTGATCGAGCACAATCGCGCCAATCCGCTGATCAACACCCGCTGGCTGACCGGCAGGGACGTGCTGCGCCTGTTCGGGGCCGTGATCCTGATCCGCGTCACCCTGTCGGAACAGACCTCGGGCGCGGTAGGGTTCCTGACCGTCGTCGGCCTGGGCCAGGACCAGCTTCACGGTCTGTTCCTGCTGATCCTGCTGTCCATGGTGGCGGGCACGGCGGTCAGCGCCCTGACGCTGAACATGACCAAGCTGCACAAGCCCATCGCCATCGCCCTGGGTCTGATCGCCATCGGCGCCTTCATCGACAGCCACGCCACCGTCCTGACCCGCCCGGCCCAGCTGTATTTCAGCCAGGCCCTGGTCGCCTTCGCCTCGGCCATGTTCGTGGGGCCGGCCCTGCTGATCGGGGTGGGGCGGGTGCTGCAGACCAATCCGCGCAATCTGATCAGCTTCATCGTCATGTTCAGCGTTCTTCAGAACGTCGGGGGCTTGGCGGGATCGGCCCTGGTCGGCACGGTCCAGGTCGTGCGCGAAAAGTTCCATTCCAACGAACTGGCTGCGGGCATCGACGCCATGAACCCGCTGGTCGTGCAACGGCTGGCCCAGCTGTCCGGCGCCTATGGCCACGTCGTCGGCGATCCGGCGCTTCTGAAGGCCGAGGGCGTGGCCCTGCTGAGCCGACAGGTGACGCAGCAGGCCAATATCCTGGCCTATAACGACGTCTTCCTGCTGATTTCCGTGATCGCCGCCCTGGGCTGCGCCTGGGTCACGTTCATTCACCTTCTTCCCCGCTTCAAGGCCCGCAAACAGGCGCGCCAGGACGCCCGGCTGGCGGCGCAACAGGCCGCCGCAGCCGCCGCCGTCGACTGAGACCTTCCGAGAGCCGAACCGACATGACCGACACCGCCGCCCCCGCCCCCGCCCCATCTCCTGCACCTCAGGCCGCGCCCGCCCCGGCGCCAGAGCCGAAGAAGCGCGTCCTGTGGTCGGTGGTGGCGGCCTGTATCGCCGTGCTGGCCATCGGCCTGGTGCTCTACGCCTGGCAGTTGCCGCCCTTCACGGGCCATATCCAGCGTACCGACAACGCCTATGTGCGGGGTCAGGTGACGTTGATCAGCCCGCAGGTCAGCGGCTATGTCACACAGGTTCCGGTCCAGGATTTCCAGACGGTGCAGCAGGGCCAGCTGCTGGCCCAGGTGGACGACCGCATCTATCGCCAGCGGCTGGAGCAGGCCGAGGCCAGCCTGCACGCGGCCGAGGCGGCTCTTTCCAACTCGACCCAGACCCAGGCGTCCGCGCGGGGATCGGTGGCCCAGCAGCGCGCCTCCATCGCCGCCGCCGAGGCGACCCTGACGCGGGCCCAGGCCGACGCCAATCGCGCCCGCACCCTGAAGGCCGGGGGCTGGGTGGCCCAAGCCAATGTCGACATCGCCGAGGCCGCCCTGCGCAGCGCCCAGGCCCAGGTCGCCCAGGCCCGCGCCGCCGAGGGCATCGCCCAGACCGGCGTGACCTCGGCCGTGGTGGGCCGCGACAGCCTGGCCGCCGCCGTGGAGAACGCCCGCGCCGCCGTGCGTCTGGCCCAGATCGACCTGGCCAACACCCGCATCGTCGCGCCGCGCGCCGGTCGGCTGGGCGAGGTCGGGGTGCGTCAGGGCCAGTATGTCACCGCAGGCACCCAGCTGATGGGCCTGGTGCCCGACGTGGTCTGGGTCACCGCCAATATGAAGGAGACGCAGATGCGCAACATCCGCGTCGGCCAGCCCGTCACCCTGACCGTCGACGCCCTGGGCGGCCAGACGCTGAGCGGCCGCGTCGAACGCATCGCCCCCGCCGCCGGGTCGGAGTTCAGCGTCATCCGTCCCGACAACGCCACCGGCAACTTCACCAAGGTCGCCCAGCGCATCCCCGTGCGCATCCGCATCGATCCGGGCCAGGAGGCCGCGCAACGCCTGGCGCCGGGGATGTCGGTGGTGGCCAAGGTGGATACGGCGGGCTGATCCCAGGACGCCGAGGAACGGGTTGCCCCCCGCCGCGCTCCCTCTTCTGCAAGATGGAGACGACCATGGACCGCGAACAGACCGAAGGCCGCGAAAAGAACGGCGCAGACCCCGCCGGAAAACCGGACGGCGCAACCTCCGACAAGGCGGTGAAGCGCGTCGGTCAGGCCGAGCAGAAGAGCGCCGGGCCGGACGGCCCGGACGCCTCGGTCATCGGCGACACCTTCAAGCGCAAGCCCTAGGCGGCGCGGCGCGCAGACAGCTGCGCCGCCAGGAGGTGGGCGTCATGCGCCCGCATCCGTTCGAAATTGCCCAGGCCCAGCGCCAGGGCGCGCATGACCTCGGTCTGGCGGGTGTGTTCCGGGCAGGCCGGCAGGGACGGCTCGGCCCGCGCCAGCTCGGCGTCCAGTTCGGCCATCATCCGGGCCAGGATTGCGTCGTTCATCTGATCCTCCATCACGCCGCCGACCGCCGCAAACGGTTAGAGCATGATCGGAACAAATGCGGAACACCGAGTCGCTCGTCAGCCTGTGGACGAACGAAAAAAGGCCGGGCGATGCGTCGCCCGGCCCTTCCGTTTCAGGATCGCGTCAGGATCAGCTGTCGGCCTGCCAGCCGCCGGCCAGGGCGCGGAACAGGGCGATCTGATAGGTGGTGACCAGGGCGTCGGACTGGGCCAGGGCCGCATCGGCCGCCGCCTGGGTGCGCTGGGCGTCCAGCACCAACAGGAAGCTGTCGGCCCCTGCGTTGAAGCGCAGGCGCGACAGTTCGGCGGCGCGGGCCGCCTGGTCGCGCGCCTCGGTCAGGGCCGCGCGGCGGTCCAGCTCGTTGGCGTAGTTGCTGAGCGCCGTCTCCGTTTCCTGCAGGGCCGTCAGCACGGTCTGGTCGAAGGTCGCCAGGGCCGCGTCCGAACGGGCGCCCGCCGCCTTGATCTGAGCCCGGGCCGCAAAGACGTTGGGGAAGGACCAGCTGATCAGCGGACCGAAGCTGAAGCGGAAGTTCTGGTCCTCGCCCAGATCGCCGGACTTCAGCGCGGTGGAGCCGTAGGAGCCGCCCAGGCTGATGCGGGGAAACAGGTTGGCGGTCGCCACATTCACGCGGGCGGCCGCGCCGGCCAGTTCCGCCTCGGCCTGGCGCACGTCGGGACGACGGGCCAAAAGGGCGGCGCCGTCGCCGACCGGGATCGGCCGGGACAGCTGGGGCGGACGCACGCAGG
>NZ_DALZQC010000160.1:0-4887 GCF_032017145.1 Brevundimonas sp.
GGCGGCGGGGCGCCGTCGCCGTGACCCAGACGCTTCAGGGCCTCGTCGCCCTCCAGGCCGAAGGCGCGGCGCAGGCGCAGGTCCGTCTGCGGCACCGGCACCTCCACGCCCGCCTCATCCAGCGCGTCGGCGATCAGCCAGGTATAGGCGGCGTGCATGGCGGCGGGGCGTTTGACCGCATCGCGCGTGGGCCAGACCACCAGTTCGAACGACAGGCCCCGGTCGCCGAACGCCACCAGCCAGACCTGGCTCTTCCTCGCCTCGGTTTCCGGCAGGGTGAAGGGGCTGGCGCGGGCGGCCTTCAACACGGCGTCGCGGACCTGGCCCCGGTCGGAGCCATAGGCGACGGTGAAGGGCACATGGATGCGGCGGGTGTCGCCCTTCAGCGTCCAGTTGGTCACCGGCTGTTCGATGAAGCGCGAGTTGGGCACCAGGACATTGACGTTGTCGTTGGTGCGGACGCGGGTCGCGCGCGGGCCGATCTCCATGATGGCGCCGCGAATGCCGATGTCTTCGATCTCGATATAGTCGCCGACCGACACCATCCGGTCGAAGATCAGGAACAGGCCCGACACGAACTCCTTGACCACCCCCTGCAGGCCCAGACCCACGCCGATGCCCAGGGCGCCGGCGAAGACCGCCAGGGACGACAGGTTCAGCCCCGCCGCCGACAGGGCCGCCATCGCCCCGATCACGATGATGCCGTAGCCGGCCAGCCTTTCCAGCAGATAGACGGCCTGGCGGCTGCGGTCCGCCCGCTCTCGCACCCGGCGCAAGGATCGCGTCACCAGCCAGTGGGCGGCGATGGCCGCCAGGGCGATGACGCCCGCGCTGACCAGGCCGCCCAGGGTCAGGTTCGTCCCGGCGATGCGGGCGATCTGCGACTGCTCGATCGCGGACAGGTCCAGCTTTTGGATCGGAAGGGTCATCGGCCTCTACAGCGCGCCAGAAACAGTCAAGGTTCCCGTGCGGGGCGCGCAGCCGGACTTCAAGTCAGATGCTGAAATCCTCGTTCCAGAACCGGCCGTCCAGCCAGGCCACGATGCGCTCGGCCGCCTGATCGGGCGACATGGTGGTGGTGTCCACCACGATCTCCGGCGTCTCGGGCGCCTCATAGGGGCTGTCGATGCCGGTGAAGTTCTTCAACTGTCCCGCCCGCGCCTTCTTGTAGAGGCCCTTGACGTCGCGGGCCTCGGCGACGGCCAGGGGGGTGTCGACGTGCACCTCCACGAACTCGCCCTCGCCCAGCAGATCGCGCGCCATGCGGCGCTCGGCGCGGAAGGGCGAAATGAAGCTGACCAGGACGATCAGGCCGGCGTCCACCATCAGTTTCGACACCTCGGCGACGCGGCGGATGTTTTCGACCCGATCCTCCTCGGTGAAGCCCAGGTCGCGGTTCAGGCCATGACGGACATTGTCGCCGTCCAGCAGATAGGTGTGGCGGCCGTCGGCGTGCAGCCGCTTTTCGACCAGATCGGCGATGGTGGATTTGCCGGCGCCGGACAGGCCGGTAAGCCAGATGACCCGGCCCTTCTGGTTCTTGATCGCGGCGCGCGCGTCCTTGTCGACCGACAGGGCCTGCCAGTGGATGTTGTGGGCGCGGCGCAGCGCGAAGTGCAGCAGGCCCGCCCCGACCGTCCGGTTGGAGATCCGGTCGATCAGTATGAAACCGCCCAGGTCCTTGTTCTGGGCGTAAGGGGCGAAGGCGACGGGCGCATCCAGCGACAGGTTGCAGACGCCGATCTCGTTCAGCTCCAACCGCCGGGCCGGCTGCTGCTCCAGGGTGTTGACGTTCACCTTGTGCTTGGGCTCGGTGATGGTCGCGCCCACCAGTTTGGCGCCGATCTTCAGCAGATAAGGGCGTCCCGGCAGCAGGGGTTCGTCGTCCATCCAGACCACGGTGGCCTCGAACTGATCCGCCGCCTCGGGCGGGGCGTCGGCGCCGGCCAGGACGTCGCCGCGCGACACGTCGATCTCGTCGGCCAGGGTCAGGGTGATCGACTGACCCGCGACGGCCCGGTCCAGGTCGCCGTCGGCGGTGACGATACGGGCGACGGTCGAGGTCTTTCCCGACGGCAGAACCCGCACCGGATCGCCCGGCCGCACGGTCCCGGCGGCGATCTGGCCCGAAAAGCCGCGGAAGTCGAGATTGGGCCGGTTGACCCACTGCACCGGCAGGCGGAACGGATCGGCCTGCAGGTCGTCGCCGACCTCCAGCGTCTCCAACAGGCGCATCAGCGGCGGGCCGACGTACCAAGGCGACCGGGGGCTGGCTTCGGTGACGTTGTCGCCGCGCAGGGCCGACATCGGAATGGCGTCGAAGGTCTTCAGCCCGATCTGGGCGGCGAAGACGGAAAAGTCGGCGACGATGGCGTCGAACACATGCTGGGACCAGCCCAACAGGTCCATCTTGTTGACCGCCAAAATCACGTGGCGGATGCCCAGCAGGCTGACCAGATAGGCGTGGCGCCGCGTCTGGGTCAGCACCCCGCGCCGCGCGTCGATCAGGATGACGGCGGCGTCGGCGGTCGAGGCGCCGGTGACCATGTTTCGGGTGTATTGCTCGTGGCCGGGCGTGTCGGCGACGATGAACTTGCGCGTCTCGGTCGAGAAGAAGCGATAGGCCACGTCGATGGTGATGCCTTGCTCGCGCTCGGCGGCCAGACCATCGACCAGCAGGGCGAAGTCGATGTCGCCGCCCTGGGTGCCGACGCGGCGACTGTCCGCCTCCAACGCCGCCATCTGATCCTCGAAGATCATCTTGGAATCGTAGAGCAGCCGCCCGATCAGGGTGGACTTGCCGTCGTCCACGCTGCCGCAGGTGATGAAGCGCAGCAGGCTCTTGTGCTGGTGGGCGTCCAGATAGGCGTCGATGTCGCGGGCGATCAGGTCGGACTGGTGCGCCATCAGAAATAGCCCTCCTGCTTCTTCTTCTCCATGGAGGCGGACTGATCGTGGTCGATCATCCGGCCCTGACGCTCGGAGGTGGTGGTCAACAGCATTTCCTGGATGACCTCGGGCAGGGTCGCCGCCGCACTCTCGACCGCCCCGGTCAGGGGATAGCAGCCCAGGGTGCGGAAGCGGACGGACTTCATCTGCGGCGTCTCGCCGGGCCGCAGGCGGAACCGGTCGTCGTCCACCATGATCAGGGCGCCGTCGCGCTCCACCACCGGCCGTTCAGCGGCGAGGTAGAGGGGCACGATGGGGATGCGTTCCAGATGGATGTATTGCCAGACATCCAGCTCGGTCCAGTTGGAGATGGGGAAGACGCGGATGCTCTCGCCCGGCCGTTTGCGCGTGTTGTAGAGCCGCCAAAGCTCGGGCCGCTGGTTCTTGGGGTCCCAGCGATGCTCTGCGGTGCGGAAGGAGAATATCCGCTCCTTGGCCCGCGACTTCTCCTCGTCGCGCCGGGCCCCGCCGAAGGCTGCGTCGAAGCCGTGCAGGGACAGGGCCTGCTTCAGCCCTTCGGTCTTCCACAGGTCGGTATGCAGGGTCGAGCCGTGATCGAACGGATTGATGCCGCGCGCCACAGCCTCCGGGTTCTGGTGCACCAGCAACTCGACGCCCAGGTCGGCGGCCGCCTGTTCGCGCATCGCGTACATGGCGCGGAACTTCCACGTCGTATCGACGTGCAGCAGGGGGAAGGGCGGGCGAGACGGATAGAAGGCCTTCTTCGCCAGATGCAGCATCACCGCCGAATCCTTGCCGATCGAATACAGCATGACCGGCCGCTCGGCCTCGGCCGCCACCTCGCGCAGGATGTGGATGCTTTCGGCCTCCAGCCGCTGGAGGTGCGTCAGGCGTTGGCTGGGCAAGCTGTCTTGGCGTTCGGTCAGAATGGCGATGTCCACCGGCAAGTCTCCGTCGAACGGAGGTCACAACGCCAATGTGCCGCGTAAGACAAGCGATTGATACTGCCACATCCTGTGAGATTTTCGACCGCGCGCTTCGGGTCGGCCCGTCAGGTCCAAAATGTCGGCTGGCGCGTAAAGGAGCCAGGACCGCCTGCTCCGGCCTATGCCGAAAGGGATCAACCCATGCCCCACCTCAAGCCCGTCGTCGCCGCGACTGTGGCCGCCGTCGCCTTGGCCGGCTGCGTGACCGCGCCGCGCCCTTCCGAGTATCGCGCGCCCCAACCCGCCAAGGCGGTGGACGTTCAGCGGCTGTGGTCCGGGCGATGGCACGAGATCGCGCGTCTGCCGGACCGGTTGACTGACGGCTGCGTGGCCGGCGCGTCCATCTATACGCCGGTCGAGGGCACGCGCATCGATGTGCGCGACACCTGTCAGGTCGGCACGCCGCAGGGCAGGGAGAAGGCCATCGGCGGGCGGGGCGAAATCCTGGACCCCGGCACGAACGCGAAACTCAGGGTCAGATATCTGGCCGGCTTCGTGACGTGGGACTACTGGGTGCTGGACCGGGCGGACGACTACAGCTGGTTCATCTCGGCCGATCCGACGTTCGAGCGGCTGTTCATCTATACGCGCCACCTGCCGACCCCGGCCCAGGTTCGCAGCCTGACCGAACGGGCGCGCGCCTTGGGCTACGACGTCAGCCGTCTGGAGTTTCCAGCGCAACCCGCAAATTAAGCCAGACCGCAAAAAAGCCCCGGCCGAAACCGGGGCTTTTCTTCACGCGACGAGGATCAGTCCAGCGGTTGAACCGTGATCGTCGGGGCGGGCGGTTGGGCTTGGGCCGACGTGGGCGCCGTGGTCGGAGCCGTATTCAGCTGGCTCGTGCCGGCGGCGGGCGATGTCGCCGCCGCATAGGGCTGCGGACCCGTGGGTCTCGCAGGGACCTCGACGCGAGGCGTGGCGGCCGGGCGTTCCGCGACCGGCGCAGCGCGACGGACGACCGGCTCTGCGCGCGGTTCGGCACGACGCGCGA
>NZ_DALZQC010000161.1:0-4835 GCF_032017145.1 Brevundimonas sp.
CGCCATCGCCATCGCCGCCATCATGATCTTCTGGATCAATGAGTCCTGAGCCTAGCGACGACGAGTAGGGCCTGTTTGGTGGTTTCCAGATTGTTTCCAGAATGGCGCGAAAACGCCGTGAACGAAACAAGAAGGCCCTCAACGCCAAAGCCCGTAGATACTGGGTTTTGACAGGATCGCCAGTTGTTCACACCGAGGGGGTCACAGGTTCAATCCCTGTCGCATCCACCATCTTCTTCAGATTTGACTGTTCGCCCGGCTCGCGGTCTTTCGCGAGGCGTCAGCCTGAACCCGGCGCATGTCGGCGCGTTGGTCGAACATGAACCTGATCATCCTTTTCGTCGGCGCCGTGGTTCTGGCGGGCGCCCTGTTCGCCCTGTCCGCTGTGTTCGAGGGGCGCAGGCGCGTTCACTTCACCGACAAGGACGTGGACGGCGAGCCGGACGAGCCGAACGGACCCGCCAAGGATTTGTGATCGACGCCGGCCATCGTTGATTACAGGACCCGATGCGGCGCCTGCGACCAAGGCTCGCGCCCCAGAACGTCTTCATGCCTTGAGCGTTTTCCAGACATGACCCTTCTCGCTCGCTTCTTCATCATAATGGATGCCATGACCAAGTTCGTGACGCGCCAGGAACGCCTGCTCTGATCCTGGTCTGACGACGGACGGTTTCGCGCATTGCGCGGATGGCTTCATGGCTCCACCTTGTCGCGACGTGATTTGAGAAGGAGGACGCGCCATGGCCCGCAAACCCAACTACAGTTTCGAACGGCAGGAGCGCGAGCGGGCGGCGGCGGCCAAGGCGGCCGAAAAGGCGGCGGCGAAGGCCCAGCGCAAGGCGGAGAATGCGGCTGAAAAGGCGCCGTCCGCCGAAGATTGACGCCCCGCCGCAAAATCCATCCGTGTTTTCGTTGTTCGGACCGGCGCAAAGCCCTATTCTTGCACGATGACACGCTGGACCCCCGAAAGCTGGAGAACCAAGACCGCCCTGCACATGCCGGCGGACTATCCCGATCCCAAGGCCCTGGCCGTGGTCGAGGATGAACTGCGGGCCCTGCCGCCGCTCGTCTTCGCCGGCGAGGCGCGCCGCCTGACGTCCAAGCTGGCCCAGGTCGAGCGGGGCGAAGCCTTCCTGCTTCAGGGCGGCGACTGCGCCGAGAGCTTCAAGGAGTTTTCGACCGACAATATCCGCGACACCTTCCGCCTGATCCTGCAGATGGCGGTGGTCCTGACCTTCGCCGGCCGCAAGCCGGTGGTGAAGGTCGGGCGGATCGCGGGTCAGTTCGCCAAGCCCCGCTCGTCGCCGCTGGAGGAGATCGACGGCGTCGAACTGCCCAGCTATCGCGGCGACATCATCAACGGCATGGGCTTCACGCCCGAGGAGCGCGCGCCCGATCCGCAGCGCCTGATCCGGGCCTATAACCAGTCGGCGTCCACGCTGAACCTGCTTCGCGCCTTCGCGGGCGGCGGCTATGCCGATCTGTACAACATTCACCGCTGGACGCTGGGCTTCGCCGGCGACAATGCGGCGGGCGCCCAGTATCGCGAGCTGGCCGACAAGATCACCGAGGCCCTGGCCTTCATGGAGGCGGTCGGCGTCACGCCTGAAACCCACCCGGACCTGAGCCGGGTCGAGGTCTTCACCAGCCATGAAGCCCTGCTGCTGAATGTCGAGAGCGCCTTGACGCGGCTGGACGGCGGTTCGGGCGACTGGTTCGACACCTCGGCCCATATGCTGTGGATCGGCGAACGCACCCGTCAGCTGGACGGCGCCCACGTCGAGTTCATGAAGGGGATCAAGAACCCCATCGGCGTGAAGTGCGGACCGACCATGACGGCCGACGACCTGCTGCCGCTGATCGACGCGCTGAACCCGGACAATGTCTCGGGCCGTCTGACGCTGATCGGGCGCTTTGGTCACGACAAGGTGGGCGAGCGCCTGCCCAAGCTGATGCGCGAAGTGAAGGCGTCGGGTCGCAGGGTGATCTGGTCCATCGACCCGATGCACGGCAATACGCTGAAGGCCGGCAACGGCTACAAGACCCGGCCCTTCGACCGGATCCTGGGCGAGGTGCGGACCTTCATCGACGTGGCCGAGGCCGAGGGCGTCCACCCCGGCGGCGTGCACCTGGAGATGACGGGCCAGAACGTCACCGAATGTCTGGGCGGCGCCCAGGCGGTGACGGAGGACGATCTGTCCAACCGTTATCACACCCATTGCGATCCGCGTCTGAACGCCGATCAGGCGCTGGAGCTGGCCTTCCTGGTCGCCGAACGGCTGAAGTCCGGTCGTGTCAGCCGGTCCGAAGCCGCCTGACCGAACAAGGCGGAGCGGGGCGGCCGTCGGTATGGTCGCCCTTGCTCCCCGTGGGTTCCGATGGCGTGCTCCCGGCGATGTATTCCGCTTGTCGGGCAGGGATGGCGCCGCAGATACGACCGGATGCGGTCACGGGGCGGACATGGAGCCGCTGTCTGATCGACCGACAACGACAAAGGGCTTTTCGGGTCGCTCCCGGAGAGTGACGGACATGGATACGCCTGCGCACCAAGACGAAAAGCCCGGCCGTGTCGCCTATCAGGGCGCGCCGGGCGCCTTCAGTCACGAGGCGTGTCTGGCCCTGCGTCCGTGGGACGAGGCGGTGGCGTTCGAGACCTTCGAAGGCGCCCTGCAGGCCCTGACGTCCGGCGACTGCGGCTGCGCCCTGATTCCTGTAGAGAACTCGACCATCGGCATGGTGGAGCCCGCCGCGACCCTGGTGCGCGCCTTGGGCATCGAGCCGGTCGCGGAGGTGTGGCGTCCGATCCGTCATGCGCTGATGGGGCTGCCCGGCGCCCGCCTGTCCGACATCCGCACGGTCGAAAGCCATCCCATCGCCCTGGCTCAGTGCGAGCAGACGCTGAAGACGATGCACATGACGGTGATCGAACATTTCGACACCGCCGGCGCCGCGCGCGACGTGGCCGAAGCCGGTGATCCGACCCGCGCCGCCATCGCCGCCGCCGGTGCCGCAGAGGTGTATGGCCTGTCGATCCTGCGCAACGATTTGCAGGATTCGAGCGATAATCGCACGCGCTTCGTTCTGTTGAGCGCTTCCGAGGGTTGACGACGCACGGTCTTTGCGTGTCTTAAGCCTGCACGGATCGCAAAACGATCCGCTTAACCGGAACCGGACCATGTCCCGCCAGCGCGCCCTCTCTGTTTCGTTCGACCGTTCGCGCGCGGTGTCCGGCCTCTATTTCGGCTACGGCTTTTACGGCTTTCGATACGCCGGCTGAGGCGTCGGGCGCACTCCGTCCCTGACTGTCTCACCGGCGACCGCTCTGGATCAGAGCGGCTGTTCGCCCCTGCACATATCGAAATTCAGAATGCCGAAAGCCCTATCCCATGCCCAATTCCAACATTCAGCAAGTCTGGCCTGACATGGCCGACCTGACCCCCGAACAGCAGGCCCTGGCCGCCCTGCGCGCCGAGATCGACGGGATCGACGATCAGATTCTGGCCCTGTTCGAACAGCGTCTGGCCGTCGCCGCCACCGTCGGCCGCGCCAAGGACGCCCCGACCGGACCCCACACCAAGCTGCGCCCCGACCGCGAACAGACGGTGCTGTCGCGCATGCTGTCGAAATGCCGGCCCGAGAACGCCGAGGCGGTCGAGCATCTGTGGCGCGAGATCGTCGGCTGGGGCTTGGCGCGTCAGGGGCGGCTGCAGGTCCAGGTCTGGGCGCCCATCGAGCCGACGCGGGCGTTCGACGGCGCCCGACTGCGGTTCGGTGCGGCGGCCGACATCAAGATGGTGCGCGATCCGCAAAAGGCGCTGGCCTTCGCGGCCGAGGGGCACGGGGTCGCCGTCCTGGCCATCAACACCGAAGACGCCTGGTGGATGGGCCTGCGTCGCGAATGGTCGATGCTCAGCGTCTTCGACGGTTACGGCGGAGAGACGCCGACCTCGCTGGCGGTCGGCAAGATCGATCCGCCGGCCTTGCCCAAGGGACGCCGCGTCATCGTGACGGCGGGGGGCGATGCGGGCGACGGCGGCGGCGCGCGGCGCTGGGGCCTGAATACGCACCATGGCTGGACCATCGCCCTGACCGACGCCGAACTGGCGCCGGGCGATGCCGAGGGCTGTGTCGGCGCGATCGGCTAGGTTTCAGCCCCAAACCGTCATTCCGGGTTCGTCCTACGGACGCCCCGGAATGACGATCCAGGGTTTCTACCGACTGACTATCGATTGGCCCCAGACCTTTCCGCGTCTGACGGAATCCGGGGATCCTCGACCGGCGGCTGCTGTGTCCCGGCCGCCAGCCATCCTTTTCGCCTGGGCGAAACCGCACCTTTTCAGCCACTTGAAGGACGGGATCGGCTTTTTCCCGAGCCCGATGTCAAACGCGGTTATGATGCCGGATCGGTCTTTGACATCGCCATCCCTCGCCGAGACTTGGACTCGTTAGACTCGTTGGACTGTTTTTTTGGAAGTCCAACTTCCACACCCGAATTGCACCCTGTTGCACTGTGCAATTCGGGCCGTCTTGTTTTCTTGAATGAAAACAATGGTTAGTTGCGTAAACTGCACACCATTGCACTCTTCTTCATGCGTGCAATTCGCCACCCCTGGCACCGTCGTCGAAACGGCCTGAAGATCGGATCGCACAGGAGGGCCGCATCCAGAGACGGATGCGGCCCGTCTTTCAGACGGCCATATTGTCGATCAGCCGCGTCTTGCCCAGCCAGGCGGCGGTCAGGATGCGTGCCGGTGCGTCGACGATATCGTTGCGGAACGGCGTCAGGTCCTCGGCGTGGCGAATGACGACGTAGTCGACGCGCTCGAACCCGGCCT
>NZ_DALZQC010000162.1:0-4546 GCF_032017145.1 Brevundimonas sp.
GCGCGGCCTCGGCCCAGCCCATGCCCCCGCACGGACCACACGGCCCTGCCGCGCGCCACGGTCCCGGCCCGGATCACCGCGATTTCCGTCGCGAGCAGCGGCATGAGCGCCGCGACTTCCGCCACGAGCAACGCCGCGAACGCCACGCCTATCGCGAAGAACAGCGCGCCTACGCCCGCTGGCAGCAGGCGCAGCGTCGCTATCATGCTCCGCGCTATGTGCCGCCGCGCGGCTATGAGGTGCGGTCGTGGCGATATGGTCAGCGGATGCCCTCCTACTACCGCACCAGCGACTATGTGGTGCGCGACTACGGGCGCTACGGTCTGCGCGCCCCGCCCCACGGCTATCAATATGTCCGCAGCGGCAACGACGTGGTGCTGGCGGCCGTCGCGGGCGGCCTGATCACCGCGGTCATCGCGGGCCTGTTCAACTAAGCGACCGCATCGGCGACAGGCGCCCCGGAGGGAAACCTCCGGGGCGTTCTTCGTTTGAGACCAGCGGCGACGGTTGGCGCGCCTGGACAGGGATGGACATGCGCGCCTTCGCCGAACTTCTGGATCGCCTGTCCCTGACGGCGTCGCGCAACGCCAAATTGGTGCTGGTGCGCGACTATCTGCGAGCGACGCCGGACCCGGATCGGGGCTGGGCGCTGGCCGCCCTGACCGGCGACCTGACCTTCGACGCCGCCAAGCCGGCCATGATCCGAAAGGCGGTGGAGGGGCGGGTGGACAGCGTGCTGTTCGGCTGGTCCTACGACTATGTGGGCGATCTGGCCGAGACGGTCGCCCTGATCTGGCCGGTGACGCCGGACCGTCGCCCGAACCGCGAGCCGGAGCTGGCCGAGGTGGTCGAGGCGCTGAGGACGGCCAGCCGGACCGAGGTGCGGGGCCTGCTGGAGAACTGGCTGGATGCGCTGGAGCCCAAGGGGCGGTGGGCGCTGCTGAAGCTGATGACGGGAGCCTTGCGGGTGGGCCTGTCGGCGCGGCTGGCCAAGACGGCGGCGGCGATGATCCGCCCCGACGTCGCGCCCGCGCCGCCGTCGCCGGACGGCGACGAGGGGGAGACGACGCTGGAGGCATTGGACGCCTCGGCCATCGAGGAGGTGTGGCACGCGGTCGAGCCGCCCTATGCCGACCTGTTCGCCTGGCTGGAGGGGCGGGCCGAACGACCCAGTCCGGATGCGCCGGGGCGGTTCCGGCCTGTCATGCTGGCGGTCGCCATCGACGAGGCGGTCGATCTGCCCAAGCTGTCGCCGGCCGACTACGCCGCCGAATGGAAGTGGGACGGCATACGCGTCCAGGCGGTGCTGGAGGGCGAGGTGCGAAAGCTTTACTCCCGCACCGGCGACGAGATTTCGGCGGCCTTTCCCGACGTCATGGACGCCCTGGCGTTCGAGGGCGCCATCGACGGCGAACTGATCGTCTGGCGCGAGGGGGCGGTGGCGCCGTTCGGCGATCTGCAGCAGCGGCTGAACCGCAAGACGGTGGACGCCAAGGCGATGCAGGCCTTTCCGGCGGCGGTGGTGGCCTATGATCTGCTGGCCCAGGACGGAGAGGACCTTCGCAGCCTGCCGCTGCGCCAGCGTCGCGCGCGACTTGAGGCCATGGTGGCCGATCATGCGGGCGAACGGCTGCATCTGTCGCCGCTGGTCGACTATGGCGATTGGGACCAGTTGGCGCGACTCAGGGCCGATCCGCCGGTGGGGGCGGCGGCCGAGGGTCTGATGCTGAAACGCTGGGACAGTCACTATCTGGCCGGGCGGCCAAAGGGGCCTTGGTTCAAGTGGAAGCGCGACCCCCACGTCATCGACGCGGTGCTGATGTACGCCCAGCGCGGGCACGGAAAGCGATCCAGCTTCTATTCCGACTACACCTTCGGCGTCTGGACCGAGGAGGGGACGCTGACGCCGGTCGGAAAAGCCTATTTCGGCTTCACCGACGAGGAGCTGAAACAGTTGGACAAGTTCGTTCGCGATCACACGGTGGAACGTTTCGGACCCGTCCGCTCGGTGCGGGCCGAACGGGATTTCGGCCTGGTTCTGGAGATCGCCTTCGAAGGGCTGAACCGCTCGACCCGGCACAAATCCGGCGTGGCCATGCGATTTCCGCGCGTCAGCCGCATCCGCTGGGACAAGCCCGCGCGTGAGGCCGACACCCTGGGCAATGTGATGAACCTGCTGGACGCCATGGAAAGCGGCGGCGGACGCATAGCCAAGGCATGAAAACAGGCGTCCGGGGCTTCCAATCGCGGCGTCAGGCGTTAGACCCGGCCCATGTCTTCGACCCTGTCTCTTGACGTCGCCTCCCTGGACCAAGCGGTCGCCGCCGGCCGAAAGGCCATTGCGGTCGATGCGGTGATGATCGCCAAACTGACCGAACTGGCGGGCGAGTTCGCCGTCAATCTGACCATCGCCATCCTGATCTTCATCGCGACCCTGTTCGCGGCGAAGTGGGCCTCCAGTGCGGCGCGCAAGGCGCTGTCGCGGGTGCGCGGGTTCCGGCACGACCCGACAGTCCTCAGCTTCGCCGTGCAGGTGGTGCGGGTGGTGGTCATCATCGTCGGCATGATCGCTGTGCTGCAACGGCTGGGGGTGCAGACGACCTCGATCATAGCAGTGCTGGGCGCGGCGTCCCTGGCGGTCGGTCTGGCGTTGCAGGGTACGCTGTCCAATGTGGCGTCGGGTATAATGCTGCTGGTGCTGCGGCCCTATCGCGTCGGCGACGTGGTGGACGTGGGCGGCATGTCGGGCACGGTGCAGCGGCTGGACCTGTTCACGACCCAGCTGTCGAACGCCAACAACCACAAGATCGTCATTCCGAACTCCAAGGTCCTGAGCGACTCGCTGACCAATCTGACGGGCCAACAGACCCGGCGGATCGAGATTCATTTCACCGTCGGCTATGGCGACGACCTGAACCAGGCGCGTCAGGTTCTGGCCGATGTCGCGGGCGGGCATGACAAGGTCCTGCACGATCCCAAGCCCTGGACCGGCGTGACGGGCCTGTTGGACAGTTCGGTCCAGATCACCCTGCACGCCTGGGTCAAGGTCGGCGACTGGTGGCAGACCCAGGCCGATCTGATGCAGGGCGGCAAGGAGGCGCTGGACGACGCCGGCATCGAGATTCCGTTCCCGCATCAGGTCGCCGTGCCCTATGGCGATGCCGATTACGACCCGATCGACGGGCCGGTGGCGGGCAAGGTCGGCTGATGCGCTACGATTTCGGGTCCGACAATACGGCGGGGATGGCGTTGAGCGCCATCGAGGGGCTGGTGCGCGCCAACAAGGGGTTCGCGCGCGCTTACGGCGCCGACGACGTGACCGCGCGCGCCGCCGATCAGATCCGGCAGCGGCTGGATGCGGACGCCGAGGTGCGGTTCGTCTTCAGCGGCACGGCCGCCAACGCCATCGCCCTGTCCATGCTGGCCCAGCCCTATGAGGCGGTGCTGGCCCACCATGCGGCGCACATCTGCACTGACGAGACGGGTGCGCCGGGCTTCTTCGGCCATGGCGTCGGCCTGATCGGCCTGCCGGGCTTTTCGGGCAAGATCGACCCTCTGGCCCTGCAGGCGCAGTTGGCCGAGGCCGAGGTCGGTCATCGCCAGCCGCCCGCCGCCCTGTCCCTGACCCAGGCGACGGAATATGGCGGGGTCTATACCGAGGAAGAGCTGCGCCATCTGATCGAGCCGGTGAAGGCGCTGGGCTATCGCGTCCATATGGACGGGGCGCGGCTGGCCAATGCGGCGGCGGCGGGGTTCGACCTGAAGGATATTCCGCGCCTGGGCGTGGACGTTCTGGTGTTCGGCGGAGCCAAGGCCGGGGCCAATTGCGCCGAAGCCATTGTGCTGTTCGACAAGACGCTGGCGCGGCGTTTGGACAACCGACTGAAGCAGGCCGGGCAGACGGCGTCCAAGACGCGACTGCTGTCCGGCCCCATGCTGGGCCTGTTGGAAAGCGGCGACTGGGAGGCGGGCGCCGCCCACGCCAATCTGATGGCGCAGCGGCTGGCGGCGGGCATCGCCACGCGGTCGTCCTTCGTCCTGGCCCATCCGGTGGAGGCCAACGCCGTCTTCGTGCGGATGTCGCCAGAGGCGCACGCGCGTCTGACCGACCTGGGATGGGCCTGCTATCCGTTCGACGACGGGTCGGTGCGGTTCGTGTGTTCCTGGGCCACTCAGGCGGCGGCGGTGGACGAGTTGCTGGACGCGATCGTCGGCCTGGACTGAGCGACTAATCCCCGGCCGCGCATCAGCGTGGCCTTTCCCCGGTCGCATTGGCTTTCCATATGCGGCAGATGGCGATGCGTGGAGAGCGCTCAGGCGGCAGGCGCGACCCGATGGTCAAGGCGCAGCAGGCCGGGAGCACGGATGACAAGACGGACGGACCGGCGACGCTGACGGCGCTCGCGGATCTGGCGCGGTTGGTGGGACGTTCGGGCGCGCCGCAGCTTCGGCTGCGGCTGATCTCGGCCATCGTCCTGACGTTGGCGGGCAAGGGGCTGGGGGTGCTGGCGCCGCTGGTGCTGGGCGCGGCGGTCAATCGGCTGGC
>NZ_DALZQC010000163.1:0-4490 GCF_032017145.1 Brevundimonas sp.
ACGGCGACGGCCAGCACCAGGGCGACGCCCGCCGCGCGCTCGGCCCACACCGGCGACGGCGCAGGAGCGGCGGCTTCATCGGCGTGGCCCGGCTTCAGACCCGGAACCATGTGGCCCAGCACGCCGTCCCTATCGACGAACTGGTGCTTCAGGGCCGCGCCGACGTGCAGGACGATCAGCACAACCGCGCCCCAGGCCATCAGCGAATGGGCGCCCATGGCCTGGAAGGCCAGCGCCCGCCGCATCTGGATCGACAGTTCGGCCACGCCCGGCAGATGCGGAATGGGGAACAGGCCGAACCAGCTGGTCGCCACCTCCAACGCACGATCCTGCGACACCGCCCAGCCGGCGGACACATAAAGCCAGCCCGTCAGCGGCAGAGCCAGCAACAGGGCGTAGAAGGCCACATGGGTCGCGCCCGCCGCAAAGGCCTCCCACCGCTTCATCGTCCTGGGCAAGGCGGGCGGGCGATGGGTCAGCCGCCAGACGATCCGCACCACCGTCAGCGCCAGGATCAGAAAGCCGATCGACTTGTGGATCTGGAACACCCGATAGGCCAGGGCCTGGCTGTCGGGGTTGTCGATCGCCGACGTCATCCAGAGCCCCATCGGAATCATCGACAGGATCAGAAGCGCGATGGCCCAGTGCAGGGCGATGGCGACGGACGAATAGCGGGTGCGGGCTTGGGACATGGACACGTGGACTTGAGGGCGACGTAGAAAGAGCGGCGACCGGAATCGCCGCTCTCCTGCTCTGGGTCTCAGGACGCGGGCGCGGCCGGAGCGACTTCCTGGATGAATTCGCCGTCGAAGCGGATCGTCACCTCGTCGCCGACGGGACCGACCGCCATGCCGAACGCAGACCGCTTGAAACGGCCTTCGGCGGCGAAGCCGACGGCGGGCACATTGGCGAAGGGATGGCGGTCGATCTCGCCGTTGAAGGTCGCGTCCAGCGTCACCGGATGGGTCTGGCCCAGGAAGGTCAGGTCGCCCGTCACCTGGGCCGTGCGCGCGCCCGTCTTCTTCACCGACGTCGAGACGAAGGTGATGGCGGGGAAGGCCTTGGCGTTCAGCCAGGTCGGATTATTGGCCATGTCGTCGTTCCAGCCGGAATAGGCCGAACCCGGGTGCGACGCCTTATAGTCGGCCGGATAGGCCGCATTGACCGAGGCGGGGTCGATGGTCGCGGTGATCTTGGAGTTCTCCAGGTTCGCCGGGTCGAGCGTCAGCTTGGCCTCGAACTTGTCGAACCGCGCGGTGTAGTGCGAGATCGTATTGTGCAGCAGCGACCACTGAAGCGTGGCGTGGGTGGGGTCCAGCACATAGACGCCCGCCGGCGCCTTCACGGACACCGGCGCTTCGGCCGAGGCGTTCGGCGCGGCGGCAGGCGATTCGCCCGGCTTGTTGCACGCGGCCAGCAGGGCCAGCGCCGACACGGCGGCGAGGGTTGCGATCTTCATTTCCGGCTCCATCCGAAAGTTGGTTCAGACGATCTAGGCCAGACGAAACTGATACGCAACAACTGCTGTTTCGGATGATTCTGGAGCGGTTAGGACGCTCTCCGCCCCCTCAACAATCGATCACGCGCGGCGTTGACGCGCGTCGCCAAACCTTCTGTGCCGCCCTGATCGGGATGGGCGCGGGCCATGGCGCGTTTCCACGCCGCCCGGATTTCGGCCTCGTCCGCCCCCGCCCGCACGCCCAGCACGGCGCGGGCGTCGGCCTCGCTGATCGGCTCGGAGCGAACGACGGATCGCATTCGCGAGGACCAGGCCAGATAAAGACCCGCGCCGGCCAGCCCCGCCGCCGCCAGCCATGCGCCGCGAAAGGCCGCGAGCGCGCCGCCCGCCAGCAGGACCGATCCCAGAAGGGTCGCCGTCACGCGCCAATGCGCCCGGCCGCGCCGCTCGGTCTGGCGGCCCAGCCGAACCAGGGCCCAGACGGCGATGGCCGCCAGGGCCAGTCCGATCAAACCCATCGGGTGGTCAAACCGTCAGGCCGCCACGTCCAAAGGGGCGATCACCTGCTCCAGCCCCATGGCCATCATCAGGTTGCGAAGCTCCTGGCGCGCCGCGACGTGGGCCAGGGACACCGCGACGGGCCGGATGTCGTTGGACAGGTCCGCCACGGTCAGGCCGAAGGGGAACAGTTCGCGATAGATGACCCGGTCGCGCAGGCCCGGCCCGACGCGGAAACCGACACGCTTGGCCAGTTTGGTCATCCGCTCTTCCAGACGCTTGCGGTTGCGGGCCTCGGCGACGGCCAGGCGATTGGTCACCACCAGCCAGTCGATGGTCGCGTGGCGCCCCTGGGCGATGGCCCGCTGCTTGCGCGCCTCCCAGACGCTCTCGGAATAGATGGATGGCTTCAACAGCTCCAGCGACACCGGATCGACCTCGCCCAGCAGGTCGAAATCGACGAAGCTGTCGTTCATGGGCGTGACGATCTGATCGGCGCGGGCGTGGGCGGCGCTGGACACGGCCGTGTCGCCGCCGGGGGTGTCGATCAGGATGCAGTCCACGCCCTGGGCCAAAGCCTCGTCGAAGGCGCGTTCGAAGACCGCGATCTGTTCGGCGACATCGGTCTTTGCCAGGGCCTTGCCGTCGCCCATGTCCGGGATGAAGGGCTGCGGCAAGGCCTGTTCGTTCGCCGCCAGCCAGGCCAGACGATTGAGGAAGAAGCGCTGCATCGACCGCTGGCGCAGGTCCAGGTCGATGATCGCCACCGTCCGACCCGCGTGCAGCAGGCCCGTGACGATGTGAATGGCCAGGGTGGACTTGCCGGCCCCGCCCTTTTCATTGCCGAGAACGATCACATGCGGCTGCGTCATTCGAGGTAATCCTCTGTGCCGACCGGCGCGACTCACGCGCGGTCCAGTTCGGCCGAGAGTCGGCCGCCGCGCGGCAAACGTCAACGGAACCTTAACGCAGACCTGTGGACGGCGAAAAAGGCGGGATCAGCTGTTGCGCGCGCACCAGGCGTCGGCGACGGCGGCGGCGCGGCAAACCGAAGCCGCCGCCTCGCCCGGAACGGGGCCGACCTTCAACCGCGTCAAGGTCCGACCCTGAACTTGCACGGACTCGAACACCGGGGTCAGGGCGGCGAGGTCGGCGGACGTCTTCAATCGCGCCCACGCCTGGCGGGCCGCGTCAGGGCTGGAATAGGCGCCCAGTTGGATGGTGCGGCCGGACGACGTTGAACGGCGCAAGCCGGCGTCATGCATCAAGGAGGCCCGCTCCGGCTCCGGCGCCGGCTTCGCCCCGCCGGCTTCACGAACCGGAACCGCAACTGTGGGCTGAACCACCCGAATCACGGCGTCGCGCAGGCTGGCGTCCTCGGCCACGCGGCGCACGCCGGCCTGATCGTCGCGGGCATCCCACATGGCGTGGGGATCCATCACCGCGACCTTCATGGCGCTGAACCTGACCGGCCGCAGACCGGCCGCCTCGGCCGATCGCGCCCGAGGGGCAGGCAGACCGCCGCCGGGCGTCAGCGGCACATCCACCGCCGCCACCTGATCCGCGAAGGCCCCGAACCTGTGGGGATCGCCGTTGGCGGCGCCGCATCCCGCAAGAGCGGCGGCGCCGACCACGGCCGCAATCAGGGCCGGGGCGATCAGAACTGGACGGGTCGCTTCTGCGGGCGTCATAAGCACGACCCTAACGCCCAGTCTTTGAGGTCTGGTGCATCAACAGGCTTAAGCGGAAAGGTTAATCGCTTCATCATGATGGACACTCCTCCCCTGCCCGTCGTCCGCACCGTGGCCGACCTGCGCGCGACCGTTCGGGACTGGAAACGACAAGGCCTCAGCGTCGGCATGGTTCCGACCATGGGCGCCCTGCACGAAGGCCACCTGACCCTGGTGCGAGAGGCGGCCCGACGCGCCGACCGCGTGGTCGCCTCCAACTTCGTCAATCCGACCCAGTTCGCCGCCCACGAGGACCTGGACAAATATCCCCGCCAGCAGGATGAGGACGCGCGCCTGCTGGCGGGCGCCGGCTGCCACCTGATGTTCGCGCCGACGGCGGCGGAGATGTATCCTGAAGGCTTCGCCACCAGCATCGCCATGGCCGGCCCTGCCCTGGGTCTGGAGGGCGATTTCCGGCCGCAGATGTTCGGCGGCGTCGCCCTGGTCGTGACCAAGCTGTTCAACCAGGTCCAGCCCGACGTCGCCGTTTTCGGCGAGAAGGATTATCAGCAGCTGATGGTCATTCGTCGGTTCGTGCGCGATCTGGACCTGCCGGTCGAGATCATCGGCGCGCCGACCGAGCGGGACGGCTGGGGCTTGGCCCTGTCGTCGCGCAACGCCTATCTGTCCGAGGCCGAACTGGCGTCGGCCCGGCAACTGAACGGCATACTGTTCCAGGCTGCTGCGGAGGCCGCCTCCGGTCGCCCCCTGCCCGGCGTCGAACGCGAAGCCTATGCCGCCATATTGAAGGCCGGGTTCGAGCGCGTCGACTACGTCGTCATTCGCCACGCCGAGGACCTGAC
>NZ_DALZQC010000164.1:0-4476 GCF_032017145.1 Brevundimonas sp.
GGCCGCCGCGCGGCCTACGCCCGCAGCGCCAGCGACGCCGGCACCTCCGCCGACGTGGCCGGCGCCCGGATGTTCGAGGCCCAGCTGCTGCCGCGCATCTCGTCCGGCCAATGGTATCGCAACGCCCAGGGTCAGTGGGTCCAGCGCTAAAACCGAAAACCCGTCACCCTCGGGCTCGTCCCGAGGGGCCGCGTCCGGTTCGGTTATCCGCCTCCTCCGCTCATTCCGGCGAAAGCCAGGATGAGCGGAAAAGAGCGACAGGGTGGGGCGCACAGGGCCGCCACAGCTCCAGCCATCCTATTTGACGAAGGAGACAGCCGCCTTTTCAAACGGTTGAGCCGCCGGATCGTCATCTTTCCGACCGCACCGTCAGACCGGGTTATAATCCCCGCCCGGTCTTTGACATCGCCATCCGCACGACTTGGACTCTTGGACTCGTTGGACTGTTTTTTTAGCAGTCCAACTTTCCGGGTGAAGTTGCACCCTCTTGCACCTGTGCAATTCAGGTCAGGGAATTATCCCAGCAAAAGCAATGCGCTGTCGCAAGATTGCACCCATTGCACTGTTTTTCTCAAGGGTGCGATCTCGCCGCCTTCGCCTGATCAGGCCGCCGCCGGACGCCCCGCCAGGGCGGGGGCCAGCAGGCCCTCGGTCAGGGCGCGCACCACCGGCACGGCCACCGCATCGCCCATCAGCTTCAGCGCCGCGCTTTCGCTGGTCGGCAGGCGATAGGCGTCCGACACCCCCATCAGCCGCGCCGCCTCGCGCCCGGTCAGGCGTCGCACCCTGACCCGGCCCTGGTCGCACACCACGACATATTGCCGGGACGATCCGCCCGCCGGCGTCCGCAGGCACCCGGCCAGACCGTCGAAGCGGATCTCCAGCCTCTGGACCTTGCGGCCGTCCTCCACGCGAACCCGGCGATAGGCGGCGCCGACCGTGCGTTGGCCCGACGCCAGGGCCGCCGCGACCCGCGCCCGGTGCAGAGGGGCGGCCAGCGCCAGGATCGCCTCGGGATCGTCCAGCCAGGCGACCGCCGCGTCCGGCTCCAGCACGGCGGCCAGATCCAGGTTGCGCCGGGGTGGCTGGGGCAGGGACCACCAGGCCCAGGCCGCCTTGACCGCCTCTGGCAGGCGGGCCTGGGCGGCGACCAGACGGGCCGAATGGAACGGGGCGACAGGCCCTGACGCGCGCGGCGCCTCGCCCTTGACCGCCACCACGAACAGGCGCGGCCGCGACTGGGGCAGCCAGTGGGCCGCGTCCATCTCCAGCGCCCCGACCGTATAGCCCGCCTCGACCATGGCCGCGCACACCGCCGCGAAATCCCGCCCCTGGCCGGACGTCAACAGGCCGATCACATTCTCCAGCACCACGACGCGGGCCCCGCGCCCCTCGGCCGCCAAGCCCTGCATCAGCCGCCAGAACCCCCAGAAGGCGCCCGACCGTCCCGCCTCCAGCCCGCCGCGCGCGCCCGCCAGGCTGACGTCCTGACAGGGCGAGGAGGCCCAGGCCAGGTCCGGCCGTCCGGGCAGATCGTCGACCGTCAGGCTCCAGACGTCGCCCTGCCGGAACGGCGTCTCGGGGTGATTGGCCGTGAAGGCCAGCGCCTTGGCCGGGTCCATGTCGTTGGCGAAGATCGTGTCGAACCCGGCCATGCCCAGGCCGGCCAGGCCCCCCCCGGCGAAGAACTCATATGCGGTCGGGCGAATCGACATGGCGGCACCATAACCCGGCGTCGCCCCTTGACCGAGGCCGTCCGGCTAATCACCTGCGGCCTGCCTTCCCAACCCCTGGTCGTTCGTCGAGGAGACCCGCCATGCGCCCCATCCCGCTCGTCCTCGCCGCATCCACCGTCCTGGCGGGCCTGTCTCTCGCCGGCTGCTATGACCGCGACGACGCCAAGCCCAAGGCCGCGCCGGAGCCTCAGGCCGCCGCCGTCCTGGCCGGTGTGGACCTGGGCAAGCCGGTCCGCGCCCTGGGCACGGAACCCTTCTGGAGCGTCGAGATCACCCCCGACGCCCTGATCTACACCCGCGTCGACCAGCCGGCCCAGCGCGCGCCCAATCGGGGCGCGACGGTCCAGGGGACGGTGGCGACCTTCGCCAGTTCGACCGATCTGACCCAGCCGCTGAACGTCACCCTGATCGCCACCGAATGTTCGGACGGGATGAGCGACCGCACCTATCCCCTGACCGCGCGTGTCGAGATCGGCGCCGACACCCTGACGGGCTGCGCCGCCTCTTCCTCGGCCATCATGAGCGCGGGCGAAAGCGGCCCCGTCGTGGATCGTCCGGCCGGCTAGGCGGGATCACCACCAGTCGGCGTCGCGCAGCATCCGGGCGTAGCGGCGGCTGACCGGGGCCGACAGGCCGCCGTCCAGCGTCAGGGTGGCCCGGCCGTCGCCGCGCTGGACTCCCCGGACGGCGTCCTTGGCCACCCACCAGCTGCGGTGCGTCTGGGCGCCCTCCAGCCCTTCCAGCTCCTCCACCGCATCCGACAGCCGCATCAGGATCAGGTCCGACCCCCGGTCGGTGTGGATGCGCAGATAATGGTCCTCGGCCTGGACCGCGCGGATCGTCGCGCCCTTCAGCCGCAACGGCAGCCGGTCCAGGAACCGGGCCGGCCGCGCCGGTTCGCTGGCCGTCGGGGCGTGGGTCTGCACCGGCTGGGCGCGTCCCAGAAAGACGTTCAGCGTCGTCACCGCCGCCGTCACGATCAGCACCGGCAGGACCAGTTGCGGCAGGGCGCCCAGCGGATACAGGCGCTGGCCGAAGAACAACCCCGTCGCCGCCCAGACCACCACGCTCAAGGGGCCGGTGATGACCGCTGTCATCACGGCGATGTTCAGCCAGGGCCGCTCGTCCATGTCCAGGAACCGGCTGACCAGCGCCCCGCACAGATGGCCCCACAGGCCGCCCGTCACCATCACCAGCACCCAATAGGCCAGGCGCGGCCCGAACGGCGCGCCCGAGGTGCCGAACGCTCCGGTCACGGCCAAAAAGACCCCGCCCGCCACGGCGACGATCAGTCCCCTGACGAAGATGCGACGACGGTCGGCGGCGGCGGATGTCATGGCGGTCGGGCGGCTTTCGGGAAGGGCGGTTCGGGTCTTGAGACCATGATTTCCGCTTCGGCGAAAGCGGGGTGGGCGTTGGCGCAAGACGCGCGGTCGTTGGCGAAGCGCGCGATGCGCCTCGTCGCTCGGCCTGTCAGCAAACGGGAAAGACAGGACCGCCGCCCCATGATCCCCATGACCCGCCTGAACCGCCTCGTCCCCTCCGCCGTCGCCCTGACCCTGCTGGGCGCGCCCCTGGTCGGTTATCTGATCCGCGACGGGGGGCGTTTGGTCGGTGCGGGCGCCCTGGCCTTCCACGCCCCGCGCTGGGGTCTGCTTGCGGCCGCCCCCGCCGCCATTCAGATCCATGTCGCGGCGGCCCTGATCGCCTTGGCCATCGGCCTCGTCCTGCTGGCGGGGGTGAAGGGCGACCGACTGCACCGGACCCTGGGCTGGGTCTGGGTCCTGGCCATGGCGACGACCGCAATCACCTCCTTCTTCATCCATCAGATCAATCCCGGCGGGCCGGGCGGGCTGTCGCTGATCCATCTGCTCAGCGGCTGGACCATGGTCGCCTTGCCGATGGCGATCTATGCCGCGCGCCGTCACCGCGTGGCCACCCATCGGCGCGCCATGACGGGCATGTTCGTCGGCGGGCTGATCGTGGCGGGTCTTCTGACCTTCCTGCCCGGCCGCTTGATGTGGGCGATCTTCTTCGGCCCGGCTTGAACGCTCAGCCCTTGTCGGCCGACATCCCGGCCACGGCGCGGAAGCCCGCAGCGGCGAACCGGACCATATAGTCGCCCGCCGTCTCCAGATCGCCCGAGCGCGCCCGCCCGTTCGACAGCCGGTCCAGCCGCCCCGTCTCGCCCAGCGTCAGGGTCAGGGCGCCCGACAGATTGTGATAGCCCCAGTACAGATCGACCTCACTGGCGCCCGGCAAAACCCGCGCGATCAGTTCGATCAGCCGGTGGATGGCCGGGTCGAAATACCGCGCCATCGTCTCGCCGCCGAAGCTGGGGTTGGCGTTGGTCTGGGCCACCAGGGCGGCATAGTGTTTCCACCCCGGCCCGCCCTTCAGCGACCATTCGAACGGCGGCCGCAGGAAGGCTTCCAGCAACCCCTCCAGCGTCATGTCGTCGCCCACGGCTTCGGCGTAACGGTCGATGGCGGCGACCCGGTCGGCGTTCCACACCTCGGCCCGGCGCAGGAAGACCGCGTCGAACAGGTCGCGCTTGGCCCCGAAATAATAGTGGACCAGGGCGGTGTCCACGCCGGCCTCGCGCGCCACCTCGCGGATGGTGACGCCATAGAAGCCGTGTTTGGAGAACAGGTCCTCGGCCGCGTCCAGGATCAGGTCGCGCGTCTCGCCGGCCGCATTGCCTTGCGCCTTGGGCGGGCGGCCGCGCCTGGCCGGCGCC
>NZ_DALZQC010000165.1:0-4358 GCF_032017145.1 Brevundimonas sp.
GAGGCGAACATGACCCCACCGACCATCGACCAGGCGGCCGCCCTGCTGGCCGCCGGCCTGACGCCCTGCGCGGCCTCGGCCCTGACCGTGCGGTTGATGAGCGGCAGCGCCATCGGCATGAAGTCCACCTTCGAAAAGGCCGAGACCCCGCGCTCCACCTTCGAGAAGGCCGGGCCGGACAGCGAGTTGCAGAGCGTCTTCGTCTCGTCCGAGGTGGCGCCCGAACGGGTGGAGACGACCCGCACCCTGCTGAGCGAACTGAATGCGCGGCGCAGCGACGGCGTCATCGTGATCGACCTGCCCGCCGACGTCCTGTTCGACTTCGACAAGGCCACGATCCGGCCCGACGCCGAGCCGGCCCTGGCGCGGGCGGCGGAACTGCTGAAAAGCTATCCGCGCGCCCAGGTCAGCATCGGCGGCCATACCGACGCCAAGGGCGACGACGCCTATAACGAGGGCCTGTCGCTGAGACGGGCGCGGGCGGTGGCGGATCGGCTGCAAGGCCCGGCAGGGCGGCCGCTGAAGGCCGAGGGCTTCGGCGAGCGTCGTCCCGTGGCGCCCAACGTCAGGCCGGACGGCGCCGACGACCCGGCGGGCCGGCAGAAGAACCGGCGCGTCGAAATCCGCATCACCCCGCAGACGGGGGGCTGACCATGGCCTTGATCCCCTGTCCCGCCTGCGGGCGTCAGGTGTCAGAGGCCGCCGTCGCCTGTCCCAACTGCGGCCATCCGATCGCGGGCGAGCAAGGCGGCACGTTCAAACAGGCCCTGACCCGGCCCGAGGCGGTGAAAAGCGGCTTCACCGTTCTGGGCGTCTTCGTTGCCGCGCCGTGGATCGCGCGCATCCTGGCGTTGATCCTGTTCGTCATCCTGGCCATCGTGGTGGTGGTCAACAAGAGCTGAGGCCCTCACGCCCGGTTAACCGCTCGCGTCTAGATTGGGCGAATGGGCGAACTGACAGCCAGGATCGGGCAGGAGCCGGAGGCGGATGCGCCGCTGCGGGCGCGCCGGGCGCTGCTGAAGCGTCTGGCCGATGTGGTGTCGCTGCCCGCCAGCCGGATCAACGCCTTCGAGCGCGCGGTGACGGGCGATCTGCTGGTAGAGATGCTGCGCCTGGCGTCGCGCGAGGAGCGTCGGCGCGTCGCCGCCCGCCTGGCGCCCCTGGCCGAACTGCCCAACAGCCTGGCGCGCATCCTGCTGCGCGACGAGGTGGAGATCGCCGGCCTTCTGATCGAACAATGCGCCTCCCTGAGCGACGCCGACATCGTCGGCTGCGCGCGCGACGCCGGCATCGACCATCGTCTGATGATCGCGGCCCGGCGCGGTCTGTCCGAGATCGTGACCGAGACCCTGTTCTCCTTCGGCGAGATGGCGGTGATGGAGGCGGTGCTGCGCAACCCGACGGCCCGCCTGTCGCAGGTGGGGATCGAGGCGGTGGTGGGCCTGAGCCGACAGGCGCCGAACCTGTGCGGTCTTTTGCTGAAACGCCCCGAACTGAGGCCGTCGGGCGCCTATGTCATGTTCTGGTGGTGCGGGCCGGACGACCGCCGCACCATCCTGCAACGGTTCGCCGTGTCGCGCGAGGTGATGCAGGAGGCGTCCGAGGACGTGTTCGGCATGGCGGCGGCCGAGGACTGGTCCGACCCCGTCGCGCGCAAGGCCCTGCAGTTCATCGAACGGCGCCAGCGCAATCGGGGCGCCATCGCCAAGAGCCCGTTCGACAGCCTGGAGCAGGCGGTGATGATCGCCGGGCGCGACGGTCTGACGCGCGAGACGGCCTCTGAGATCGCCTTCCTGTCGGGGGTCAAGCCGCTGACGGGCGCCAAGCTGCTGGGCGATCCGGGCGGCGAGCCGCTGGCCATATTGTGCAAGGCCACGGGGATGTCGCGCGCCGACCTGACCTGTCTGTGGCGTTCGATGCGGCGGCCCGAGACGACGGCCGACGGTCATGTCCATCCCGATTGGGAGCGGGTGCAGATCACCTATGAAATGCTGGCCGTGGACCGGGCGCAGACAGTGCTGCGTTACTGGAACTGGTCTCTGTCATCGGCCCTGACGCCCAGTCTGTTGCGCGCCATACGCGACGGCGAGGACGATGTGGTCGACGAATATTCTGCGCCCGAACGCGCGGCCATGATGGTCCTGGCCGAAGACTTCGGCCGCTGAGCTTCACCACTACAGATATATGCAGTAACGTGCATAGATCGGTCATGACGTACGGATTTGCTTTCGAACCCGAATAACTCTATTACCCGACGCAGGATGTTTCGGCTGGACGTTCGGTCGAACGCAATAGATCAGGAAAGCGAAGACGCGAATGGAAGATAAGCCCGAACTGCTTGAGATGACCGCAGACATCGTGTCCGCCTATGTGGGCAATAATACAGTCTCGGCCGAGACCCTGCCGTCGCTTATCGCCAGTATCCACGCCGCCCTGTCGGGCGTTTCCAATGGTTCGGTCGAGGCCGAGCCGGAACCCAAGGAACCGGCGGTGCCGATCCGCAAGTCGATCGCGCCCGACTTCCTGATCTGCCTGGAAGACGGCCGCAAGTTCAAGTCGCTGAAGCGCCACCTGCGCACCAAATACGACATGAGCCCCGAAGAATACCGCGCCAAATGGGGTCTGCCGAAAGACTATCCCATGGTCGCCCCGAACTACGCCAAGGCGCGTTCTGAACTGGCCAAGTCGATGGGCCTGGGGCAGGGCGGCCGCAAGCCGGCCCGCACGCCGCGCGTCAAGAAATAAGCCGGATCGTTCCGGTATAGAGACGCCCGCTTCCGAAAGGAGGCGGGCGCTTTTGCTTTGAGGGCTGATACCGATGTCTCCTCCCTGCGAAGCGGGGAGGTGGCGCGGCGCGTCTTCGCGCCGTGACGGAGGGGCTCTTAGACTCATCGAAGGCGCCTGTGGGACTTCAGCAGCCCCTCCACCACGCTTCGCGCGGTCCCCCTCCCCACAGCGTGGGGAGGAGACGAAGGCGTCACGCCGCCTGCGCGGTGCGCCGCATCCGCCAGAAGCGCAGGGTCCGCATCGCCGCGTCGCGGGTCAGTTCGCCGTACATCCGGCCATAGGCGGCGGCCTTGCCCATCGGATTGTCCTCGGACCCCAGGACGGCGACGGCGTAGGTCAGATAGACGGCGCGGTCCATGTCGGCCGCCTTGCAGACCACCGACAGGGCGTCCAGATCCTTGCGCTCGACGATGCCGCGCGCGGTGTGGAAGTCGATGTCCGCCAGCTTGGACAGGGCGATCAGGAAGGGCGTGCGGCCGTTCGAGCGCAGGAAGCGGATCAGCACCTGGGGCGTCAGCTGGCCCGCCGCGTGCAGCTCGTTCACATAGTCCAGGTTCTCGGCGTAGTCGGCCGGCAGGGCGCCGTCGTCGGTGGCGACCCGGGTGCGGCCGGCGGCCAGCGCCGCCTCCAGCAGTTCGGGGTCCATCCGCGCGTTCTGCTCCAGGATCCGGTGACGCAGCCGGGCCTCGACGACGAAATACATCTCGTTCAACAGATCGACCGGCAGGCTCTGGCGCTCGACCGTGGCGGCGTGCAGGGCCGGATTGGCCTTGGCCCGTTCGACGGCCGTCTCGGACGCCGCGCGCGACAGCCGGGCGCCGTCGTTGCGCAACAGGGCGCCCAGGGTGTCGTCGTCGCCGCGTTCGACGATGATGTCCGACACCGCCTCGGACACCACGGCGCGGCCGGACACGGCGCGCAGATGGCCCTGGCCGCGCCGACGCGCCACCTGCATCAGGTCGTCGTCGGTCAGGACCGCAGAGGCGCGCAGGAGCGGCTCGGCCACCTCCAGCTCGTCGTCGGCCAGGCGCCGGATCAGGCTGTGCGGCGCATTGGCGGCGGGGGCGAAACGGGCGGCCAGCTCGACGCGCACGGCCTGCTCCATCTCGGCGGACAGCTTGGCCAGAACCGCGCCATACAGGGCGGTCTCGCTGGGGCTGTGGTCGGGGGCGCCGAAGAAGTGGTTGGTCAGTTCGCGCAGCAGTAGGCGGCGCTTGTCGCTGGATTCCTCGCCGGCCAGGGCGATCAGGTCGGGCAGGCGCGACGCCGAGACGACGGCTGTGTCGACCGTGGACGTGTCGCTCATGGAAGATCGTCGGCCTGGGTCTGGGGCACGGCGCGCAGCGAGCCGTTGGCGTTGCGGATCAGGGCGGGCGGACCGTCGGGCTGGGCCAGATCGTCGGACTTGGGCGTCTGGGTCATCTGCACGGGCAGGGCGTCCAGATAGGTCGGCTGGGGCGTGACGATGGTGTCGGGGTTACGCCCGGCCTGACGGTGGACCGAATAGTAGCGGGCGGTCTGTTCGCCGGGCGGCAGCTGGGCCGCCTGCTGCGCGCCGGCGACGGCCGCGC
>NZ_DALZQC010000166.1:0-4286 GCF_032017145.1 Brevundimonas sp.
CTCGTCAGGCTCATAACCTGAAGGTCGTAGGTTCAAATCCTACTCCCGCACCCAAAGATAACGACACCCTCGTCGCGTAAGCGACGGGGGTGTCGTCGTTTAGGGGCCGAGGTTTGTCGTGCGGCCAATCCATGATTGCGACGAGCACGTCGTGCAGGGGAGGCTCTCGCCATGCTGATCGCCGAGCTTCAGCACTGCCTTTTCGATCAAGGGTCGGAGAGCGGTGGCGGCATCATCGCGCTTCGAGGCTGAAGTCAAGGTTTCGGCCGGAAGCGTGACCTTCTTGGGATCAGTCTCGGTACATTGGCGTGCAGTCGACGGGCGAAGTGGTCGTGGCCGACTGCTGGGCCCACAAGATAGCGGATGGCTAAGTAGCCGCAAGGTCACACGACAAGCGGTGCAGACTGGCGGCGGTGATCTTGGGCGCGATGCGTTCGATGGATGCGATGACCCGCTCCGCATCGACGCGCGCCTGATCGCGAATGCGGGTGAGCTCGTCCACCCGCTCCTTGAGCGACCCGACCTTCGCTGGCGAGCAGATGGAAGGGTGCGACCTTCAGGTCGTCGATGCCGGACACCGGCCAGACATAGGGAGCCCACGCCGTCGCATACCGCCCGGCTCGCATGGCGCGGTCCTCGTAGCGAGCCTGGACGGCGCCGACATCGACACTACGGTTCATCGCGCGGGCGAGCGCCTCGCGGGCGGTTCTGAAGCCTTCGGACGACGAGGTGGCGACCGGCGCATACTGGCTTTCGATCAGGCTGCCGGCCTTGGCGGACCAGGGCATGATCTCGGAATCGAGCAGCAGCCAGTTCGTGGCCAGTTCGTCCCACAGGCCGATCTCATCGACCCGCGCGCGCAGGCGGGCCAGCAGGCCTTCCGTCATCGCGGGGTCATTGAAGAAGGAACGGCCGGTGCGGGTCCAGATGGCGCCGCTCTCCTCGCCGGCGACGCCGAACCGCTCGCGCGCGACCGAGGCGTCGCGGCACAGGGCGATCACCGCCCGCGAACCCATGTGCTTCACCCGCACGACCTTCGCCGCGCTCGCATTATCGGCGGCGCTGGTGGCGCGGTGATCGTGATCAAGTCGGGCGGTCTCTGCGCCGAAGGCGCGGACGGCTTCTGCGGCCGCCGCTGGCGCCATCCGCTTGCCGCGTAGCCCGTCCAGCATGCGCTGCTCCGTCTTGGTGCCGATAAGGGTAGCCGCCATACCCATCGCAAGTTCGACTGCTGCTAGAGGCCCAAGAGAGCGAGAGGCGCACAAGACGTCTCTGTTTTCGAATCTGCTTTCAGAACAAAAAACCTGCCCACGCTGAAGGCGTGGACAGGTCCGAGGCCTGGCGATCAGTTTTCTAAAAATCAGAACCTGTAGGCCACCCCGACACGCAGGTTTCGGCCCGGCAGGGGGGCGATGTCCTTGAGGAAGGAGGCGTGTTCGCGGGCCTCCTCGTTGGTCAGGTTGCGCGCCTCGGCGAACAGGGTGACGTTCTGCTGAGTGAAGGGTCGCACGGCCAGGGATGCGTTGACCAGGGTGTAGTCGTCGGTCGGCAGTTCGAACGCATTGGCGACGCGGTCCTGTTCCCCCACGTGCCGCACCTCGGCGCTGGCGTCGAAGCGGGTGGAGGTCCAGGCCAGGCGGCCGGTGACGGAATAGGGCGGAATACGCGCGGCCGGGCCGAAATCGGTCTGGGCGTGGACGTAGTCGGCGGACCCTTCCAGCGACAGCTTGCGATCGCCGTCCTGCCACAGGGCGTAGGCGCCCTCCAACTCGAAGCCGTAGAATTTCGCGCCGGTCTGGACGAAGCGATAGACGGGGAAGGTCTCATTCTCTTCCTCGAACAGGAACTGTTCTCCGGTCGGCCGCTCGTCGATGAAGCCGTCGTACCAGGAATGGTAGACGTGCAGATCGCCCGTGAACCGGCCGCGATCATAGTGGGCGGTCCCCTCCAGCGTGGTGACCTTTTCGCTGTTCAGGTTCAGGTCGCCGGTCTCATAGGCGGCGGTGGCGATGTGGACGCCGTCGGCGAACAGTTCGACCTCGCTCGGCGCGCGCTCGTTGTGGGCCAGGCTGAGACCCAGGAAAAGACCGGGCGCGGGGCGCAGGAAGGCGGCGGCGGAGGCGGACCAGTTGTCGAAGGTGCGGTTCACCTCGCTGGTTCCGCCGATGGGCGTGCCCGACAACTCGCGCCGGTCGTAGCGAAGGCCGCCTTCGAAACCGTGATTGCCCAGATCCAGCCGCTGCACCGTATAGACGCCGACTTCGTCGATATCCACGGTGGGCACGAAGGCTTCCTCGCCGATGGCCTGGAAGTTCCGCGACAGGGCCTGGACGCCCAGGGCGCCGTTCCAACCGCCGCGTTGGCGCTGAACCAGGTCGGCGCGCGCCTCCCAGCCGTCGGAGTTGAACACCGTGCCCGGCTCGCCCACATCCTCGAACTCGGTGTGGGTGTAGTCGGCATGGCCGTAGGAGCCGCGCAGAGCCGAGAAGGGGCCGTCGTCGAACCGATACTCGCCGCGCGCATCCCAGCGCTTCTGGTTCAGCTTGATGAAGACGGATTCCTCGGCGACCGTGCCGTATTCGCTGTCGGTGTCCTTGTAGGAGGCGCCGGCGAAACCCTTGTCGCCGATGTAGGATCCGCCGACGCCCCAGGTCTGCAGGTCGGTATAGCTGTTGGGCTGTTTGTCGTCGTCGCCGCGTGCGATGCCTTCGGCGGAGGCGCGCCGGGCGGAAATGGCCGGGGCGGGGATGTCGTAGTCGTCGGTCTTTCGCTTCACCCCATCGATGTTGAAGGCGAAGTTGCCTGAACCGATGGTGACGCGGCCGAACGCGCTGCGCCCGTCATCGACGCTGGACGCCTGGGTCGAGACCACGCCCTCGACGCCGCCCTCGGGGATGGCGGTGGGGATGCGGTCGTCCAGCACGTTCACCACGCCGCCGATGGCCGAGCCGCCATAGACCAGGGTGGCGGGCCCACGGATGATCTCGATGCGGTTGGCCTCGGCCGGGTCGGCCGCCACGGCGTGATCGGGCGAGACCGAACTGGCGTCGATCAGGCCGATGCCGTTGGTCAGCACCTGGACACGCGGGCCGCTCAGACCCCGGATGACCGGACGGCTGGCGCCAGGCGCGAAGTCCGTGGAGCGCACGCCCGGCCGCCCGTTCAGCAGGTCGCCCAGGGATGCGGCCGGCGCGGTGGCCAGGGTCTGTTCGTCCACCACGTCCGTGGCGATGACCGCCGCCCGCTGGCTGACGCCATAGGGAACGCCCGTGACGATGACGTCGTCGACCGTGGTCGGCGTACTGGCGGTCGATTGGGCGGCGGCGGCGCCGGCCATCACGGTGGAGCCGACCGCAGCCAGAAGCAGCGAACGCAAGGCGGGGGAGGAACGCATGACGGGAACCTTCAAGGGAGGAAGGTTTTGTGTTATGAGATAACGTCACATTCGGTCAAGCCGGTCGTGATAATCCCCGGCCTCGTGCGACCCCAAAATCACGGTGGTTCGAGGCCAGCGGATACTGCGTCCATTTGTCTGGTTTCATTTGACCTGACTCTGCGACATCAGAAATCTGCAGCAAGATCAATGGGCCTCACACACCGGCACCGAGTGCGATCAGACTCAAGTTTCACGGACTATGGCTCAGCCGGCGCCCAATTTCATTACAGCTGACTCGGGTACAATTCCTCAGCGTCAGCCCTGCGCCAGAAATAGGTGTTGTAGGCTTGGCCGAGCGGCTCGAACCCATTTGACCGCATGGCGGCAGAGAAGTCCTGCGCTCTGACGCCGGTCTTCTTCGCCACTTCATCCGCACCGATGAATTCGCGCCCGTATCTGCGCACTTCAGACAGCGGCACCTCAATTCGACGCCGCGTCTTCCTCCCCCGGATCAATCCAAGCCTTACGGCTCCGCTCACTGGCGTGTTGCTAACGCCGAGTATATCGGCGGCAACCATGCAGGAAAACGTAACCTCCGGCATCGGCATGCCTTCATCCGACTTTTTCAGTTTTTCCAGCCCTTGTTCAGTGACCAGGGGCTGGCTCAGAATCGGCCCGGTCCGCTGACGACGACCTGCCAGTTTGAGCTGACCGTTCAAAATGCAGTCGATGGCCTTCGTCCAGGTTATCGGATGGAGGATGCCTGTCATGGCGGTCAAAAACGGAACCACGTCCGTTTCGTCGGCTGGAGCCAGCGACAGGTCTTCCAAGCGCTGGGCTAGCAGGTTCAAAGATGCTGATCCTCCCTCGTTTCAGTGGACACCCATGCTAGCTTTTCGGAGCTGGAGAG
>NZ_DALZQC010000167.1:0-4213 GCF_032017145.1 Brevundimonas sp.
CGCCGCGCCCGCCGCCGCCGCTGCTCCGGTCGCCATGCCCAGCGATCCGGCGACCATCGTCGCCCGCGCGGGCGAAGAGGTGAAGTCGCCGATGGTCGGCACCGCCTATCTGCAGCCTTCGCCCGAGGCGCCGGCCTTCGTCCAGCCGGGCGACAAGGTCAAGAAGGGCCAGACCCTGCTGATCGTGGAAGCCATGAAGACGATGAACCCGATCCAGGCCCCGCGCGACGGCGTGGTCGCCGACATTCTGGTCGGCGACGCCCAGCCGGTCGAGTTCGGCGAAGTCCTCGTCCTGCTCGAGGCGTAAGCCATGTTCACCAAGGTTCTGATCGCCAATCGCGGCGAGATCGCCCTGCGGGTCCACCGGGCCTGCAAGGAGATGGGCATCTCCACCGTCGCCGTTCACTCCGAGGCCGACCGCGGCGCCATGTGGGTGCGTCTGGCAGACGAGAGCGTCTGCATCGGCCCGGCCTCCGCCGCCAAGTCGTATCTGAACATCCCCTCGATCATCGCGGCGGCGGAAATCACCGGCGCCCAGGCGATCCACCCCGGCTACGGCTTCCTGTCGGAGAACGCCCGCTTCGCCGAGATCGTCGAGGCCCACGGCATGACCTTCATCGGTCCCAAGCCCGAGCATATCCGGGTCATGGGCGACAAGATCAGCGCCAAACAGACGGTCAAGGACGCAGGCATTCCCGTGGTTCCGGGCTCCGACGGCGAGGTGGAGACGGTCGAGGCCGCCATCGAGGCGTCCAAGTCCATCGGCTTCCCCCTGATCGTCAAGGCGGCGGCGGGCGGCGGCGGACGCGGCATGAAGGTCGCCCTGACGCCCGACGACCTGGTCGAGGCGGTCCAGACCGCCCAGTCCGAGGCCAAGGCCGCCTTCGGCAACGGCGCCGTCTATATGGAGCGCTATCTCCAGAAGCCGCGCCACATCGAGATCCAGGTCATCGCCGACAGCCACGGCAATGTCGTCCACCTGGGCGAACGCGACTGCTCGCTGCAACGCCGTCACCAGAAGGTGCTGGAAGAGGCCCCCTCGCCCGCCCTGTCGGCGGAGGGTCGCAAGCAGATCGGCGAGACGGTCAACAAGGCCATCGCCGCCATCGGCTATCTGGGCGTCGGCACCATCGAGTTCCTGTGGGAGGACGGCGAGTTCTTCTTCATCGAGATGAACACCCGCCTGCAGGTCGAACACCCGGTCACCGAAATGATCACCGGCGTCGATCTGGTGCGCGAACAGGTGCGGATCGCCGCCGGTCTGCCGCTGTCGTTCACCCAGGACGATATCGAGTTCAAGGGCCACGCCATCGAGGTGCGGATCAACGCCGAGAACCCCGAGACCTTCACCCCCTCGCCGGGCAAGATCACCGACTTCCACGCGCCGGGCGGCTTGGGCGTGCGCCTGGATAGCGCCATCTACGCCGGCTATTCGATCCCGCCCTATTACGACAGCCTGATCGGCAAGCTGATTGTTCACGGCCGCGACCGCGAAGAGGCCATCGCGCGCCTGAAGCGGTCGCTGGGCGAGGTGGTCATCGGCGGCGTCGACACCACCATCCCCCTGTTCCAGAAGCTCCTGGCCGAGCCGGACATCCTGTCGGGCGATTACGACATCCACTGGCTGGAGAAGTGGGCCGCCCGTCAGAAGGGCGACGCCTGACCGATCCCGATTTCAGCGCCAGCGGGCCTTTCGGCGGTTTCGGCCCCGAGGACCTGCTGGCCTGTTACGCCCGGGGCGTGTTTCCGATGGCCGAGGCGCGCGACGATCCGCGCGTCTTCATCATCGAGCCGGAGCAGCGGGGCGTCATACCGCTGGACGCCTTCCACATTCCCAGTCGCCTGCGACGCACCGTGCGGAGCGAGCCGTTTCAAGTGCGGGTCGATACCGCCTTTGAGGCGGTGCTGGACGGCTGTGCGGCGGCGCTAGGACCGGATCGCGAAGACACCTGGATCAACGCCCCCATCCGGCGGCTGTATGCCGCCCTGTTCGCCATGGGCCATGTCCACTCCATCGAATGCTGGCGGGACGAGCGGCTGGTCGGCGGGCTTTACGGCGTGTCGCTGGGCGGGGCCTTTTTCGGCGAGAGCATGTTCAGCCGCGAGCGCGACGCCTCGAAGGTCGCTTTGGTGCATCTGGTCGCGCGGTTGAGGAAGGGCGGCTGGACCCTGTTAGACGCCCAGTTTCTGACCGATCACCTCAGCCAGTTCGGGGCGGTGGAGACGCCGCAGGCGGCCTATCTGAGGCGGCTGGCGCCCGCGCTGAAAGTCACGCCCGACCAAGCGGCCCTGACCGCGCCCCTGACCGGCGCAGAAGCGGTCGCTTTAGCCAGCGCATAAGTCCGAGAAGACAGGTTTCCCAGTTCGTCATTCCGGGGCTGAGCGGAGCGAAGAACCCGGAACCCAGGACCTCATCCGCGTTGCCGGCCCCATTCAACGGCCCACGCGCCTCTCCTGGGTTCCGGGTTCGTCCTTCGGACGCCCCGGAATGACGGACGGTGCAAGGTTTTGGGCATGTCCGGACACGATTTCGGACCTGTCCCGACACGGATGTGCTGGCCACGATACGACGCTTCGGCCTCGATGCCGGCATGACCGACACATCGACACCCCCGCCCCGCCTGTCCGCCTTCAAGGAAGCCGGAGAGATCGCCCTGACGCTGGTCGTCGCCCTGATCGTGGCGACGCTGTTGCGCCTTCTGCTGTTTCAGCCCTTCACCATCCCGTCCTCGTCGATGGAGCCGGGACTGGTGACCGGCGACTATATCGTCGTGTCCAAGTTCGCCTATGGCTGGAGCGAAGCGTCGCTGCCGCTGGCGTCGTCGATCAGGCCGGGACGGCTGATGGGGGCGCAGGCGCGTCGCGGCGACGTGGTGGTGTTCCGCCTGCCGCGCGATCCCGAACAGGTCTGGATCAAGCGGGTCGTGGGCCTGCCTGGCGATACGGTTCAGGTGCGGGGCGGCGTGGTCTTCGTCAATGGCGCGGCCGTGCGCCAGACGCGGCTGGATTTCGTCGCCGATCACGATGCGCCGCAGCGCCGGGTGCAGCGGGTGCGCGAGACCCTGGCCGACGGCCGCAGCTACGTCACCTATGACGGCGGGCCGGGCCTGCCCGGCGACGACACGCCGCCGCGCCGCGTGCCGGCAGGTCATTATCTGATGATGGGCGACAATCGCGACAATTCGCTGGACAGCCGCTGGCCGCCCGAGATCGGCGTGGGCCTGCTGCCGGCCGAGAACATCGTCGGCCGGGCCGAGGTGGTGCTGGCGTCCTGGAAGCCGGGGGCGAGCCTGTTCAAGCCTTGGACCTGGCTGAACCTGCAATGGGACCGCTTGCTGGTTCGGGTGCGGTAGACCGCCCCCGGACTGGCCACGGAAGCGACGGCCTAACCCGCCCGATATTCGTCGAAACTGACCACGCCGTCATGGTTTCGATCCAGGCGGTCGAAGGCGGCCCGGCTGGGCGCGGCCGACCGGGACTGAGCCAGGGCGGGGACCGCGACGGCGCCAAGCGCCAGGCCGGCCAGGGCGGCGGCCGCCAGCTGACGCCAGCCGGTGGGAACGGAACGACGCGCGCCGGTCTGGTTCAGTTCGGCGTCGATGAAGCGGCGGATGGCCTCGCTGGCCGTCCGGCCCTCGGCCTGGCAGCGGGCCATGAAGGCGGTCTTGGCGGCGTAGGACAGACGGACTTCCACCGTCTCGTCCTTCTTCAACGGTCGTTTGCGATCCATGCCGGTCTCCCCGCCGTTCGGTCAGTTCTTACAGCCGACCACCCAGGCGTCGTAATAGGGGTTCTGCACGCCGCTGACCGCCGGGGACGAGGCGAACATCCAGCCCCGGAATATCTGGCGCGACGTGGTCTGGCCGCGCGGCTGCAGCGAGACGTCCATATAGGCGATGGCGTCCTCGGTCAGTTCGTCGGGCGTCGTCACCTCACAGGCGCGGGCCGCGAAGACCAGGTTGCGGTTGAAGCGCACGGGGCGGCCGCCGACCTCGACCTCGAACTTCATCGTCTCGGCCGTGACCTTGTCGATGGCCTGGATGACCGCGAACTTGCGCCGCTGGCGACGGCCGGGCGTGGCGGGCTGGTCGATGGCCTTTTCGGCGACCGGGCGTTCGGCCTTGACCTCGTCCTCGGCCTTTTCCTCGACGGCGGCGTCCTCGGCGATGATGACGGCCGGGGGCGGCGTCACCGCGACGGGCGCGCGCGGGGC
>NZ_DALZQC010000168.1:0-4049 GCF_032017145.1 Brevundimonas sp.
CGCACGGCGACGCGGCGCAGGCCGTTGGGATTGGCCCAGTCCAGACCGGCCTGACGCGCCTGGGCCTGAAGCTGGCCGGCCTCCAGCACGACCGAGGGGCCGACGCGCTGGGCCACCACCACGTCGGCGGCGGACCCGGCGCCCTCGAACAGGTCGCCCAGGGTGACGCGGCCGTCGTCGTCGACGGGATTGGCGCGCAGCACGACCGGGCCGGCCAAGGCCGCGCCGGCGAAGGCGCTGGCGGCGGCTGCGAGGATCAGGGTGCGGGTCAGGCGCATGGCTCAGCTCTTCACTTGCGAGGCGACCGACAGCATCTGGTCGGCGGTGCTGATGACCTTGGAGTTCATCTCGTAGGCGCGCTGGGCCACGATCAGGGCGCTGATCTCCGACACCGCATCCACGTTCGACGCCTCGGTGTAGTTCTGCAGCACCTGGCCGAAGCCCGCGTCGCCGGGCGTGCCGACAATGGCGGGGCCCGAGGCGGCGGTTTCCAGCAGCAGATTGTCGCCGATGGCCTCCAGACCCGCCTCGTTGAAGAAGTTGGCCAGTTCGATCTGGCCCACCGTCGTCGGGGCGGGCTGGCCGGCCTGCGTCACCTGGACCAGGCCGGTCTTGGAGATGGTCAGCTTGGTGGTGTCCTGCGGGATGGTGACGGCCGGCTCCAGCAGATAGCCGTCGTCGGTGACCATCTGGCCCTCCGGGTTGACCTGCAGGTTGCCGGCGCGGGTGTAGGCCTTCTCGCCCGAGGGCAGGCTGATCTGGAAATAGCCCTTGCCGTCGATGGCCATGTCGTAGGGATTGCCGGTGGCCTGGGGCGTGCCCTGTTCGGTGACGCGATAGACTGCCCCGGCCTTGACGCCGGCGCCGATCTGGATGCCGGTCGGAACCACGGTGCCGGCGCTGGAGGACTGGGCCCCCATCCGTTCGACGTTCTGATAGAGCAGGTCCTGGAACTCGGCGCGCTGCTTCTTGAAGCCCACCGTGTTCATGTTGGCGATGTTGTTGGAGATGACCTCGACGTTCAGCTGCTGAGCAGCCATGCCCGAGGCGGCGGTGCGGAGTGCGCGCATCTTTGGGGCTCCCTTTACGCGGCCTTGCCGAGGCGCTCGACGGCGCGACGGCTGAGGTCGTTGGTGTTGTCGATCATGCGCGACACGCTTTCGTAGGCGCGGCTGATCTCGACCAGATTGGTGATCTCGACCAGCGGATTGACGTTGGAGGATTCCAGCGACCCCTGATGGATCTGGGCGTCCGTCGCCTCGATCGGCTGGGTGTTGGAACGGTTGCGATAAAGGCTGTCGCCGCCCTTTTCGAGCACGCCCAGGGCCTCGAACCGCACGACCGACAGGCGGCCGGTGACCTGGCCCTGCTGGGTGATGGTCCCGTCCTCGCCGACGCTGGGGGCGCCCAGATTGGGGTCCAGCACGATCTCGGCGCCGCCGCCCAGAACCGCCTGGCCCTGTTTGGTGGTCAGCTTGCCTTCGGGGTCCAGGGTGAAGGCCCCGTCGCGGGTGTAGGCCTGGCCGTTCGCCCCGTCGCGCACGGTGAAGAAGGCGCCTTCGCCCGAGATGGCGAAGTCCAGGCCGCGGCCCGTCTGCTGCATCGCTCCCTGGCCGAAGTCGCGGCCCACGCCGTTGTCCAGCACGAAGCTGGCCGAGGGCTTGATCGAATCGTTGCGGGCGCGCTTGCCCACCTCGGCGCTGACCATCAGCTGCTCGACCTTGAAGCCGGTGGTGTTGGCGTTGGCGACGTTGTTGGCCACGATGTCCAGTTCGCGACGCAGCGTCATCTGCCGTGACAGTCCGATATAGGCGGCGTTTTCCACGAGAGGCGTGCTCCTTCGCTGATCCCCCTCGCAACGGCCGTGCCAACAGGGTTAATCCAGGCGCAATGCGGGTTTCAGGGCAATCCACCCCCGGACGACCCGGCAAATCCTGCCCATCGTAAACGTGGCGTTAACCAAAACCGGCCGATCCTGGCGGTGAGAGAGTCTCCGGGGCGCGCGCATGTTCAAGTTCGGCAAGAAGAAGGGTGATCCGGCCGCGGACGCCAATCTGCCTGCCGTGAAGGAGGGCGAGGCCGCCGTCGAAGGCGAGGACGCCGCCGCGCCCAAGAAGAAAAAACTGCCGCTGCTGTTCATCATCGCGCCTGTCGCGCTGCTGGTGCTGGGCGGAGGCGGGGCGGCGGCCTTCTTCATGCTGAAGCCCAAGCCCGCCGAGGCGCATGGCGCGGCGGCCGAGGCCGAACACGGCGCCGAGAAAGCCGACAAGAAGGAAGACAAGAAGGGCGGCGGCCACGGGGGCGGCGGCAAGGAAGGCGAGGCCGATCCGTCGCTGGGCGTCATCTCGGATGGGCCGGACGGCGTGACCTTCTACACCCTGCCGGACATGGTCATGAACATTCAGTCGGCCGACGGCCGGCCTACCTTCCTGAAGCTGAAACTGACGCTGGAGATGCACGACGCCGGGGTGGCGAGCCACCTTCAGGAAGAGATGCCGCGCCTGCAGGACATGTTCACCGGCTTCGTGCGCGAACTGCGGCCCGAGGATCTGAGCGGTTCGGCCGGCACCTATCAGCTGCGGGCCGAAATCCTGCGTCGCGTCAATCTGATCGCCGCGCCGGGCAAGGTGGACGCCGTGCTGATCGAAGAAATGCTGGTGCAATAGGCATGAGCGACGCGGCGCAACTGGACCCTTTCGGCGGCTTGGGCGATCCCGGCGACGCCCTGTCCGAACGGGTGCTGAACCAGGACGAGATCGACAGCCTGCTGGGCTTCGACCTGGGCGACGACGACGGCGCCGAACGCTCGGGCATCCGCGCCATCATCAACTCGGCGCTGGTGTCCTACGAACGCCTGCCGATGCTGGAGATCGTGTTCGACCGCCTGGTGCGGTTGATGACCACGTCCCTGCGAAACTTCACCTCCGACAACGTCGAGGTGTCGCTGGACAATATCTCGTCGATCCGGTTCGGCGACTATCTGAACTCCATTCCCCTGCCGGCGATCCTGGCGGTGTTCCGCGCCGAGGAGTTGGACAACTACGGCCTGCTGACGGTCGATTCCAACCTGATCTATTCGATCGTGGACGTGCTGCTGGGCGGGCGCCGGGGCACCGCGGCCCTGCGCATCGAAGGCCGCCCCTACACCACCATCGAGCGCGTCCTGGTGCAGCGGATGGTGGAGGTGGTGCTGAACGACGCCCGCCAGGCGTTCGAGCCGCTGACCCCCGTCCACTTCAACCTGGACCGGCTGGAGACCAATCCCCGCTTCGCCGCCATCGCCCGGCCGGCGAACGCGGCCATCCTGATCAAGCTGCGGATCGACATGGAGGATCGCGGCGGCCGGATCGAGCTGCTGCTGCCCTATGCGACGCTGGAGCCGATCCGCAAGATGCTGCTGCAGCAGTTCATGGGCGAGAAGTTCGGCCGCGACAACATCTGGGAAGGCCACCTGGCCACCGAGATGTGGACCACCGAGACCGAGGTGCGCGCCGTGCTGGACGAGCAGCAGATGTCGCTGTCCAGCGTGCTGAACCTGAAGGTCGGCGACACCCTGATACTGAACGCCACGCCGGATTCGGAAGTGTCGATCCGCGCCGGCTCCATCCCCCTGACCACCGGCCGCATGGGTCGCAAGGGTCAGCATATCGCCGTGCGCGTGGAAGGGCCGGTCAACCCGGAGACCGCCGCCCGCCTGGGAGGAGGTCTCTGATGGTCGGAATGATCATGGACGCGGTGCTGATGCTGCTGCTGGTCGCGGCGGTCGGATACGGGGTCAAGCTGGAACGCAAGCTGTCGGCCCTGCGCGCCGGCCAGCTGGCCTTCGCCCAGGCGGTGACCGATCTGAACGCCGCCGCCGGCCGGGCCGAGAACGCCCTGGCGACCCTGCGCGCCTCGGGCCAGGAGACGGACCTGCTGCACGACCGCATCATCAAGGCGCGCGAGGTCAAGGCGCAGTTGGAGACCCTGATCGCCCGCGCCCCGGCGTCGGCCGCCGCGCCCGTCCGCGTCGCCGAGGAAGAGCTGTCGTTGCGGGTCGAACCGGCCCG
>NZ_DALZQC010000169.1:0-3871 GCF_032017145.1 Brevundimonas sp.
TGAATCACGCTTCAGCCTAATCCGGAATCCCTAGAGTCCACAGATCCTAGGCCTCACGCGAACTCCAAAGCCCGTGACCTGCGTGTCCCAAACGCAGAATTCAGCGGCTGCAGGCTCTAGGTTTTCAATCAGTTTCTTCGTCAGTTTCGGCATCGAAACGCCCAAAAAAAGGTAGCGTATGGGTAGCAGAAGGTGCGATTTGTTACCCGTTTCCGCGATTTGCACATCATATCGAAAAACAGGATTTTCCGCAATATTTTCCGTAGTTTGAAACAGGATGAGACGACCTGAAAAAGCCTGAAATAGGAACATTATCCTAATGGCATGCAAGAGGTCAGCGGTTCGACTCCGCTAAGCTCCACCATCAGCCTCCCTCTTCCTTTGGTTCGCCGGGGAAGAGGGAGACTGGCCATCCTCCCTGACATCTCAATCTTCGTGCCCGACTCTCGGCTGTTCGATGGGAACCTCGGCCGATCCGTCGCGCTCCTCTGCTGCAATCGCTTCAGCCAGGAGAACGACGATGAGCGAGATCAAGGAAGGCATGGACGTCATCGGCGCCGACGGCGTCCATGTCGGCACGGTGGACCGCCTGGAAGGCGACCGCATCAAGCTGACCCGGCGCGAGAACACCGGCGCCCATAGCGACCATCACCACTATATCGAAAAGGGCTTCGTCGCCGGCGTGGAGGGCGACAAGGTGCGCCTGTCGGCCAACGCCGATGTCGCGGTCACCCTGGAAGAGGAAGAGTCCGGCAAGCCGGTCGATCTCTGACCCGTTGCGGCGGCGGCGTTCAGAACAGCGCCGCCGCCAGATTTACGGTCAGCGCCAGGATCACGGCGTTGAAGAACCAGGCGATCAGGCAATGCAGGGTCGCCAGCCTGCGAAGATCGCGGCTTGAAATCTGGACGTCGGCCGTCTGGTTCGCCACACCGATGATCAGGCTGAAATGCAGGAAGTCCCAATAGTCGGCGTCCTCCTCGCCGGGGAACATCAGCCCGCCCTGATCGCCCTTGCCCTTGTCCTCCGGCGAATAGAATTCGTGGGCGTAATGCAGGGCGAAGATGACGTGGACATAGAGCCACGACAGCCCCACCGTCAGGACCGAAAAGCCCGCCTGCGCCAGAGACGGCTTGCCGCCGTGCAGCAGGGCCAACACGAGCACAAACAGACTGGCCCCCGCCGCCGTCAGGCTGAGCGGCAGGACCAGCGCCCCGGCCTGATCCAGTTCCGCCGCCCGGCGCCGGATGGCTGCCTGGGAGCTTGAGCGCAGGACGTGAACCAGCGTCAGGAGCAGAAAGGCCGCCACCCCGGCGTCCCAGCCCGCCGCCAGCCGCACCGCCAAACCGGCTGAAGCGGGCGTGGCCATGACCACGACCGCCAGCACCCCCAGCCCCAGCCACAGGGAGAAATGCAGACGGAACAGGCGCGTGATGAACCCCATGCCCCGAGATCGCGCATTTGCCGATCGCCGTCCATCGGCAAACCCAGGGGCGAGAGCGGAAAGCCGCAGTTGTCACCCGGCTGTTACGAGAGTATTGCGACGCATTCTTATAATCAAAAGCGATCCTCCCCCGATGCGTGCTCCCCTGTTCGCCCTTCTGGCGTCCGCCTCCGCCGCGACGCTGCTCGGCGCCGCCCCCGCCCTGGCCCAGCAGCAGGATGCGCCCACCACCCTGTCGGACATCGTCGTGACGGGATCGCAGGTGGCCCTGCCGCCGGCCTATGCGGGCGGCCAGGTGGCGCGTGGCGGACGGGTCGGCCTGTTCGGCGCCCTGAACGCCATGGACACCCCCTTCTCCTCCACCAGCTTCACCGAGAAGCTGGCGCGCGATCAGCAGGCCCGCAGCGTCGGCGACGTGCTGCAGAACGATCCCGCCGTGCGGCTGACCAAGGGGTTCGGCAACTTCCAGGAGCTGTATGTGATCCGGGGCTTCCCGGTCTATTCCGACGACATGACCTATAACGGTCTCTACGGCGTGCTGCCGCGACAGTATGTGGCGGCCGAACTTCTGGAGCGGGTCGAGGTGTTCCGCGGCGCCACCGCCTTTCTGAACGGCGCGGCGCCCGGCGGCAGCGGGGTGGGCGGCGCGGTCAACCTGGCGCCCAAGCGCGCGGGCGACGCGCCCCTGAACCGGCTGACGGCCGGCTGGGAAGGCGGCGATCATATCTACGCCGCCGCCGACCTGTCGCGCCGCTTCGGCCCCGATGGCGACTGGGGCCTGCGTCTGAACCTGGCCAGCCGCGCCGGCGAAGGCGGGATCGAGGGCGAGGGCCGCGACATGAAGGTGCTCGGCCTGGGTCTGGACCACCGCGGCGACCGCGCGCGCTTTTCCGCCGACCTGGGCTGGCAGGACAACCGCATCGACGCGCCGCGTCCCCAGGTAACGCCGAACGGCGCCATTCCGCGCGCGCCGGACGCCGACAAGAACTTCGCCCAGCCCTGGACCTATACCGACGAGACCCAATTGTTCGGCGCCGCGCGCGGCGAGTTCGACGTCACCGACGCCGTGACCGTCTGGGCCGCCGTGGGCGGTCGCGACGGCAAGGAGCGCAACAGCCTGGCCAATCCCCGCGCCAACGCCGACGGGTCGCTGAACGCCTACCGCTTCGACAACGGACGTCGCGATCAGGTCTTCTCGACCGACGTGGGCGTGCGCGCCGACTTCGACACCGGCCCGGTGCGCCACCGCCTGGTCGCCTCGGCCGCCCAGGTGCAGTCGCGCGAGAAGAACTCCTACGCCTTCTCCGATTTCGGCGGCTTCGCCAGCAACCTTTACGATCCGGTCTTCACCCCCGCCCCGGCCCCGACCGCCCTGGCCGCCGGCTCCTTGACCGACCCGACGGTGGTGGGCCGGACCCGGACCAACAGCGTCGCCATCGCCGACATGGCCTCCTTCCTGGACGACCGTCTGACGATCACCCTGGGCGCCCGCTATCAGGAAATCGACACCCGGTCCTATGACTACAACACCACCGCCCGCAACGGCGGCTACGCCAGCGACGCCGTGACCCCGGTCTTCGCCGTGGTCTATCGCCCGATCGACCGGGTCTCGCTCTACGCCAACTATTCGGAGGCGCTGGCGCCCGGCAAGACTGCGCCTGGCGCGGTCAACGGCGCGCCCGTCGCCAACGCCGGCGAGGTTCTGGAGCCGTTCCGCGCCGAGCAGAACGAGATCGGGGTGAAGTATGACGCCAGGTCTTTCGGCGCCACGCTCAGCGCCTTCCGCACCACCCTGCCCAGCGAATATTTCGACACGGCGACCCGCACCTATTCCGCCGGCGGCGAGCAGGAGAACCGGGGCGTCGAACTGACCGTCTTCGGCGAACCGCTGGAGGGCCTGCGCGTCCTCGGCGGCGCGACCTGGCTGGACGCCGAGATCAAGCGCGCCCTGAACCCCGCCCTGAACGGCAAGTCGGCCATCGGCGTGCCGGACTTCCAGGCCAATCTGAACGTCGAATGGGACGTGCGGGCCATCGACGGCCTGACGCTGGAGGGCCGGGTCGTGCATACCGGCGCCCAGCCGGCCAGCGCGGACAACGCCGTCGAACTGGACAGTTGGACCCGCTACGACGCCGGCGTCCGCTACGCCTTCGAGGCGGGCGGCAAGCCGCTGACGCTGCGGGCGCGGGTCGAGAACCTGGCGAACAAGAACCAGTGGGTCGCCGTTGGCGGCTATCCGGGGTCGAACTATCTGACGCTGGGCGCGCCGCGCACCCTGCGCCTGTCGATCTCGGCCGAGTTCTGAGCCCGCCCAATCGCGACACGATGCCCCCCGGTCGGAGCCACGCCCCGGTTCCGTCCGGGCCTCAACCGTTCTAGGTTCTGTGGACACTTATCGCATCCATAAGATGGTTGCGGCGAGGTGCAGG
>NZ_DALZQC010000170.1:0-3867 GCF_032017145.1 Brevundimonas sp.
CCGTCGGGCGCGCGGGCCAGGGCGACGTCGCCGGGCAGGACGATCACCGCCACCCCGCCCTTGCCGACCGCCGTGTTCAGGGCGCGGGCCAGGACGCCCGGGATCTGGGCCGGGTTGGACACCAGTTCGCAGAAGTCGCTGCACTCGCGGAACAGCTCCTGCGGATGGGTCTCCTGGAAATAGCCCAGGCCGATCTCGGATGAGGGGATGTGGGCGGCGATGGCCAGGACCGGAACCCGGTTGCGATGACAGTCGAACAGGCCGTTGATCAGATGCAGGTTGCCCGGCCCGCAACTGCCGGCGCAGACGGCCAGCCGGCCCGTGACGGCGGCCTCGGCCCCGGCGGCGAAGGCGGCGGTTTCCTCGTGGCGGACATGCATCCATTCGATCTGGTCGAAGCGGCGCAGGCTGTCGTTCAGGCCGTTCAGGCTGTCGCCCGTGACGCCCCAGATGCGCTTCACCCCGGCCGAGGCCAGGGTCTGGGCCAGAAGGTCCGCGACGGTCATCGCCATGGTCGGCTCCCGATAGGTCTGGTGGTGGCGAGGGGCGCCAGGCGTCCCGTTCAGCTTAACAATGCGCGAGGCGGCGTTCGGCTGCCTGCGATCTGTCGTCCCGCGCCGAACCGGCTATGGTGAAGGCATGACTCGGGCTGCGGCATGATCAAATACATCGGCTCAAAGCGCGCCCTGCTGGGCCATGTGACGGGGGCGATCGCCGGCGTCCTGCCGGACGGCGGGCGGGTCTGCGACCTGTTCTCCGGCACGGCGCGGGTCGGCCATGCGCTGAAGAAGCAGGGGTTTCAGGTCTGGTCGAACGACGTCAACGCCTATGCCCACGCCCTGGCCGCGACCTATGTGCAGGCGGATCGGGAGCGGTGGATCGACCGGGCCGAGGTCGTGCTGGCTGAGCTGAGAACCGTCACGCCCCAGGCGGGCTGGTTCACCCAGACCTTCTGCCGCGACGCCCGCTACTTCCATCCCGACAACGGCGCCCGCATCGACGCGGTGCGCGACCGGATCGAGGCCATGGGGCTGGAGCCCGAGCTGAAGGCCATCGCCCTGGTCAGCCTGATGGAGGCGGCGGACCGGGTCGATTCCACCGCAGGCGTTCAGATGGCCTATATGAAGCAGTGGGCGCCGCGCGCGCTGAAGCCGCTGGTGCTGAGGACGCCCGATCTGGTTCCGGCCGTGGCGGGCGGGCCGTGCCGGGCGACGCAAGGGGACGCGGTCGAGATCGCCGATCAGGTCGAGGCCGATCTGGTCTATCTGGACCCGCCCTACAACCAGCACTCCTACCTGGCCAACTACCACTGCTGGGAGAGCCTGGTGCTGTGGGATCGGCCCGAGACCTATGGGGTGGCCAACAAGCGGGTGGACGTGAAGACGCGCAAGAGCCCGTTCAACAGCCGGCCCGGCATCGGCCCGGCCCTGCGGTCGGTGATCGAGCGGGTCAGGGCGCCGAACCTGATCGTCAGCTTCAACGACGAGGGCTATCTGAGCCGGGCCGAACTGGTGGAGATGCTGTCGGCGCGCGGCCATGTGCAGGTGATCGAGGTGGCGCATCCCCGCTATGTCGGCGCCCGCATCGGCATCCATAATCCCAAGGGGGAGAAGGTGGGGCAGGTTGGGCGGCTGCGGAACGTGGAGCAGCTGTTCGTCGTGACGGATCGGCCCGTCGGCCTGCCGGTCGCCGCATAAGTGCTGTAAAAACAACAGTCGGAATGCTGGAACGCGAATCGCGGGCCGTCGTTCTGAAGGCATGGAACCGCGCTTCGACATCACTCGCATCGGGCACCGGACCGACGCCGACACTCTGGGCGGCGGTGATCGGGTCGCGCCCGCCGAAGCGCGGTCGTGGGCGCCGCGAGCGGATGCGCCGCGCGTGGCGAGCGCCGACTGGACCTGGGCGCCGAAGCCGATCGACAACCGCCCGACCTTCACCCACAACGCCGCCCGCTACAGCCGCCCGACCCAGGATGTGGAGCCGGTCGAACATATCGACCTGGAGCCCGAGCTGTCGTCGCCGCCGCGCTGGATGATGATGGTGGCGGGCGCGGCGGTGGCGGCTCTGTTGGGGGCGCTTCTGGGTGGCTTCATGCACATCTGACGCCGGGCGTCAGGCCCCTGCCAGCAGGGCGCGGATCGGGGACCAGCTGCGCCGATGGGCGGGGCAAGGTCCCAATGTTTTCAAGGCGTTCTGATGGATCGGCGCATTGTAGCCCTTGTGGCTGGCGAAGCCGTAGCCGGGGTATTGGGCGTCCAGTTCGACCATCAGACGGTCGCGCGCCGTCTTGGCCAGGATGGAGGCCGCCGCGATGGACAGGGACAGGCCGTCGCCGCCGACCACGGTCTGGATTTCGCAGGGAAGCTTGAAACGGTAATTCCCATCCACCAGGGCCGCGACAGGCTGGACCTGCAGCGCCTCGATGGCGCGGCACATGGCCAGGCCGGTGGCGTGCAGGATGTTCAGGTCCTCGATCTCCTCCACCGAGGCGAAGCCGACGCCCCAGGCGATGGCGCGGGCCTTGATCTCGGGCTCCAGGGCGGCGCGGCGCCTTTCGGTCAGGGCCTTGGAATCGTCGATGCCGGGGGGCAGATCGTCGGGGTTCAGGATCACCGCCGCCGCCGACACCGGACCCGCCCATGGCCCGCGCCCGGCCTCGTCCACGCCGCAGACGTGACCGTTGACGCGCTGGATCAGCACCGTCTCCAGCGCGAGTGTCGGGAAGGCTTTCGGATTTGCGGGGGCTTTAGCCATGGCCCGCCATCGCACGAACCTGGGCGTGACGGAAGCAGGTCGTCTGGTGATCGTTGACCATGCCCACCGCCTGCATGAAGGCATAGACGATGACCGGACCGCAGAAGTTGAAGCCCCGCGTCTTCAGCGCCTTGGCCATGGCTTGGGACTGTTCCGTCTGGGTCGGCGCCTGGCGATAGTCGGCATGGGTCGTCTGAATCGGTTCGCCGCCGACGAAGGACCAGAGCCAGGCGGAGAAGTCTTCGCCGTCATCGCGCATCTCCAGCCAGATCTGGGCGCCCCGGATGGCGGCGGCGATCTTGGCGCGCGAACGGATGATGCGGGAGTCGTTCAGCAGGCGCTGGATGTCGTCCTCGCCATAGCGGGCGACGATCTCGGGGTCGAAGCCGTCGAAGGCGTCGCGAATGCCCTCTCGCTTTCGCAGAATGGTGATCCAGGCGAGGCCGGCCTGAAAGCCGTCCAGGATCAGCTTCTCCCATAGGGCGCGCGGATCATATTCGGGCACGCCCCATTCGGTGTCGTGATAGGCGATATAGAGCGGGTCGGTGGTCCCGCACCAGCCGCAGCGGCCTTCGGCATGTGAATCGGTCATGGCGTCATGTTGCCAGTCTGTTCCGGTGGAAAAAAGGGCGGGGTTGGAGACGCGGCGGCGAAAAAGACCGTCTGAATCGTCTCAATCGTCTGAAATCGGGGCGGCGGGCGTAATTGCACTGCACCTGGGAAAACAGTGCAAAGTGCAAGAGGGTGCAATTGGGGAGGGGCCGAGTTGGACGGTGAAAAAAACAGTCCAACGAGTCCAATGAGTCCAAGTTCTCGTCTCCTCCGGTCCTGAACTACGCATTGTAAGGGCGTTGGGAGGAGGGGATGGTCGATTGACGCTGGTGGCGGCTAAATGGAGGAAATATTGCTCGAAATTTCGTCGGACTAGGATGGCTGAACGGTTCGCATGCCTTTCGTCATCCTCCGGCGAGCGCAGCGAGACCGGGGGACCCAGCGGCGCGCGTGAGCGCGAACCTGTCGCGAGAGCAAACCTAAGATGTCTTTGCGGCGGACGTATCGCCTTCGGCGCCGCTGGGTCCCCCGGTCTGCGCCGCAAGCGGCTTGCCGGAG
>NZ_DALZQC010000171.1:0-3856 GCF_032017145.1 Brevundimonas sp.
GACGTCGCCCGCGCCCCGGCCCGTCGCGCCGCGCCCGCGCTGATCAGTCGGGAACCGCGTTGACCGGCGGGCGGCCCGACAGGACGGCCTCCAGATTGGCGACCATCAGCGCGGCCATGGCCTGGCGCGTCTCGACGGTGGCCGAGGCGACATGGGGCGTAAGCACGCAGCGGTCGCTGTCGATCAGGGCCTGGGGCGCGTTCGGCTCGTCGGCGAAGACGTCCAGGCCCGCGCCGCCCAGCCGGCCGGTGGTCAGGGCGGCGATCAGGGCGTCCTGATCCACCACCTCGCCGCGCGCCACATTGATCAGCACGCCGTTTGGGCCAAGCGCCGCCAGCACCTCGGCCGAGACCAGGCCGCGCGTCGATGCGCCGCCGGGCACGATGACGATCAGCACATCGACCTGGGCCGCCAGATCGACCAGGTTCGGCACGTGTCGCCAGGGCGCGTCGGCGACGGGGCGGCGGGTGTGATAGGCGATCTCTCCGGCCAGCGGCGTCAGCCGTTCGGCGATGGCCCGGCCGATGCGGCCCAGGCCCAGCAGGCCGTACTTCAGACCGGATGCGCGGCGCGCCAAGGGCGGCGGCCCTTCGGACGCCCAGCGCCCGGCGCGGACATAGGCGTCCATGGCGGGCAGTCGGCGCAGCGTCGCCAGCGCCAGCAGCAGGGCCAGGTCGGCGACGTCGTCGTTCAGCACGTCGGGCGTATAGGTGACGACCACGCCACGCGACCGGGCGCGGTCCACGTCGGTCAGATCATAGCCGACGGCGTGGACGGAGATGATCTTCAGCGCGGGAAGGGCGTCGATCAACCGGGCGTCCACGGTCGCGGCGCCCGAGGCGGCGACGCCCACGATCCGGCCCGCGACCTTTGGGGGCGCCAGGCCGTCCGGGCCCGGACGATGCAGGGTCCAGCCCCGCTCGTGCGCCTGTCGGGTCAGGATGTCGTCGGCCAGGGCGGGCAGGCCGATCACCAGGATGTCGATGCTCATCCCACCGTTCTAGGCGCGGGGATGGGCGGCCGCATAGGCGTTCAAAAGTCTATCCGCGTCGACGCCGGTGTATTTCTGGGTCGTCGACAGGCTGGCGTGGCCCAGCAGTTCCTGGATCGAGCGCAGGTCGGCGCCGGCGCCCAGCAGATGGGTCGCGAAACTGTGGCGCAGGGCGTGGGGCGTGGTGCGCTCGGGCAGGCCCAGCCGTCCGCGCAGCCGCTGGACGCTGGCCTGAACATGGCGGGGGCTGAGCGGCCCGCCGCGCCGGGCGCGAAACAGGGCGTCGGCGGGCTGGAGCGGAAAGGGCAGGAGCGCCAGATAGGCGTCCACCGCCTGACGCACGGCGGGCAGGACCGGGACGATCCGGGTCTTTGACCCCTTGCCGACGATCCGCAGCGTCTCGCCCAGCGGCGCATCGGCGCGCGTCAGCGACAGCCCCTCCGATATCCGCAGGCCGCAGCCGTAGAGCAGGGTCAGGACGGCGCGGTCGCGGGCGGCCTCCCACGGCTCGGCGTCGGGATCGGCGTCGGGTTCGGCCAAAAGGCCGCGCGCCTGATCCTCCGTGACCGGGCGGGGCAGGCTGGGCTTGGCCCTGGGGCCGCGCACCAGGGCCAGCTGCGGGGCGGGGGTGTCCAGCCGCCGGTCCAGAAAGGCGTGAAAGCCGCGAATGGCCGACAGGGTCTGGCTCAGCGAACGGGCGGCCAGCGGATGATCGCCGCTGCGTCGCTCGGCCATATGGGCGCGGACCTCGGCGGCGGTGACGGTTCTCATGTCCTCCAGCGACAGGACCTCGCCGCGATGGCGCTCCAGAAAGGCGACATACAGCCGGCCGATGTGGCCATAGGCTTCCAGCGTTCGCGGCGACAGCCGCCGCTCATGCGCCAGATGATCCAGCCAGGCCCGCAGGGCGTCGGGGGCGGTCAGTTCAATATGGGCCATCGCTCGGCCATCCGCTCGACCACCCGCGCCAGGAAGGCGGCCAGTTCGCAGCCCATATTGGGGGTGAAGCCCTCGGGCTCGGGCGAGCCGAAGGCGCACAGGCAGGGGCGCGGCGGCCCGCCGGGCGTCAGGTGCGGGGCCATGCGGACCAGGGCGATGGACTTCACCTCGTCCTCGGCCGCGCCGAAGAAGTTCAGTCCCTCGATCATCGGGCCAAGCCAGGTCAGCCCATGCTCGCCCAACAGGTTGTCGACGTCGCCCTCTTCCAGCGCGCGCCAGCCGAAGGGCACGCCGCCGGGCTTCTCCAGGGCGATGGCGGCGCCCGCCAGGCCGAACCGCCCTTGCGCCGCGCCGTCCAGACGCCGCGCCAGATCGGAGTGATTGCGCGCCTCCATCAGGTCCAGGGTGGAGACATGGGTCTGGGTCTGGGCGGCGAAGTTGGCGCGGGCGATCATTTCGATCTCGCGCCGGGCGCCGGCCTCGCGCTCGGCGACGGCCTCCAGCCGGGTCAGGGCGGCGGCGCCGAAATCCACCACATTGCGCCCATGCGGACGCAGGCCGATCTCTTCCAGCAGCGAGCGGTCGTCCAGCAGGGTCTGGGCGTGGGTCTGCAACCAGCCGCGCACCTGGGGCCAATGCAGACCGTCGCCGATGGAGGCGCCTGCGTCCGTTTCAGACGTTTCGAAAAGGTCCAATGAGCCGCTCAACAGACCTCTCCGGGACGTGAAATGCTACAGAATCGACTGACCCGTCTTGGCCCAGTCCGCCACGAAGGCATCAAGACCCTTGTCGGTTAACGGGTGGTTCACCAGCGCCTTGAAGGTGTCGGCCCCGAAAGTGGCGGCGTCCGATCCGGCGACGGCGGCGGCGGCCACATGGCCGACATTGCGCAGGCTGGCGGCCAGGATCTGGGTCTCGAAACCGTGGACGTCATACAGGACGCGGATTTCCTCCAGCAGGCCGATGCCGTCGGCGCCGTTGTCCTCCAGACGCCCGACGAACGGCGAGACGAAGGTGGCGCCCGCCTTGGCGGCCAGCAGGGCCTGGGCGGCCGAGAAGCACAGGGTGACGTTGGTCTTGATCCCCTTGTCGGAGAAGACGCGGCAGGCGCGCAGGCCGTCCCAGGTCAGGGGCAGTTTCACCACCACGTTCGAGGCGATGGCGGCCAGCTTGTCGCCTTCCTTGACCATGGTCTCGAAATCCAGCGAGACGGCCTCGGCGGAAATCGGCCCCTCGACCAGGGCGCAGATTTCGGCGATGACCTCGGCGATGTTCCGACCCGACTTGGCGATCAGCGACGGATTGGTGGTGACGCCGTCCACCATCCCGGTGGGAACCATGTCCTTGATGACGGCGACGTCGGCGGTATCGAGAAAGAGTTTCATGGGCAGAGCTTTTAGCGTCAGGCAGGCGAGGAGGCGACTCCCTTTCTCCCCCCCATCGCAAGCGACGGGGAGGTGGCGCGGCGCGCCTTCGCGCCGTGACGGAGGGGCTCTGGCCGCATCACCGCCATCTGTGGGACTTCAAGAGCCCCTCCACCGCTTCGCGGTCCCCCTCCCCATTGCATGGGGAGGGGGCGAGGGATGAAAGTCGCCTCGGTCCTCATTCCCCTGCCGGTGCCGGAGGCCTTCGACTACGAGGTTCCCGAGGCGCTGACGCTGGCGCGCGGCGATCAGGTCGCCGTGCCGCTGGGGCCGCGCCTGATGCGGGGCGTGGTGTCCGACGTGTTCGAGACGACCGGATCGAACCGGCGGCTGAAGGCGGTGGACAGTCTGCTGGACGATCCGGCCCTGCCGGCGGGCGTGATGGATTTCGTCGAATGGGCCGGGCGCTGGACGCTGTCGCCGCCCGGCGAGATGGCGGCGACCGCTTTGAAGGGTCTGCCCCAACGCCAACTCGTTCCGTCGTTTCCAGGCCAACAGCTAC
>NZ_DALZQC010000172.1:0-3847 GCF_032017145.1 Brevundimonas sp.
GTGTTGCCGCCGATGGCCTGGCCGGCGACCGCGCCGCCCAGGGCGCCGGTGGCGGCGCGTTGTTCCATGGTCTGGCCGCAGGCGGCCAGCAGGGCCACCACACCGACGACGGGGGCCAGTTTGATCAGGGTCTTCATAAGTCTTCTCCGAGACAGCGAGGGGACGATGCTGACCGAACGGAAAAGGCCCGCGTCCGGTTCCGAACGCGGGCCTTTCGTTTTAGGGGTCGCTATGCTCGGGACGCGGTCCCTCGCGACTTGAGCGACAGGCCGTCGCCTAGCCGCAGGACGCGGTCCCGAACGCGGCCTCGGGCCTCAGCCGACGATCTGGTCGTCGGTGAAGAACTGGGCGATCTCGATCTTGGCGTTGTCCTGGCTGTCCGAACCGTGGACCGAGTTTTCGCCGATCGACAGGGCGAACTGCTTGCGGATGGTGCCTTCGGCGGCCTGTTCCGGGTTGGTGGCGCCCATGACTTCGCGATAGGCGGCCACGGCGTTGTCGCCTTCCAGCACCTGGACCACGACCGGCTCGGCCGTCATCTGCTCGACCAGTTCGCCGTAGAACGGACGCTCGGCGTGGACTTCGTAGAATTTCTTGGCCTGATCGGTCGACAGCTTGACGCGGCGCTGGGCCACGATGCGCAGGCCGGCGCCTTCGATCACGGCGTTGATCGCGCCGGTCAGGTTGCGGCGCGTGGCGTCGGGCTTGATGATCGAGAAGGTGCGTTCGGTCATGGGGTGTGACTTCTTGTTCAGTCGATTGAAGGTCGCGGGCTTATAGCGACGCGCCGTCCCCGCGCCAAGCCGCCGTTTCAGCAGGCGACGGCGCGTACATGGCCCGCCGCCGCATAGGCCAGGATGGCGCGGTCGCGGGTGATAAGGATGAGATCATGTGCTCGTGCGGTTGCGATCAGCATTCGATCGGTCGGGTCTCTATGGGTTAGATCTGGCAACTCGCCCACATCGAGCATGAGATCGACGTCGAGAGACAGCAGATGCGCGCGCGTGGCCCTTACGGCTCTGGACAGCCAACCCCTGACATCTCCACCGATCACGACGTCCAAGGACCGCTTCTGGCTGATTACTCCCAGCTCCCATGCAGTTGCAGCGGAAACGTGAACGCCGCCATCGACGCTGGCCGCGACAACCGCAGCGGCGGCTTCTTCGCGAATGGACGCACCCAAAACGATCCAGATCAGAGCATGGGTGTCGAGCAGCACACCGTCGCTCATTCCTCGCTTAGTCCGAGCTTGAGGTCGTAGTCAGGATCGTCCACGCCCATATCGGCCTCGACCGTCGTTCCAAATACCTGTTCGTAAATGGGTTTCGCCAAGTCGATGCTTGGGTCGATGACGAGCGAGCCCTTCATGCTCCCAAACATGCTGCGTGGATTCCAAGGCTCTTCGGCCGCTGCTTCCGGAGCAACCAGAACGGCAGCCTCCTTGCCCCGTTTGGTGATGTGAACCTTCTTCACAGCCCCCGAGTTCACACGGTCCAGCAGGTCCAGACACTTGGCCTTGAACTCCGTCGCCGTTATGACGACCTCGCCGCTTACAAGATCATACATCATGACTGGTCATATAGAGATGACCAGTCAGAAAGTCCATGCGCCGACCATGCTCCAGATCACCGACCTGACCTTCAACGCCTGGGGCCGCAAATTCCTCGTCGACGCCTCCGTCAGCCTGCCGCCCGGCGCCAAGGTCGGTCTGGTGGGGCGCAACGGGATCGGCAAATCCACACTGTTCAAGCTGATCCTGGGCGAACTGAACGCCAATGGCGACGAGATCAGCCTGCCCAAGACCGCCCGCATCGGCTCGGTGGATCAGGAGCATCCGGCGACGCCCGTCAGCGTCATCGACACCATCCTGGAGGCGGACGTCGAACGTCACACCCTGCTGGGCCGGCTGGAGACGGCCGAGCCGGAGGAGATGGGCGAGATCTGGTCGCGCCTGATCGAGATCGACGCCGACGCCGCGCCCGCGCGCGCCGCCGAAATCCTGGTCGGCCTGGGCTTCGATCAGGAGAACCAGGCCCGGCCGATGTCCGAGTTCTCGGGCGGCTGGCGGATGCGCGTGGCCCTGGCCGCCGCCCTGTTCGCCGAGCCGGACATGCTGCTGCTGGACGAACCGACCAACTACCTCGACCTGGAAGGCGCCCTGTGGCTGGAGGCGCGGCTGAAGAAATACCCGCACACCGCCCTGATCATCTCCCACGACCGCGAGATGTTGAACGAGGTCTGCACCCATATCCTGCACCTGGCGAACCATACCCTGACCCTCTACACCGGCAACTACGACGCCTTCGAAAAGGCCCGCGCCGAAAAGGCCCGGCTGCAGCTGTCGGCCAAGGCCAAGCAGGACGCCGAGCGCGCCCACCTTCAAGCCTTCGTGGATCGGTTCAAGGCCAAGGCGTCAAAGGCCGCCCAGGCCCAGTCGCGCATGAAGCGGCTGGAGAAGATGCAGCCGGTCGCCACCACCATCGAGGAGCGGGTCGCCCCCTTCACCCTGCCCTCGCCGCCGCGTCCGCTGGCCCCGCCGCTGATCCGGCTGGAGCGAGCCAATGTCGGCTATGAGACCGGCAAGCCGATCCTGCGGAACCTGAACCTGCGGATGGACCTGGACGACCGGATCGGCCTGCTGGGCGTCAACGGCGCGGGCAAGTCGACCTTCGCCAAGATGATCGCCGGCGCCCTGAACGTGTCCGAGGGCGAACTGCACCGCGACAAGAAGATGAAGGTCGGCTGGTTCCACCAGCACCAGATCGAGGCGATGGACCCCACCGACACGCCGCTGGAGATCATTCGCCGCGCCATGCCCGATGCGCCCGAAAGCGCCCGCCGCTCAAAGCTGGCCCAGTTCGGCCTGGGCTATGAGAAGCAGGAGACCACGGTCGACAGCCTGTCGGGCGGCGAGCGCGCGCGCCTGCTGCTGAACATGGTGGCGATGGATGCGCCCCACGTTCTGATCCTGGACGAACCGACCAACCACCTGGACATCGACAGCCGCCGCGCCCTGCTGGATGCGCTGAACGACTACACCGGCGCCGTCATCCTGATCACCCACGACCGTTCATTGATGGAGATGGTGGCCGACCGACTGTGGCTGGCCGCCGACGGCACGGTGAAGCCGTTCGACGGCGACATGGACGACTACGCCAAGTTCGTCCTGGACCGCGCCAAACAGGCCATCGCCAAGCCCAGCCAGATCAAGAAGGAAGAGGCGGCGGCCGCTCCCGTCCACAACAATAAGGGCAAGAAGAACGACAAGAAATCAGGCCCTTCGCCCTCGACGCTGCGTCATGCGGTGAAGAAGGCCGAGGAGACCATGACCCGCCTGACGGCCGAGATCGCCCGCATCGACGACGACATGGCCACGGCTTCGGTCAGCAATCCCAAGGCCCTCGAGGGGCTGACCCGCGCCCGCGCCAAGACCGAGGCCGATCTCGCCGCCGCCGAAGCCGCCTGGGTCGCGGCGGAGGAAGCTTTGGCCGAGGTCGCATGACGCCCATCCGCTTCAGCCGCGAGGAGGTCGCCGCCATCGCGGCGAAGCTGCGCCCCTATTTCCGCGACGAGCTGGACGTCGAACTGCGCGACCTTCCGGCCGAGATGCTGATCGACTTCCTGGCCCGCGAGATCGGCCCCTTCTTCTACAACCGCGCCCTCTATGACGCCCAGGCCGTGCTGAAGAAGAAGGCGGACGACATCGGCGAAGCCATCGCGGGCCTGGAACGGGCGGAGTGACGGCGGGGTCTCCGTCTCGAGGGGCAGGTCGATCGACAATCAGCCTAGCGACGTCATCCTAGGTTCTGTGGACACTTATCGCATCCATAAGATGGTTGCGGCGAGG
>NZ_DALZQC010000173.1:0-3841 GCF_032017145.1 Brevundimonas sp.
GCCGGGGCGGCGACCGGCGGACCCGACCCCGACGCGCCTGCGGCCACGGTGAAGGACGCACCGTTGCGGACAGTGGAAATCGACGGCCAGCAGCGGGTGGTCGGCGTGGCCAGCCTGGGCGGCCGGCGCCTGCCGACCCGGGACGAGGTCGCCGCCATCAATGCCCGCCTGACCGCCTTGGAACGCCCGAAGGCCGCGACGCCTGCGCCCGCAGGCGTCACGACCATGGATGTGGAGGAAGTCGGGCGGCCCACGAACTGAAAAGCCAACTTGCAACGCTTTGACGGGTCGAGGCATTGAGGCACTTACGAAAAACGCACCGGGCCCTTCAGGCCGGGCCTGAAAGGACGCCGCGTTGGACCACCCAGAAGTCGAGCGTTCCTGGTGGGACGAGGCGGATCGCCTGGCGGTGCTGAACAGATACGGGGTGCTGGACACCACGCCTGAGGCCGCATTCGACGATCTGGCCAATCTGGCGGCGCGTCTGTGCGGTGCGCCCATGGCCGCCGTCAGCCTGGTGGACGCCGAGCGCCAGTGGTTCAAGGCCGAAGTCGGCCTGGGCCTGCCGCAGACGCCGCGTCCCGTTTCCTTTTGCGCCCACGCCATGCTGGGCGATCAGCCGCTGATCGTGACGGACGCCGAACAGGACGCTCGCTTCGCCGACAATCCTCTGGTCACGGGCGCGCCCCACATCCGCTTCTACGCCGGCTATCCGCTGAAGTCGCCAGAGGGGGCGCCCCTGGGCGCGCTGTGCGTGCTTGATCACCGGCCGCGCCCCGAGGGTCTGACCGAACTTCAGGCCACGGCCATGCAGACCCTGGCGGCCCAGGTCATGACCCAGCTGGAGTTGCGCCGCGCCCTGTTGGATCGGGATCGCAGCGAGAAGACGGCTCAACTGGCCATCGAGGCCTCGGCCTATGTCGGCGCCTGGGACTGGGACATCGCTTCGGACCGGGTGATCGCCGACGAGCGGTTCGCGCGCATGTACGGCGTCGATCCCGTCGCCGCCCGCGACGGCGCGCCCATCGGGGTGTTTCGCGCGAGCGTCCATCCCGACGACGCCGACCGGCTGGGCCAGGACATCCAGCGCGCCCTGGACGACGAAGGGGTCTTCATCAGCGAATACCGGCTGGTCGTGGATGGCCAGGAACGTTGGGTGCTGGCGCGCGGCCAGGTCGAATACGACCGCTCCGGCGCGGCGGTGCGCCTGCCCGGCGTCGCCGTCGACATCACCAGGCGCAAGCAGATCGAGACCGATCTGGCCGCGACCACGCGGGCGCTGAGCGAAAGCGAGACCCGATTCCGCATCCTGGCCGACGCCATGCCCCAGATGGTCTGGTCCACCCTGCCGGACGGTTTCCACGACTACTACAACGCCCGCTGGTACGAGTTCACCGGCGTCCCTGTCGGCTCGACGGACGGGGAGGGCTGGAACGACATCTTCCATCCCGAAGATCAGCAGCGGGCCTGGACGGTGTGGCGCCACTCCCTGGCGACCGGCGACCCCTATGAGATCGAATACCGGCTGAAACACCACAGCGGCGCCTATCGCTGGACGCTGGGCCGCGCGGTGGCCATCCACGACGAACAGGGGCGGATCACGCGCTGGTTCGGCACCTGCACCGACATCGACGAGCTGAAACGGCTGGAGCAGGGGCGCGAGCTGGTCAGCCAGGAGCTGAGCCACCGCATCAAGAACATCTTCGCCGTGGTCGCGGCTCTGGTCGCCCTGTCCGCGCGCCAGTATCCTGAGGCCAAGGCTTTTTCCGCCTCTCTGCGCACGCGCATCGCCGCCCTGGCCCGCGCGCACGAGTTCGTCCGCCCGCACACCGAAACGTCCAGGACGACGATCGGCGCCACGACCCTGCACACCTTCCTGGCGGACCTGTTCAAGGCCTATGCCGACGAGGTGGGCCTGCCGCGCGTCATCATCGACGGGGACGATGCGGTGTTCGACGACCAGGCGGCGACATCGGTCGCCCTGCTGTTCCACGAACTGGCCACCAACGCCGCAAAATACGGCGCCCTGTCCGACAAGGCCGGAACCGTGTTGCTGAACACGACCAGGGACGAGGATCGCTTCATCCTGACCTGGACCGAGCGCGATGGTCCGCGTGTCGAGGGACCGCCGACACGCTCGGGCTTCGGATCGTCGTTGGCCACCCTGTCGGTGCAGGGCCAGTTGGGCGGCAAGCTGGATCGCCAATGGAACCCGGAGGGGTTGAAGGTCGTCGTGGACCTGCCCGCCACCGCCCTGTCGCGCCGCCGCGCGGCGATCTCGGGCGGGCTCTAACTTTTCGTTGAAACCGATCCGTCTAAACCGCGTTACGTACGCCAACGATCAGACCCTCGCCGCCATGACCGCTCGCATTCTCATCATCGAAGACGAAGCCCTCGTGGCCATGGAACTTCGCTTCGTGCTGGAGGACCTGGGGCACGACGTCATCGGCGTAGCCGCCACCGCCAAGGCCGCGCGCGACATCGTGCGCGAGAACGACGTCGATCTGGCCCTTGTCGACATCCATCTTTCAGACGGTGCGACCGGCATCGATCTGGGCCGCGAGCTGGGGCAGGACATGGGCGTCAGCGTCCTGTTCATGACGGCCAATCCTGGCATGGTGCGCGACGGCGTCGCAGGGACCATCGGCGTCCTGTCCAAACCGACCGATGAGCGGGCGGTTCAGACCGGCGTGGACTATGCCCTTCGCCGTCGTCAGGGGCAGCCGACCGATTACGCGCCCCCGGGTCTGCAACTGTTCGGCTGATCGCCGCCGCAGCGGTTGCGGACGCTTCGTCGCCGCCTATGTCCAAGGCTCCCCGAAATGGAGCCTTCGCCATGACCGATCTCGTCAAACGTCCCTTGGGCCAAAGCGGCCTTGAGATCGCGCCGCTTGCGTTCGGCGGCAATGTCTTCGGCTGGACGACGGACAAGGCCACGTCGTTCGCCCTGCTGGACGGATTCCTCGACGCGGGCTTTGACGCCATCGACACGGCCGACGCCTATTCACGCTGGGTTCCGGGTCACGCGGGCGGCGAGAGCGAGACCATCATCGGCGAATGGCTGAAGGCGCGCGGCCATCGCGACGCCGTGAAGATCTTCACCAAGGTCGGCTCCGACATGGGCCAGGGCCGCAAGGACCTGTCGCCCGCCTGGATCGAAAAGGCGGTCGAGGACAGTTTGCGTCGGCTCCAGACCGACTACATCGACCTGTATCAGACCCACTGGCCGGACCCAGACACGCCGCAGGAAGAGACCTTGCGCGCGCTCGACCGTCTGGTGCAGGCGGGCAAGGTTCGCGCCATCGGCACGTCCAATCACACGGCCGAACAGGTCGCCGAAGCGCTGTCGATATCCGAACGTGAGGGGCTGGCCGCCTACGCCTCGATCCAGCCGCACTATAATCTCTACAGCCGCGACACCTTCGAGGGGGGCTTGCAGGATCTGGCGGTCCAGAAGGGACTGGGCGTCATCACCTATTTCAGCCTGGAAAGCGGGTTCCTGACCGGCAAATACAAGACCATCGACCAGATCGCCGGCACCAAGCGTGAGAGCGCTCTGAAAGACAAGTTCAACGAGCGCGGCGTGAGAATCCTGGCCGTTCTCGACGCCATCGCCCAAAAAAACGAGGCTACCTCCGCCCAGGTCGCCCTGGCCTGGCTGTTGGCGCAGCCCGGCGTCACCGCCCCGATCGTCAGCGCCACGACGCTGGAGCAACTGTCCGACACGCTGAGGGCGGCGACTCTGACGCTGTCGAACGAAGATGTGTCGGAGTTGACGGAGGCGAGCGCCGCCTAGGTTCTGTGGACACTTATCGCATCCATAAGATGGTTGCGGCGAGGT
>NZ_DALZQC010000174.1:0-3776 GCF_032017145.1 Brevundimonas sp.
GCTGAGGCCGAGCGCAAAGCGGCTTAACCCCGTCCACTTTTACGGGGGAAGATCAATCCTCGAGCTAACTGCGGCTCTAGGGTCGGCCGCCGATACGGGTAAGTTCGTGCAATCGGGCCCTACCACCTGTCCGAACTCCGCGCATGTCGACGCGTCGCTTGATTTTGTTGTCACCCAGGTCTCCGACTGCGTCATCATCAGCGCCGAGGTGTCACCGGCAGGCATTGCGAACTTGACCACGCATTGTTTCGGCGTGGCGCTGAGACTGATCCAGCTCGGGGTTCAATGTCGCGGCGCGATTAAACGCGGTCAGGTCTACCACACCCCTGATCAGATAATCGGAGTCGCCTATCAGCAGGCTGTGAACGGCGAGAAGGCCACCCGCGCCCTACGACTCGACGAGGCCGAGGTCGGCACGCCCTTCATCGAACTCGACGACGCTGTCGTCGCCTATGTTCGCGACGAGACGGACGAATGCGTCCGAACCATGGTCGGCCGTGTAACGACGACCGACGGCGAATACACCGCCGTCTATCCGTTCAAGGCGCTGATGGATAAGCCGTTCCGCACAGTTGTGCGCCAATTTCCGTTCGACGCCGAGGATTGGCTCTTCACTGTTCGGCGCACGCTAGCCCGTCATCGGACGATCCGGACGACGTTCCAATCCGCATTTGACGAAGCTACGGATCCACGCGTCAACCAGAAGATCCAACATTATCTCACTGGTCTCAACCACCTGATCGCTCAGGTCGAACGTAAGGAAGCACGTGCACTCCAGCTCGTCGCATCCGGTCACATCCCCTGGGGCGAGGTGCTTTGATTAAGGGTTGAGGCGAGCCTACAACCCATACCGACGAAGAGATCGGATCCTGTGGCTGCTCAGTTCGGCCCACGGGGCGGAGTGCGCGCCATCCGCGCCATCGCACGCTCGAACTCTGTCACCATCGCTTCTGCGTCGCTATCGAGACAGTGAGCTTCAAAGGCTAAGCGCACCGGGAGCCGAAGGACAAAGGGCGCGGCGACATTGCCCGCGCTGACCGTAGCGGTGATGACGCCGCGAAGGGGCTGTCCGTCTCGGCCTCCGAGAATAAAAGCGAAGGCTTCCGGCTCGCGCTTGTGGCGCCAGCTCTCGCATTCGAGTTGCATGGCTGTCGTCGGTCCCATCCGACCCTTCCTCCAATAGAAGGCGTCGGCTTCGCGGGGCTTAGACAGGCTGATCGGCGGGGGGAGCGTGCTTATGTCCCTTATGTGGGAAGACCCTCGGGCGGCCGACATGATGCGGTCCCAGCGCATCGGCATGGGTACACGTGGGGGGAGGGCGAGATGTCGCTCAAGGCGACGCTTCTTATCATTTTCTTCCAGTTCCTTCTCGTTCAGCCGCTCGGGCGCGGCGATATAAAAATCTCCCTTCACGTCTAGCTCGACGAGCGTGTGTTGCGCTGGGCGCACGCCGTTATTCTCGGCGACGAAGGTGAGACTTGGCCATTCCTGGCGCTGCGCCCGGATCAGGTGGAGACGCTCAAGCTGACTACGAACTCCTTTGAGCCAGGCCGCATAATCCTGCTCGTAAGTTTCGATTTGGTGGGCCGTCAGCGATCCGGCGGGCCGCTTATGAAGTGCGCCGAGTTCAGCCAGGTCGAACGGCTTTCGTTCGCCTGTCTCAACCGGACGGGTCAGGTTCGCCATCGGGGCTGCGCGCTCGATCCGGGCCATGAGGTCGACCACAGCTTCGACGGAAAGTGCTTCGAAGGACTCTAATGTCGCCTCGACACGGTCTATCCGGGCGCCTTCATCATCGCCAAACCATCCATCGAATTTGGGCTCGGCTGCCGTGAGGCGGCCGTTCTCCGACTTAAGCCGCGCGATCTCCTTTTGCGCCTCATCCTGTTCGGCAGGTCGCCGCCAGTCTTCAGGAAGCAGCTTGAACGGCGCGCCGAACTCTCCGGCGAGCGCGGCCGCCAACACGTCATCCGTGAGCAGAAGGGCGTCCCGGCCGCAGTCGACCATCGCGAGGACCTGATTGATGATCGCTTGGTCGCCATGCGTGAGGTCCAGTCCCTCGCGCACGGGAACCTTAGCTTCCTGCCTGCCGAGCCAAAGCATCCGGGTAACCCGTGGACCCGCCTCCCGAATGACGTCGCTGCGGTCGTTGACGCTCAGCAGAGTTCGCAGTTGGGTGCTCAAATCCCTGGCGATGCGGCTCGGCCGGCCAGCGCGGTTCTTCAGGGCGTCGAGCTCAGTCACCACCTGGCCAACTAGGCGGATTTCAATACTCTCGACGCCAAAATCTTCCCACGGAAGATCGTGCAGCGATCGGCCGTGGATCAGCACATTGCAGTCGGGAACGATGATCAGAGGTAGACTCACCGGCTTCCTTTCCAACACGCGTCGTCGAATGGCGGCTTTGCGACATGGATTGTTTCGAGTGAGCTATAGAGAGAGTCGCTGACACCGCTGAATCAGACGTCTGCCGAGTTGCGAAGCGTCATCTCGGCGATGTGGCTTGCGGAACCGCTTCTTACGCGTAGGGACTGCTCCAGCGGCTCGGTGTAGATCGGGAAAAATGCACTGAGCGGTCGAGAGCGGTCGGCCGACGTGCGCTCTCAGATCGACGCACTTTTACCAGTCCGCTCCTTCATGTGTCGCAGTACGACAGGAAATGTCCGGTCCAGGCGCCACCTTGTGTTCATCAACTAACCACACAAGGAAATGCCCCAATGGCAACGCGTTACGTGATCCGGTCCGGCAAGGACAAAGACGGTGATATCACCAAGCTCTGCAACTCGGGCGAGACCTGGTCGCCTCGGCTGAAGGCGGATGCCATCCGCGACATCGAGGACAAGGTTCACGAGTACTACGTCCACTGGAAAGATGGTCAAAAGACCATCATCAAGGTGGTCAACGGATCGACCGGGAAATACCTGCGCACCCAGCGCGACGGTTCGACCAAGAACAATCTCGACGATCTCGACGATTGCTAGGTCTCGACGCGCCGACCGGCAGCACCGTTTGCTGGTCGGCGCGGTTCGATCTTAAGGGAGTGCCGGGAAGTCCGATCGCTGATAGCCGGCGACCAAGGCTCGCAACGGCTCCGGTGAGATAAACTCAACAGCATCGCCCCACGCATAAAGATGCCAGCACATCTCGATATGACCTGATGCGCTGAAGCGAACTGTCAGCGACCCGTCGGTCTCGTCGGTGAGTGTCTGAGTGGGGTGGAATACATAGTGGCGCGCAGCATCGGCGGCCCTCGGCGCGAAACGCCAGACCACTTCGCCATGCTCATCGTCGTCGACGTAGGATCCGAATGCCCTTTCCGCGTAGGCTCGGATGTTGAACCCGCTTTCGACCGCAAAGCTCTCATTGAGCACCTGTGCCGTCTCTATGTCATCGACGCGATAGTGGCGCAGATTGCCGCTTGGCTTCGCGATGTCTCGCGCAATGAGATAGCGCCGGACTCCTAGAAGCAGTCCCTGAGGCGCCACGACACGCTCTTTGGCCTCGGTCGCCCCTCGCTTCTTGTAGTGGATCCTCAGCAGGCAGGGCCCCTTCAGCGCCGTCGATATCGCGTGGTTGACCTCCGCTCTGCCTCCAGGTCTGGGTCCTGGTCTTGCCGCGTGTCCCAGAGCTTCCAGCAGTGCATCTTCATCGGGCTCTAGCTTCCGGCTGGCCCTAGCTGGAATGAGAGCTCGGAACTTGTGCTCAAGGGATCGGAGGTGCTCTGATCTTCCCCCGAGAAAGTGGACGGGGTTAAGCCGCTCTGCGTTCGGCCTCGG
>NZ_DALZQC010000175.1:0-3711 GCF_032017145.1 Brevundimonas sp.
TTGGCGGCGGCTTCGGCGTCGCGCGCGGCCTGATCGACGGTCACGGCCGCCTCTTCGGCGCTGCCGGCGGCTTCGACCGCGTCGCTGGCGGGCGCCTCGGCCTTCTTCTCGTTGGACGAGCCGCAGGCGGCGACGGCCAACAGGGCGGCCGCTACGGCGATGAGGGCGGGCATACGCATGGAAGATCTCCGAACGGTTCGCGAGGCGGCGCGCCTCTGACCCCCGACGATAGGGCCGCGCCGCCAGAGGGGGCAAGTCGGGATCGGCGCTGCGGCGATCCGGCTCAGTCGGCGGTGATGTTGTTCAACGCCTCTTCCATCTCGCCGAACGAGGGCTGGGCGGTGGAGGGGATGTCGCCCCGGCCGATCTCGACCGAAATCTGGGCGGCGTTGCCGTGCAGGTGGGCCACCAGCACAGACTGGATGATCTTATAGTAGGCGGCCTCTTCATCAATGATCGCTTTCAGCCGCGCGGCGAAGGGACCGACCAGGCCATAGGCCAGGAACACCCCCATGAAGGTGCCGACCAGGGCGCCGCCGATCATGCCGCCCAGCACCTCGGGCGGCTCGGTGATCGAGCCCATGGTCTTGATGACCCCCAGAACGGCCGCGACGATGCCCAGCGCCGGCAGGCCGTCGGCCAGGTTCTGAAGCGCGTGAGCGGCTTCCAGATGCTCGTGATGGTGCTTTTCCAGCTGTTTTTCCATCGCGTCCTCGACCTGGTGCGGATCCTCCAAGTTCATCGTCATCATCCGCAGGGTGTCGCAGATGAAGTCGACGGCGAAATGGTCCTTCAGCACCTTGGGGTATTTCTGGAAGATCGCGGATTCCTTGGGTTTTTCGATGTGGCTTTCCAGCGCCACCACGCCCTTGGACTTCATCGTCTTGGTCAGTTGGAACAGCAGGGACAGCAGGTCCTTGTAATCCTGCTTCTTCCACTTGGGCCCGGCGAAGGTCTTGCCCAGCCCGCCCATCGAACTCTTGATCACCGGCAGTGAGTTGGAGATCAGGAAGGCGGCGATCCCGGCGCCGCCGATGGCCATCAGCTCGTGCGGGGCGGCGTGCATGATGACTTCGAACTTGCCGCCCGAAATCGCGTAGCTGCCGAAGACGAGGCCGAACAGCAGCACGATGCCGATGATCTGGAACATGGGGAAGGACGATCCTGAGGCGAGAGGCCGGGATCATCCCCATTAATCATTAAGACGGCGTTTCGCGAACGGCGTCCGGCGTTCGGGAGAGGACCTCAGAGACGCTGTTCGCCGGCCAGGATCGCCTTGCGCGCCGCAACCGTCAGCTTTTGGTAGCCGGTCTTGCCGCCCCGAACATAGAGCGAGGGGCCGGTCCTGTCGGAATCGAAACCGTCGGCGACCAGATCGGCCTTGCGATATTTGAATGTGCCGGTCGTCTCGGCCGATTTGATCAGACGCAGGAAGACGGGCTGGGCGTAGGCCGGCAGCTTGGCCTCGACATGGTCCGAGAAGGCCTGTGCGTCGAACTTGCCCTCGACCACCAGGGCCGCCATGCCCGCCTTGCCGTCCTGGCCCGGCACCGGCACGCCATAGACGATGGCCTCGGCGACGCCCGGCGCATCCATCAGCACCTGTTCGACCTCGGAGGTCGAGACGTTCTCGCCCTTCCAGCGGAAGGTGTCGCCCATCCGGTCCACGAAGTAGAAATAGCCTTCCGCATCCTGTTTCATCAGGTCGCCGGTGCGGAACCAGCGGTCGCCCTTCTTGAACACGTCGGTCAGGATCTTCTTCTGCGAGGCGGCCTTGTCGGCATAGCCCGAGAAGTCGTGGCGGATGTCGTTGCCGATCAGGCCGATGGCCTCGCCCACCTCGCCCACGCGCGCCAGACGGCACAGGCCGTCTGAACCCCGGATCGGCTGTTCGGTGTCCACGTCGAACTCGACCAGACGAATATTGATCTGGGACTTCAGATAGCGGGGCACCCGCCCGATGGCGCCCTGTTTGCCGTCGAAGTTGAACAGGGAGACATTGCCTTCGGTCGAGCCGTAGAATTCCAGGATTTCCGGGATGCGGAACCGCTTCTGGAAGTCGGGCCAGACATCGGCGCGCAGGCCGTTGCCGAAGGCCAGGCGCAGCTTGTGCCGGGTCTCGTCCTCATGCGGCGGGCAGTTGACCAGGTAACGGCACAGTTCGCCGATATAGACGAACATGGTCGCCCCCGACGACCGCACGTCGGGCCAGAAGCTGGTGGCCGAAAACTTCTTGCGGATGACCAGCCGCGCCCCGTTCAGCAGGGCCGCCCCCACCCCGACCAGACCCCCGGTCGAGTGATACAGCGGCAGGACGTTGAAGATCCGGTCCTCGGGCGTCGAGCGCGTGGCCCCGGCGAAGGCGCGCATATAGGTGCGGGCGCGCGAATGGGGGATGCGCGCGGCCTTGGGCAGGCCGGTCGTCCCGGAGGTGTAGATGTAGAGCGCCGTGTCGCGGTTGGTCATGCCCTCGCGCGCCGTCTTGGACGGCCGCACCGAAGAGGCGCCGCGCACCGGCTTGTCCAGCCCCCGCCGGTCGCTGGTCTCCATGTCCTCGGTCAAACCCAGGACCCAGAGCGCCAGGTTGTGATCGACCAGAGGCCGCGCCTCCTCGATCTGGCGCCAGCAATCCTCGTCGGCGACCACGTTGAAGGCGTTGGAGATGGCCAGACAGTGGGCCAGGCCCTGCCCGTTCAGATTGGTGTTGATCAGGGCCGTGGCGATGCCGACCTTGGAGAAGCCGATCCAGGCCGCCAGATACTCGATCCGGTTGGTCATCATCAGGGCGATGGTGTCGCTGCGGCGCAGACCCCGGTTCTTGGCCCAGTGGCCGAAGCGGTTGGCCATGGCGTCCAGATCGCGATAGGTCAGGGTGCGCTGACCATCGTCGATGGCGATGTTGTCCGGGTATTTGTCGACCGCTTCCTCGAAGTCGTCGCACAGCAGGACGTCGCTATCCAGCTGGATAGGCTTGATGCGTTTGAGCAGGCGGAACAGCCCGCGCGCGAACCGGACATCCCGACGGATATTGGCTACAAGACCCATGCGCGCCGTATCTCCGGTCAATGCGTGTTCCACCCCGCCGGTGATGGACGAAGGCGGGCCGTCGGGTCAACCACGCCGAGCGCCATAGCCGGCGGGTCTCGAGGATTGGCGACAGCCGTGACCCATTTGTTCTGTTGACGCCGGGGAAATCCAGAGCCGGCGGGTGCTTTTTATTGCCGCATTCCTTAAGGACGTGGCTGCAAATGGCGCGGTCAGCGCCGCATTCCAGGCGAAAAGGGTGTTTCTTCGGGGCTTTTGCGCCGTTGGCGGAACGACGGCGCAAGACGGCGGGTTGGTTGACCGACGTTATGGAGAACAAGAACCATGTCGATGACCTACGCTGACACCAAGACCGAAATCCGCACCGAAGACGCCTTCGTTCCGCGTTACGCCCGCCCGACCAAGTCCAGAAAGTCCGTGAAGACCTGGATGATCCTGGCGCCCATCGGCGCTGTAGTGCTGCTGGGCAGCGGCGTCGCCATGGTGATGGGCGGCGGCGAACAGGCCGCGCCGCCCCCGGCCACGGAGGCTACGACGCCCGCCATGCAGACTGCGCCTGCCGCAATGACCGCCGCCGAGACGCCCGTGACGCCGACCGCGCCCATCGAGACCGCTCAGGCTCCGGCCGCCGCGCCGACCCCGGCTGCGTCCGCCCCCGTCGCGCGT
>NZ_DALZQC010000176.1:0-3689 GCF_032017145.1 Brevundimonas sp.
GGGCGTCGGCGACCGGGGCGCCGTCCACGGCGGTGATCAGGTCGCCGGCCGTCAGTTCGGCCCGAGCCGCCTCGGAGCCGGCCTGGACGCTGACGACCTGGGCGCCGCCTTCCTGATTTCGCAGGGTCGCCCCATAGGCCAGGACAGACCGGGCGCCGATCGTCACCGGCTGGTCGGACGGGGTCTCGACCCTGAGCGAGGTCGTGGCGTCGCGGCCGTCGCGCAGATAGGAGACGCTGAGGTCCGAGCCGGGCGCGGCGATGCCCACGGTGGCGTTGACCGATCCGCCGTTGGCGACCGGCCGGCCCTGCAGGCGGGTGATGACGTCGTTGTGGCGCAGACCCGCGCGCTCGGCCGGGGAACCGGGGGCCACATCGGCGACGACCGCGCCGCGCACGATGCCCAGATGCAGTTCGCGCGCCCGTTCGGCGTTCAAGGAGCCGAAGATGGCGCCGGTCTGCCCGCGCTTGACCTCGCCGTTCTTCTTCAGCTGGTCGGCGACATACAGCATGATCCGCGTCGGCACGGCGAAGGCGATGCCGTCGTTGCCACCGCCCAGGCCGCCCGACAGGATGGAGGTGTTGATGCCGATCAACCGGCCCCGGCTGTCCAGCAACGGCCCGCCGGAGTTGCCCGAGTTCACGGCCGCGTCGGTCTGGATATAGTCCTCGACCGCATCGCCCAGGCCCGAGCGGTTCAGGCCCGAGATCACGCCCATGGTCAGGGTCTGGTCCAGACCCAGCGGATAGCCGACCGCGAAGGCCAGGTCGCCGGTCCTCAGAGTGTCGGAATCCACCGTCTGGACCTGTTTCAGGTTCAGCGGACGACCGTCGGGGGTGATGCGCAGCACGGCGATGTCGGTGGCCTTGTCCGCCCCGACCAGCACCGCGTCGAACAGGCGGCCGTCGGTCAGGTCCACGGTGAACTTTCGCCCGCCCTCGACCACATGGTTGTTGGTGATGACCAGTCCCTCGGCCGCATCGACGATGACGCCCGAGCCGGAGGCGTAGGGTTTGGGGTCGGTCGAATCCGAGCTGGGGCCGCGCGACTGGCCCAGCGTGGTGACCTGCACCACCGCCGGCAGCGAGCCCTCCAGCCCCGAGGAGAAGCTGAACACCCCGCGCCGCGCGTCATAGGGCAGACCGGCGGCGGCCGCGCGCGTGTCGGCCTGAGCGGCGGGGCGCGCCAGGACGGGCGTCGTGGCGGCCGCCAGGGCCAGGGCGAGGGCGGCGGAGGAGACGGCCTTGGAGCGGATCGGCATGAGCATTCCCTTGATCGAACCCCGACCCTAGCGGGAGTTTTCGCCCCTGACGATGGGTTCGTTGGGGGTGGGCGGGACTTGCTTTTGCAGCCTTCCGGCGTGACCATGCGGCGGACGCCAAACCAGGAACCCGCCATGAGCCACACGACGATGGACCGCCGCCGCCCCGCCGCGACCCCGTTCGCCCGGCTGTTCCTCGACCATCCGCGCGAGGTGGGCGAAACCTATTTCGAGCATATGGCCGCCTCCGCCGGCTTCGGTTTCAAACTGATGGGCCTGGCCGGCGCCGCCTTAATCCACGCCGTGGCGCCGGGGTTCCACAAGACCACGGTTTCCACCGCCATTCGCGGCATGGCGCGCGACATGGGCGGCCGGGCCGAAGAGGCGAAAGAGACCCGGATGCGCGACGCCGGCGTCTGGGACGTGGGCCTCTAGGGCGCTCGAATCCGCCCCGGCCATGCAATCGCCGGGATCCGTGCTATATAGGCCGGCTCAACCTCACGCAGGATCGCCGCCTTGAGCATCACGCTCGATCTTTCGCGCGTCTCTACCGCGCCCGCCGTCAAGGCGCCCGTCAACCTCAGCGGCCTGACGCGCGCGGGCCTGCGCCAGGCCCTGATCGACGCCGGCGTCTGTCCGCCAGAAAAGGCCAAGATGCGCGCCAGCCAGGTGTGGAGCTGGATACATCACTATGGCGTGACGGATTTCGCGGCCATGTCGAACGTGGCCAAGGACATGCAGGCCAAACTGGCCGAGCATTTCACCCTGGCCCGCCCGGAGGTGGTCGAGCGCCAGGTGTCCAAGGACGGCACGCGCAAATGGCTGATCCGCACCGCGCCGGGCATCGAGATCGAGACGGTCTACATCCCCGACGTGGGCCGGGCGGGGGCGCTGTGCGTGTCCAGCCAGGTCGGCTGCACCCTGAACTGCACCTTCTGCCACACCGGCACCCAGAAACTGGTCCGCAACCTGACCGCCGCCGAGATCGTGGCCCAGGTCCAGGTGGCGCGCGACGACCTGGGCGAATGGCCCTCGCCCAAGGAAGACCGCCGGCTGTCGAACATCGTCTTCATGGGCATGGGCGAGCCGCTCTACAATCTGGACAACGTTTCCGACGCGATCGACATCATCTCGGACAATGAGGGCATCGCCCTGTCGCGCCGCCGGATCACGGTCTCGACCTCGGGGGTGGTGCCGCAGCTGCAGGCGCTGGGCGAGCGCACGGCGGCCATGCTGGCCATCAGCCTGCACGCCACCAACGACCCGTTGCGCGACGTGCTGGTGCCGCTGAACAAGAAATATCCGCTGGACCAGTTGATGGCGGCCATCCGGGCCTATCCGGGCCTGTCCAATGCGCGGCGGGTCACCTTCGAATACGTCATGCTGAAGGGCGTCAACGACAGCCCCGAGGAGGCGCGCGCTCTGTTGAAGCTGATCGAGGGCATCCCGGCCAAGATCAATCTGATCCCGTTCAACCCCTGGCCGGGCGTCGACTATGAATGCTCGGATTGGAAGACGATCGAGCGCTTCGCCGCCATCCTGAACAAGGCCGGTTACGCCAGCCCGATCCGCACCCCGCGCGGGCGCGACATCCTGGCCGCCTGCGGCCAGCTGAAGTCCGAAAGCGAAAAGGTCCGCGCCTCGGCGCTCAGGAAGGCCGAACCGGCGGCGGGAGCCGAAGCGGCCTGACCGACCGTCTCCTCCCCGCCTGCGGGGAGGACCGCGTAGCGTTGGAGGGGCTGTTGAAGGCCCATTGGCGCTAGGTTCAATCGACATTCAGCGGGTGGAAATCTCAGATCGTCATTCCGGGGCTGAGCGAAGCGAAGAACCCGGAACCCAGGACTGCGGCGACGTTGCTGGACGTAGTCGGCGCCCGGATAGCGAGCTTCCTGGGTTCCGGGTTCGTCCTATGGACGCCCCGGAATGACGATTTGGGGCTGAATGTCGATTGGCCCTAGTCTTGAGGCGTAAGGCCATCCGTCACGACGCCAAAAGGCGTCGCGCCACCTCCCCATGAGGTGGGGAGCAGGCGGTGTTTCAGAACTCCGAGATCGCGCCCGGACGACGCGAGCGGGTCTTCAGCCACATGACGCCCAAGAGGTCCGAAACCGACGCCCGCAGCCGGCCCCAGTTGGTGTATTTGGATCGGCCGGTCTCGCGATGGCGGTGGTCCACGTCGAGATACTGGTTCTTGAACCCCTCGCGGATCATCAGCGCCGGCAGATAGCGGTGGATGTGATCGAAATAGGGCAGGCGCAGGAAGACGTCGCGACGAAACGCCTTCAGGCCGCAGCCCGTGTCGTCGGCGTCGTCGCCCAGCAGTTTGCGGCGGATGCGGTTGGCCCAGATCGAGGCCTGACGCTTGGCCTGGGTGTCCTGACGCTTGGCGCGGCGCCCGCCGACCAGGCCGACGTCGGCGGGCGCCGCG
>NZ_DALZQC010000177.1:0-3646 GCF_032017145.1 Brevundimonas sp.
GGGGCGCGGGCGACGTCGGCGCCGGCTGAAGCAGATTGCGCCCCAGCGCCACGCCCTGGCCCGGCACGTCGTAGCTGATCGGCGTGGGGCAGTTGTTCCGGTCGCGCAGATCGAACAGCAGATACCGCCGCGCCTGCCCTGCATCGCGCGAGCGGTCCAGGAGCGCGCCCGGCCCATCCGTCACGGGCCTCGATCCCGCCTCCTTCAGCATGGGATCGCAGGCGACCGCCGTCAGGTTCAGGACCGGCGCCGGCCGAACCATCGCCGGATCGACCACAGGCGCGGAATGGGCGATGGCCGCGCCATCGACGACGATCCGCATCAACAAGGGCAGCATCGCAAACCTCCAGCCTGAACCGGCAGGCTACACTCGCAACCGCCGATTGCCTAGATCGCCTTGATCGCCCCGCCGTCCAACCGGATCAGCGAGCCGGTGATATAGGCCGCCAGCGGGCTGGCCAGGAAGGCGGCGGTCGCGCCGAACTCCTCGGGCGCGCCGACGCGGCCGACGGGGATGGATTTGACGGACTCCGCGCGCGCCTGCTGGGGCGTCACGCCCGTTCGGTCGGCCGCCGCCTGGTCCAGCCGGGCGATGCGCGGCGTGTCGATCCGACCCGGCAACAGGGTATTGACGGTCACGCCGTCCGGCCCGACCTCGCCCGCCAGGGTCTTGGCCCAGGCGGCGACCGAGGCCCTCAGCGTATTGGACACCCCCAGCGCGGACGACGGCTCGACCACGGTGATGGAGGCGACGTTCAGGATGCGACCCCAACTCGCCGCCCGCATGGCCGGCAGCACCCGATCCGTCAGGCGAAAGATCGACAGCACCATGGATTCGAAATGGTCGCGCCAGAGGGCCGGCTCCAGCCCCGAGACGCCGGATGGCGGCGGCCCGCCAGTGTTGTTCAGCAGTATCTCGACCGAGCCGCCCAACTGCGCCTCGGCCTGGTCGACGGCCTGCAACAGGCCCGCGTGATCGGCCAGGTCCGCCGTGACGAAGCCCGCCCGCCCCGGCCCCATGGCGTTCATCGCCCCGGCCGCCTCGGCCAAGGCCGCGCCGTCGCGCGACAGCAGCACGACATGGACCCCCTCGGCCACCAGGGCCGTCGCCACCGCCCGCCCCAGGCCCGACGAGCCGCCGCAGATCAGGGCGCGCTTTCCTTGAAGTTTCAGGTCCATGATCGTCTCCACGCTGCGGTTCGCGCACGCGATATCGGACGCGCCGCCCGGCGATGCAAACGCGGCGTTAACCGATGCGGCGCAACCCTTATTCTCACGCGGCTCGGAAGGCCGCCGGGACAGGCCGGGGAGGGCTCAAGCCCATGTCGACCAAGATGACGTCCAGCATCCGCCGCCACAGCGACCATTTCGAGCCGCAGGACACGGATCCGCAGGAACAGCGGCGCCTGCGCGGCCAGTTGGAACAGATCGACCACGCCGCCTACATCGCCAACAGGGAGGTGATCGGCCAGGCCCTGACCGGCGTCGACGCCGCGTCCCTGCAGAAGCTGGCGGTCATGACCGCCACGGCCCGCGCCAAATGGGTGGCGGAATCCCTGCGCCTGGCCCACTCCGGCTCGGCCGTCACCCCCGACCAGATCGCCCGTCTGACCTGGACCCGCACCGCCTACGACGAGCTCGCCGAAGCCTATGAAGCGCTGCGCCGCATCATCGAACGGGGCTATGTCGCCCTGCGCTGAAACGATGTCGGGAACCCGCAGCGACGATCGCCGTTTGGGGCGCCATGACGTTTCGACGAACCCTTCTTCCTTTGCTTCTCGTCGGCGGCGCCGTGACCCTGGGGGCCTGCGCCACCCTGCAACGCGGGCCGGTCGGCAACATGGCGGTCCCGCAACCGGCCAAGCCCGTCGATCTCGAGCGGTACGCCGGGCTCTGGTATGAGGTCGGGCGCTACGAAAACGGCTTCGAACGCGGCTGCGAAGGCGTCACCGCCCAGTACGCCGTACGTGACGACGGACGGGTCGGCGTGCTGAACACCTGTCGACAGGGCGGCGTTTCCGGCCCGCAGAAGACGTCCGAAGGCAAGGCCAAGATCGTTCCGGGCAGCCAGAACGCCAAGCTGAAGGTCTCCTTCTTCGGCCCCTTCTACGTCGGCGATTACTGGGTTCTGGATCACGCAGACGACTATTCCTGGTCCATCGTCGGCGAACCCTCCGGTCGTTATCTGTGGCTGCTCAGCCGCTCTGCCCGTCCATCCGACGCGACGCGCGACGTCATCATGAACCGCACACGCGCGTTGGGATATGATCTGGACCTGGTCAGACCAACCCAGCATTGACGCCGCACGGACTGCTGAACCCTCCTCCACAATCCCTCCGACCTTGAGGACTTCCCATGCGCATTTCCGCCCTCGCAGCCCTGGCTGCCGCACCCGCCCTGTTCCTGTCCCCCGGCGCCGCCTCGGCCGAAACCATCTCGACCCATATTCTGGACCTGGCGCGCGGCGTCGGCGGCCGCGATGTGCCGGTCACTCTGGCGATCAAGGACGATAACGGCGGCTGGCGGCAACTGGCCGCCGCCCGCACGGACGAGAACGGCCGCGTGCGCTCATTCGGCGATCAGATCGCCACCCGCGCCGCCACCTACAAGCTGACGTTCGACATGTCCCACTACGGCGAGGCCGGCGCCCAGCCCTTCTTCCCCGAAATCGACGTCGTGTTCCAGGTCCGCGACCCCAGCGTCCACTACCACGTACCGGTCGTCGTCAGCCCCTACGGGTACAGCACCTATCGCGGCAACTGATCCGCCGCGCCGACATCATCAGGATCAGAATAAAAGCCTGGTGGAGCCGAGGGGAGTCGAACCCCTGACCTCGTCATTGCGAACGACGCGCTCTACCAACTGAGCTACGGCCCCGTTCCGGCGCTGGATCGGGTTTCACAGGCGAGGCGGACATAGAAGGCGCGCGGGCGTGGTGTCAACGGGCTTGTGCGCGCAATCGGCGCAGGCGCGACGCGGCCGTTGTCGGGCGAGGGGCGAACCGCTAGAAGCGCCGTTCGGCTATAGAGGCAGGGTTCATGGGCTACGCGATCGTCTGGTTGATCAACACCATCATCAGTCTGATGATCTGGTTCATCATCGCCCAGGCCATACTGAGCTGGCTGGTGGCGTTCGACGTCGTCAACTATCGCAACCGCTTCGTCTATTCGGTGGGGACCTTCCTGGACCGGGTAACCGCGCCGCTGCTGGAGCCCTTCCGCCGCATCATTCCGAACCTGGGCGGCATCGACATCTCGCCCATCGTGGTGATCCTGCTGCTGCAATTCATCGGCGTGCTGTTCAACCGTACGGCGGCGCCGGCCCTGATCCAGCTGTTGGGCTGAGGCGACACGGGCGGCGGGAATCTGGCCTGCAGGCGTCAATCCGCTCTTGCGCCGCGCGCCGTCCTTCCTAAAGGTGCCCGCCCGACCACTTTCGACCACGGTTCATGAGCACGATTTCCACAGTCGCCATTCTGGGCGCCGGACAGATGGGCGCAGGCATCGCCCAGGCCGTCGCGCTGGGAGGCTATTCGGTGCGGCTGTACGACGTCGCCGCCGGCCGTCTGCCGATGGCCCAGGGCGAGATCGCCGCCAGCTTGGCCCGGCAGGCCGGGCGCGGCCTGGTGGATCAGGCGGCCGCCGAC
>NZ_DALZQC010000178.1:0-3516 GCF_032017145.1 Brevundimonas sp.
GCCCCGGCGGCGGGCGGCGTGGCCTTGGCGGCGTCGCGGATAATGCCGGGCAGCGCGCCGGCGGTGCCCGCGTCGATGCTTTCCACCGCGATCTGGGCGCGCTGGCGGATCGAATCCGGCACGTCCTGGCCCAGCTGCAGCTGGACGAAGGTCTCGCGCGCCTCCTTGGTCTTGCCGTGCTGCAGACGGGCCAGGGCCAGGGCTTCCTGGGCGAAGGCGTGCAGCGGGCGCTTGTCGTCGGCCAGGGGCTCCAGCCGCTTCTCGATCTCGGCCAGGGGGGCGGTGTCCATGATCAGGAAGGCGGCCTTCAGCGCGGGCGGATCGGACAGGATCGGATCGCTGGACGCCTTGGACGCCTCGTCGAACAGGCGAACGGCGTCGGGGAACTTGTTGGCGGTCACCGCCAGGCCGGCCTGCTGCTGCAGGGCCAGGACCTTGTAGGCGCCGTTGCCTTCCTTGACCGCCTCTTCGAAGGCGGCGCGGGCGTCCATGGGCTTGTCCGCGCGCAGGGCCTCCATGCCGCGATCATAGGCTTCGGCGGCCTTGGCGGCCTTGCCGGAGTTCAGGCTGTCCCAGCCCCACCAGCCCAGGGCGCCGATCAGAGCGACGACCAGCACGACGCCGAAAACCGGCAGCCAGGTGCGGGCGAGGCGCTTCAACTTGTCGGAGCGAAGCTCCTCCTCGACCTGCTCGAAGACATCAACCACTGAAACGTCGCCCCAAAATCGCGAAATGCAAACCGGCGCGGACCCTAGAAGGTCGGCGCATGAGCCGCAACGTCGTCCGTTACTGCGACGCCGGCTTTTTCGAGAAGTAGGTCTCGACTTCGGCAGGAAAACGGCGGGTTTTCACATCGGCGACGAACGCGGCGGCGGCCCGGTCGATCTCGCCGCGCAGATCGGCGTACTTCCGCACGAACCGGGGCGTCCAGTCGAACATCCCCAGCATGTCGTTGATCACCAGCACCTGACCGTCGCAGGCGGCCGAGGCGCCGATGCCGATGGTGGGGACGTCGATCGTTTCGGTGATCTCGCGCGCGAGCGATTCCGCAACCCCTTCGATGACGATGCAGAAGGCCCCGGCCTCGGCGGTCGCCCGCGCCTCGGCCAGCACCCGTTCGCGCTCGCCGTCGGTCTTGCCCTTGGCCTTGAAGCCGCCCTCGGCCAGGATCGCCTGGGGTCGCAGGCCGACGTGGCCCATCACCGGAATGCCGCGCTGGACCAGAAAGGCGACGATCTCGGCCAGTTCGACGCTGGTTTCCAGCTTCACCGCCTGGGCGCCGGTCTCCTTCATCACCCGCACGCAATTGGCGTAGGCGACCTCCTTGCCGCCTTCGTAGGAGCCGAACGGCATGTCCACCACCACCAGGGCGCGCCTGGCTCCGCGCACCACCGCCTGGCCGTGCAGGATCATCATCTCCAGCGTCACGCCCACCGTATTGGGCAGGCCGTGCACCGCCATCCCCAGGCTGTCCCCGACCAGCAGCACGTCGCAATGCGGATCCAGCATCGCCGCCATCGGCGCGTCATAGGCGGTCAGGCAGACGATCGGCTCGCCGTCCTTTCGCCCCGCGATATCGGGCACGGAAATCCGCTTCACGGTCTCCTCGGTCTGGATGGACATGCGGCGGGCCTCCTGTCTGAACAAGGTTCAGATAGGCCGCCGGGCCTCCGAAGTCACCTTCAGACGTCCTGCGACAGCCGCGCGGCCCCCGCGGCCAGCACCGCGACCATGGCGCCGGCCACGATCCAGAAGGCCAGCATCCCCGAACTGCCGCTCAGGTCCAGACCGCCCACCCCCAGGGCGTCCAGCCCGTTCTGCGCCGCGCCCTGGGCGCTCGCCGCCGCCGCGCGCATTCCTTGCGACAGGGTGGCGTCGCCCTCGGCGCTGAAGTTGATGTTCACCCCCTCGCGCACCGCCAGCACGCCCCCGACCAGTCCCGCCGCCGTCAGGGCCAGCGTGCGCCAGCGCGACCGCTTCTCCAGCCGCGCCTGCAGGGTGGCCGAAAACAGCGCCTCGTCGGCCAGGCGGGGGCTCTGCGCGAACATCCGCTCGATCGCCGGATCGAATTCGTCAGCCGACATGCACCGACCTCCCGTCGCCTTGCGCCGGCGAAAGCCGCGCGCGGAGTTTATCCAGACCACGTTTGACATGGGATTTCACCGTTCCGAGCGGCAAATTCAGGGCTGCCGCGATTTCGGGGTGGGACATCCCCGCGCCGTGGCACAGGGACACGCACATCCGTTCGGTTTCGTTAAGCGCCTTCAACGCCTCGTCCAGGTCCATCAGCCCGCCGCGATCCACCACGACCTCGGCCTGATCGGCCTCCACCTCGGCGACGTAGCGCGCCTCCTTGGCGACACGCTTCAGATACAGGCGCGCGGCGATCTTCTTGATCCAGCCCGCGAACGTCCCCTGCCCCCGAAACTCCGAACACCGCTGGAAGCCCTGCAGAAAGGCGTCCTGCGCCACGTCGTCGGCTAAAGACGGCGCCGCCCCCATCCGGCGCAGCAGCCCGCGCACCGCCGAGCCATGCCGCCGGACCAGTTCGCCATACTCCCGCCGTCCTCCGCCGGCCGCCTGGGCCGCCAGCTCGACGTCGTGGAAGTCACGCAAAGATTTGCTCATTACGCTTCCCCCTTCAGGCGGACGTCACGCCTTGTTCGGATTGAAGAAGCCCAGGACGATGAAGGCGATGCCGATGGCCGCGGGAATACAGGCGATGCCCAGCATGGCGCCGGCGCCGTTGCCGCCCCAGACGTGGGTCGCCCCCTCCACCACGATGCCGAAGCCCGCGATGCCGACGCCCGCCGCCAGGCTCAGCACCCCCTTGCGGATGTCCTTGGTGCGCGACGGCAGGCTGCGCTCCACGTCTTTGGTCATCGCGTCCAGCAACTCGGGCGGCAGTTCCAGCCCCTTGTCCACCGCCTGGCGCACCGTCACCTGCATGTCCCGCTTCTCGCGATACTTCAGATAGCTGGGGCCGAAGACGATGGCGGTGATGGTGCCGAACACGGCGAAGATGGCGAAGATCGGAACGAAGTCTTCCATGGCGAATATCCCCTTGGTCCTGTGCAGCAGCCTGGTGCGGCGGCCTTCTGACGACAAGAGGCTGCGGGATGCCCGCACGGATGCGCCCCCTCACGTGAAATCTTCGTAAGGTCGCCGTTTCCGCCGCCGCCGGTTCGGTCTAGGGTCCGCCCATCAACCGCAGGAGCGCACGCCATGGCCCACGTCACCTATCGCATCGTCGAACATGACGGCGGCTGGGCCTACCAGTCCGGGGGAACCTATTCCGAAACCTTCGCCAGCCACGACGCGGCCAAGGCCGCCGCCGTCCGCGCGGCCCGCGAACAGAAGGTTCCGGATCGGACCGCCGCCATCGAATACGAGACGGCGAACGGCGAATGGGTCACCGAAAGCGCCGACGGCCACGACCGCCCCAGCACGGACGTCGAGGGCTGATCGCCGCGTGATCGCGCGCCGCACCCTGCTGGCGGCCGCGGCGGTCGCGCC
>NZ_DALZQC010000179.1:0-3514 GCF_032017145.1 Brevundimonas sp.
GGCGGCGCTGGCGGCGACGCCGCGTTTGTCGATGCGCAGGGTGGCGACGCCCTGGTCCGCCAGCCCCTCGGCCAGCAGGCGATAGGTCGAGGCCGCGACGCCGAGCGGGCTGTTTCCATCGCGATCCGTCGGACCGGAACCGGGCAGGATGACCGCCACGGCCGAGGCGCCGGGTGGGGTCAGCAGGGTTCCGTGCAGCGGGGCGGGCTGGGACGGAAGGACGACCTCGGTGGCGACAGGGCCGGTCAGAGAGGCGAGGGCGGAGGCGGCGGCGAGGGTGAACATGAGCGGTCTCCTTGCGGGCGGGTCAGAAGCGTTGGCGGTTCGGATCGGCGCGCCAGACGCGCCAGCTTTCGAAGGTCGAGAGCGCGGCGCTGATCAGCGCCCCGCCGATCAGGGCGTAGGTCCCGGCTGGCTGGCTGAGCCAGGGGGCGCCGATCAGGCCGGCCAGACCCAAAAGGCAGAACAGACGCCCGGCCAGGCGATTGGAGCGGTCCCAGGCCAGGCGGCTCTTGTAGCTCCATGGCGTACGGACCCCGACCAGCGGATTGGGCGCGACCCGACCGAGGAAGGCGCCCGTGACCAGAAGGATCAGCGAGAGGCCGCCCATCATAACGGCCGGGCCGGTCTCGGCCGTGGTCTGGCCCAGCCCCGCCCAGCTCATCGACAGGCCGATGGCGGCGAAGATGAACAGGGCGACACCCTGGCCGATCCGCATCGAACGGCGACGGGCGGCGTCGCCGGTCGCCTCGGCTTGCAGGGCGGCAAGGCCCAGGCCGGCGGCGGCGATGAAGCCAATCAGCGTCATGCCGCCCAGGGCGGTGGCGAACTCGACGCGGCTTCCCCAGCGGTCGACCTGCCAGTCGCCGTTCCAATGCAGCGGGATCGGCGTGGTCGGCCCTAGCAGCGCGACATAGGCGGCGAACCCCGCCTGGACGACGAAGACAGCAACCGTCAGATGGTCCAGCGGCGACAGACGGCGCGTCATCGGCGCGGCGCCTTGGCGGCGTGAGGCAGGGGGCTGGCGGCCTGGCCGGTTCCGGCGATGTCCATCAGGAAGGCCATGGCCTCCTCGACGGCGGAAATCTCCAGGCGATAGCGGATGGTCTGGCCGTCGCGTTCGGGGCTGACCAGGCCGGCCTCCTTCAGGGCGTTCAGGTGGCCGGTGATGGTGGGCCAGCTCATGTCGAAGGCGGCGGCGATGTCGCCGGAAGCCAGAGGACCGGCGCGCAGCATGGCGACGATGCGGCGGCGGACGGGATGGGCCAGGGCCTTCAACAGGGTGTTCATAGGCGTATTCCTAATTAGGAAGTTGGCTAAATGCAAGTGATGGATCGGCGGTCGATGGAGACTTTTCAGGATGACGAGGAGGGGAGGGGTGGTGTCTGGTTAGATCGAGAAGCTGACGCCGCAGCCGCAGCTGGAGGCGGCGTTGGGGTTTCTGACGACGAACTGGGCGCCGGCCAGTTCGTCGATGAAGGCGATCTCGGCGTTCTTCAGGAAGGGGACCGAGACGGGATCGACCAAGGCGGCCTGGCCGTCGCATTCGACGCGCAGGTCGTCGTCCTGGGCCGTCTCGACCAGTTCGAACCGATACTGAAAGCCCGAGCAGCCGCCGCCGTCGACCGCGACGCGCAGCATCAGCGTGCGCCCCTCGGCCGCGCCCAGTTTCGCCAGACGCCTGGCGGCGCTGGCGGCCAGAACGATGCCCTCCGGCGCGCGCGCGGCGACGGTGAAGGCGGGTGTGGACGGTTCTGTGGATTGGACGGTGCTCACGGCTGTCTATATGAGGCGCGCAAGGGCGTTCGCAAAGGGCCGCCCGCATCAAACCAGCCTCAAAGTTGATGACTTGAGCCAGATCGAACTCGCCACCTACGCCGAACGGGCCAGCCAGACCAAGGGGCGCCGCTTCTTCGAGCCGCCCAGCCGCACGCGCACCGCCTTTGCGCGCGACCGGGACCGGATCATCCATGCGACGGCGTTTCGTCGGCTGAAGGAGAAGACCCAGGTCTTCGTGGCGCACGAGGGCGACCATTACCGCACCCGCCTGACCCATTCGCTGGAAGTGGCCCAGATCGCGCGGTCGCTGGCCCATGCGCTGAGGCTGGACGACGATCTGGCCGAGACCATCGCCCTGGCCCACGACCTGGGCCATCCGCCCTTCGCCCATGCGGGGGAGGACGAGCTGGTGGTGCAGATGGCCGGCTATGGCGGCTTCGACCACAACGTCCAGAGTTTCCGCGTTGTGACCGCGCTGGAGAACCGCTATCCGCAGTTCGACGGGCTGAACCTGAGCTGGGAGACGGTCGAAGGGGTCATCAAGCACAACGGCCCGGTGTCGCACCGGCTGGAGGAGCCAGCCTGGTCGGTGGTGCGGCCCTATGCGGCCGGGGGCGAGGCGGGCTGGGACCTGCGGCTGGACACCTTCGCCTCGTTGGAGGCCCAGTGCGCCGCCATCGCCGACGACATCGCCTACAACAACCACGACGTGGACGACGGGGTGCAGGCGGGGCTGTTCACCCTGGCGGACCTGGCCCAGGTGCCGCTGATCGGGCCGATGCTGGCCGAGGCGCGGCGCGACTGGCCCGAAATCGACGAGCGGATGCTGCGGATCGAGGCCGTGCGGCGCATGATCGGGGTGATGGTCGAGGATGTGCTGGCCGAGACGCAGGCCCGGCTGGCGCAGGACCGGATCGTCACGACCGAGGACGTGCGCGTCGCCAGGCGGACGATGGTGGACTTCTCGGCCGGGATGCACGCCGATCTGGCGATTCTGAGGAAGTTCCTGTTCGAGCGGATGTATCGCCATTACCGCGTCAACCGCACGCGCAGCCAGGCGCGGCGGGTGCTGTCGCAGTTGTTCGAACTGTTCATGGCCGAGCCGGAGGTGATGCCCCCGGAATGGGGGGCGCCGGCGATGACCGACGACCGGACCCAGCGGGCGCGCGCCGTCTGCGACTATATCGCCGGCATGACCGACCGCTATGCGATAGAAGTCCACCAGAAATTGTTCAGCCTCGACCTGGCGCTCGATCTGTGATTCGAAAGACGGACGCGGGGGCGTAAAGTGAACGTTCGGCGCCCGATTCGCGCCGGACAGACGGCGGAGCGCGACCATGTCATTCGAAGACGACAACAAGCCGGGCCGGGGCGCCTATACGCCTCCCACCGACGACGACCTGCCCTTCCGCCGCAACTCCTATGATCCGCGCAGCGGCCGCAATGTCGGTTCGGGCGGGGGCAAGGCGCCGCCGGTGACGTTGATCGTCAGCGCGGTGGTCCTGCTGCTGCTGATCGTGGCGGTGATCTTCTTCTATCGTTCCGGGATGCGCGCCTCGACCGACGCGCCGCCGGCGGTGGGCCAGCCCGTGGGCGAGATGAAGACGCCTGCGCCTATCGACGCCCAGCCCATCGACCCGGCCGCCGGCGTGCGCGTCTATCGCGACGAGACGGAGACGACGGACGCGCCCGTGACCTTCACCCCGCCGCCCGAAACGCCCCAGCCGCGCCCGGC
>NZ_DALZQC010000180.1:0-3497 GCF_032017145.1 Brevundimonas sp.
CCCAGGCGGATGTCGGCATCGCCATGGGCGGCGGCACCGACGTGGCCCTGGAGACCGCGGACGCCGCCGTCCTGCGCGGCCGGGTCAGGGACATTCCCGACATGATCGCCCTGTCCCGCGGGGTGATGGGCAATATCCGGCAAAACATAACCATCGCCTTGGGATTGAAGGCCGTCTTCCTGGTCACCACCGTGATCGGAGTGACGGGCCTGTGGCCCGCCATCCTCGCCGACACCGGAGCCACGGTCCTGGTCACGGCCAACGCCATGCGCCTGCTGCGCTGGACGCCGCGTCGACAGGCCTGACGGGAGAGAGCCGGGCTCGAAGGGCCGCGCCGGGAGGGATCCGGGTCAGCCCCTGGCCAGCGAAGGTCAGGGATTATCCGGCGCCGCGCAACCCTGCCTCCGCTCGCGGATTGCATCCCGACACGGCAAGCGACGCCGGAGCGGAGCGCAGGGTGTCATGGGCGAACAGACTGGCGATCAACCGGATGTCGATGGCGAGCGCCCCGACACCGCGAGGACCCGCGGCGAGACTGATCCGGACGCTCCCGCGACGCCGCCGAAGCTCCATATGACGGGCAGGGGTCTCAGCCCGGCCGAGTATCGCGCCCAGCACGGCGGTCACCCGCATCAGGCTGACTTTTCGCGAGGCGCCGATGGCGGCGACGACCCGGCGGAAGCGGCTGGGGCGGGCCAACCCGACAGGCCGTGAACCGGTCGCCTGACGCCCTCCGGCCGCGGGTCGGCGGTCAGGTGCCGTTGTGTCGGCCGAACACGCGGGTCGAGCCGTCGTTGAGGATCAGCACCGTCGTATAGGGTTCGCGGCCGGCGGCCTCCATGCCCGGCGAGCCCGCCGGCATGCCGGGCGCGCTCAAGGCCCTGGCGGCGGGGCGTTCGCTGAGCAGCCGATCGACATCGCCGGCGGGGACGTGGCCTTCGATGGCGTAGGCGCCGACCACCGCCGTGTGACACGAGGCCAGCCGGTCCGGAACGCCGTGCTGCGCCCGGATCGGAGCCAGATCCTCGCGCTCGACGACCTCGACGGTCCAGCCGGCCTGGCGCATGTGCGCGATCCAGCCGCCGCAGCAGCCGCACCAGGGCGTCTTGTAGGCGGTCATCCGCTTCGGCGGCGCGGCGAGGGCCGGGCCGGCGAAGGCGAGGGCCGGCAGCGCCGTCAGAAGGGCGCGTCGGGAGGGGGAGGGCGAAGAGGCGGGCATGACGGCATCCTGGCGAGCGAGGCGACGATCCTAGCCGGATCGCCGGGCGTTGACGACGCTGACGATGTCGCGGGCCGCCGTCAGGCCTGGCGCCCCCAGGACGCGAGCAGACCGCCCTGGCCCGAAAACCGGCGGGGCGTCGTGCGGGGCGAACTATGGGACATTGCGCTTCAGGTCGTCCAGCCAGACCCGGGCGCTCGCGTCCGAGGGCGCCCGCCAGTCGCCGCGCGGCGAAAGGTTGCCGCCCGAAATCACCTTGGGGCCGTTCGGCATGGCGGAGCGCTTGAACTGGCTGAGGGCGAAAAACCGGGTGACAAACACCTCCAGCCATTGCTTGATCGTCGGCAGATCATAGGCGGCGCGCGAGGCGGCCGGGAAGTGGGCCGGCCACGCCCCCGCCTCGAGATCCCGCCAAGCGTGCCAGGCCAGGAAGGCGACCTTGGAGGGACGCAGGCCGTAGCGCGTCAGGTAGAACAGGTTGAAATCCTGCAGTTCGTAGGGCCCGATCCTGGACTGCGTGCTCTGAAGCGCGTCCGCGGCGGCCTGCGGCACCAGCTCGGGCGAGATCTCCGTGCCCAGCACGCCAAGCAAGGTCGCCGAGGCCGCCTCGTCCAACTGCCCGGTGGCCGCGACCCAGCGGATCAGGTGCTGGATGAGGGTCTTGGGGACCGAGCCGTTGACGTTGTAGTGGCTCATGTGATCGCCGACGCCGTAGGTCTGCCAGCCCAGCGCCGACTCGGACAGGTTGCCTGTGCCGAGCACCAGGCCCTCGCGCTGGTTGGCGAGCCGGAACAGGAAGTCGCTCCTCAGCCCGGCCTGGACGTTTTCGAAGGTGACGTCGTAGACCGGTTCGCCGCGGGCGAACGGGTGGCCGATCGCCTCCAGCATCGTCCGCGCCGCGGGCCGGATGTCGATCTCTTCGCCCGTCACCCCGAGGCTTCGCATCAGGGCCCAGGCGTTGCGCTTGGTGCCCTCGCTGGTGGCGAAGCCGGGCATGGTGAAGCCCAGGATGTCCGTGCGCGGACGGCCCAGGGCGTCGAAGGCCTTCGCCGCGACCATCAGGGCGTGGGTGGAGTCGAGGCCGCCGGAGACGCCGACCACGACGCGCCTGACGCCCGCCGCGTCGAGGCGCTTGGCGAGGCCCTGCACCTGGATGTTGAAGGCTTCATAGCAATCCTGGTCCAGCCGGGCCGGATCGTCCGGCACGAACGGAAACCGGTCGTGCGGCCGCAGCAGCCCGATATCGACGTGCTCCGCCGCATGCTCGAAGGCGATCCGCCGGAAAGCGTGCTCGGGGTGGCCGGCGGCGGCGGCGGCGTTGTTGAAGGTGGGCGTCCGCAGCCGCTCGAGGCGCATGCGTTCGACGTCCACGTCCGCCACGGCCATCTGGGCGACGTCCGGGAAGCGGCGGGTCGCGGCCAGCAGACGGCCGAGCTCGTGGATGGTCGCCTGCCCGTCCCAGGCCAGGTCGGTGGTGCTCTCGCCGGGCCCGGCCGCGGCGTAGAGGTAGGCGGCCTGGCATCGCATCGACTGCGAGGCGCAGAGCAGCGCGCGCTCGTCGGCCTTGCCGACCACGATGTTGGACGCCGACAGGTTGCAGAGCAGGGTGGCTCCCGCCAGCGCCGCCAGGGTCGAGGGCGGGGTGGCGGCCCAGAAGTCCTCGCAGAGCTCCATGTGGAAGACGAAGTCCGGGACGTCGCTGGCCTCGATGATCAGGTCGGTCCCGAACGGCGCCCTCTGCCCGGCGACGGCGATGTCCAGGCCGCGCACGCCGGCGCCGGGGGCGAACCAGCGGTTCTCGTAATACTCCCGATAGTTCGGAAGGAAGCTCTTGGGCACGACCCCCAGGACGCGGCCCCGGGCGAGGGCGACGGCGCAATTGTAGAGCCGTCCGTTGCGGACGAGGGGCGCTCCCACCACCAGCACCGGCTGCAGGTCCCGGCTCGCCTGCACGAGCTCGGCGAGCGCGGCGTTCACCGCCTGAAGGAGGGCGTCCTGGAGCAGGAGGTCGTCGATCGCATAGGCGGACAGGCCCAGCTCCGGAAACAGCATGAGGTCGGCGCCGCGGGCGTGTCCCTCCCGCGCCAGTTTCAGGGTCTCGAGGAGGTTGGCCGCCGGATCGGCCACGGCGATGCGCGGCGTGCAAACCGCCACACGCACGAACCCCTGCGCCCGGTTGGAATAGAGTTCATGCGCTCGGCCTCCTTTGGCGTCGACCGGTACAGGAGCGGCCCGGCGCCCGGCAAGTTGCGCCCTCCGTCGCGCGCCGCGGCCGCCC
>NZ_DALZQC010000181.1:0-3464 GCF_032017145.1 Brevundimonas sp.
CGACCTGGACTGGTCGGCCCTGGCGCTTGCGGCGCCGGCGGCCTTCGCCGCCGACGCCCGCGCCCGGATCAGTAGCGCAGCCTGATCCCGACATAGCCGGACAGACCGGCTTCGCCGTAGCCCAGCAGACGCTGATAGTGTTCGTCGAACAGGTTCTCGACGCGCGCCGTCAGGGTGACATTGTCCGTCAGCGTATAGGCGCCGTTCAGATTGGTGATGACGAAGCCATCCCGCATGCCGCCCGAATCCGGCATCTCGCCCTCTGCACGCACGGTCACCGCGCCCGACAGGCGTTGACCGGTCCAGCCCAGGGTCGCCGACCCGGAGTGTTCCGCCACGCGCAGGATCGGCGTCTTGGTCACCGAATTTTCGGCGTCGGTCCAGGCATAGGCCGCCGTCAGGTCAAAGCCGCGCCCCAGATCGACCCGGCCTTCCAACTCCACGCCGTCGGTGCGCGTGCGGATCAGGTTGACGTAGTAATATTCGAAGCTGGCCGGATTGTAGTAGCCGTCGATCTGGTTCTCGACCTCGAGACGGTAAACCGTCAGGCGGCCGTCGAAACGGCCGTCGTTCGAACGCCAGCCCAGAGCCAGTTCACCGCTCTCTGCCTTTTCGGGAACCAGTTCGGCCACCTTGGTGGTCGGTAGAACGAAGCAGAAATCGCAAACCGTCTGCGCGACGGACGGCGTCTTGAAGCCCGTGCCGTAAGCCCCGCTGAAGGTCAGGCCGGCGCCCAGATCATAGGCCGCCGAAATGCGGCCCGTAGTCTTGCCGCCGTATTTGTCGGTTTCGTCATGGCGCAGGCCGGCCGTGACGCTCAGACGATCCGTGGCGTTGAAACGGGCCACGCCGAACACCGAGTCCACGTCCAGCTCAGCCTTGACCCTGCCGTCCAGGTCCGCCTGGGTTTCCTCATGCTCGGCGCCGAAGCTATAGGCCAGACGGGCGTTCTGATCACGGCTGTCCGCCTGCCAGCGGTAAAGGCGGTGCTGGCCGCTATAGACCGAAGGATAGGCGCTCTTGCTCACGCGGTCGATGTCGGAGGCGGCGACCGTGAACTTGTGATCCAGGCCCAGGACATCGGCGGCGCGCAGGCGAACCAGACCCGACTGATTGACGGTCGCGTCCGTATCCAGGGCATCGACCGGGCCGAAACCGTCGACATCGGCGTCGGTGTCGGAATGACGATAGCTGGCGTCGACGCCAAGGCGGTCGTTCAGCTCGTAACGGGCGCGGGCGTTGACGGTGGTGTTGTCGAACCCGTCCTTCTCGGTGTTGCCGTCGATCTTATCGGCGGCCGAGAAACCGTCGCTGTGGAACTTGGAGACCGAGACGCCATAGGCGAACCTGTCGGTGGCGACGCCCAGGCCCAGACGGCCCCGCGCCGTGCCGTAAGAGCCGGCTTCGGCATTGGCCGAAACGCCGTTCAACTCACTGGTCGTGAAGGAAATCACGCCGCCGATGGCGGACGAGCCCCAAAGCGACGACTGCGGGCCGCTCAGCACCTCGATGCGCGAAACATCGCCCAGGTCGAAGCCCGAGAAGTCGAAACCGCCCGCGGGCTGCGAGGGGTCGTTGACGGCGACGCCATCCACCAGCACCAGGGTCTTGTCCTGGCTGGCGCCGCGCATCCGCACCGAGGCCACGCCGCCGAAGCTGGCGCGATAGACCGACAGGCCCGGCACGTCGGACAGGATGTCGGTGGCGAACACGGCGCCGCGCTGTTCGATGGTCTGGCTGTCGATGACGCGCGCGCCCGGCGTCTCGGCGACGATGGCGGGCAGGCGGGTGGCGGTGACGACGACGTCGCCGACCTGGGTCGCGTCCTCGGCCAGGGCGGGTGCGGCGACGGCGACGACCGACAGAGCGGCCGAGGCGAGAAGAATGGAACGCTTCATTGAGCGATATCCCCGTTTCCGGTCCCGCGAATGCGCGCGAGAGACCGTCATGAGCGAACCGACCCGCCAGACCGGCGAAGGGTCTGGACGGCGCAAGATCGGGTCGCTGCGACGGATGGAAACCGCGCCTCTGCCTGTTCCCGGACAGGGGCGAGCGACTTTGGGCGGCCAGGTCTCCTGGCTTGCGGTTCATCGAACATCGCCCTCGCCTTCCCAGCCCTGGGGCCAGTGGCGCCGGGATCACGGACCCCGGACGGACGACGCTCTCGCCGCCTACAGTTGCGGGAACAGCCGTGGCGTCTGACCACGTTCCCTAAACCGCCTGGCGGGGCCTATCGCAGGGGGGACAAGCCTGTGCAAGGCTGGCGGAACGGGCTTGAGGCGTCGGTTCCGATCCGTCACCCTAGGGCCACATGAACGCCCCTGTGACCCACCCTCCAGAAATCGCCGCCGCCATCGAGGGCGCGACGCCCTTCATGGCCCAGTATCTGACGGCCAAGGCGGGTCAGGCGGACGCCATCCTGTTCTTCCGCATGGGCGACTTCTACGAGCTGTTCTTCAAGGACGCCGAGGTCGCGGCGGCGGCTCTGGGCATTACCCTGACCAAGCGCGGCAAGCATCAGGGCGAGGACATTCCCATGGCGGGCGTGCCGGTCCACGCCATGGAGGGCTATCTCGCCCGCCTGATCCGCATGGGCCACAAGGTCGCCATCTGCGAACAATTGGAAGACCCCGCCGAGGCCAAGAAGCGCGGCGGCAAGGCCGTGGTGCATCGCGGGGTGGTGCGGGTCGTCACCCCCGGCACCCTGACCGAGGACAGTCTGCTGGACGCGCGGGGCGCCAACCGGCTGGCGGCGGTCGCGGTGCGTAAAGGCAGGGCGGCGGTCGCCGTGGTCGAACTGTCGTCCGGCGCGGTAGATTCAGTCGCCTGCGCCATCGAGGACCTGGGCGCGGCGCTGGCCGCCTTCCGTCCGTCCGAAGTGCTCGTCACCGACCGGATGTATTCCGACGAGACGACCCGCGACGCCCTGAACGGCTCGGGCGGGGTGGTCCAGGCCCTGGCCAGCGCCATCGCCGAACCCCAGGCCGCGCGGGCGCGGGTCGAACGGCTGTACGGCGTCGCCGCCCTGGACGGTTTCGGCGCCTTCGAGGAGGCCGAGGTCTCGGCGCTGGGCCTGATCGCCGCCTATCTGGAGACGACCCAGGCCGGCAAGGTTCCGGCCCTGGCCCCGCCGCGCCGTCTGGGCGAAAGCGGCTTCCTGGCCATCGACCCCGCGACGCGCGCCAGTCTGGAGATCGACCGCACCCAGCGCGGCGAGCGCGAAGGCAGCTTGCTCGCCTGCATCGACCGCACCGTCACCTCGGGCGGCGCGCGCGCCTTGGCCGAACGGATCGCCCGGCCCCTGCGCGATCCCTTAGCGATCAACGAAAATCTGGACGCCGTAGAGTGGATGCTGGAGCGGCGCGATCTGCGCCGCGCCTTGCGCGAAAACCTCAAGTCGTCCGCCGATATCGCGCGCGCGGTCGGGCGGCTGGCCCTGGGGCGCGGCGGCCCGCGCGATCTGG
>NZ_DALZQC010000182.1:0-3156 GCF_032017145.1 Brevundimonas sp.
CAAGGACGGCGCGGCGGGGAAAGGCGGGTCGCGATCCAGGCAGTCGGCGGCCAGGCGCAACTCGTGCAGGGCGAAGGGCTGGCGCGGCGCGCCGTCGTGCAGGGCGACAAAGACCGAGCAGAAGACGAGGACCTCGCCTGTGCCGTCGTTCAGCGGATGCAGATCGGCGATGGGGGTCAGCGTCGGCAGGCGGGGCGCGGCGCGCTCCAGCCGGATCAGCAGGTCCGCGACCCGGCCGGCAGTCGTCGCCGCGTCATCGGCCGCAAAGGGCGGCAACGGCGGGGCGGCAGCGATGTGAGGGGTGGTCATGGGTGGTTCCGCGTGGTTGCGGAGCCAAGAAGTATGAGTTTGGTTGGTCGTGTCAACCTAAATGTGGTTGTCGTGCTTCGCTGGCGCGTCGGGCATGCGCATTTAGATTGGCGTGATGATCATTTCATCCGTCGTGCTTTCGCTCGTCGTCGCCCAGGATCCGCAGTGGGCAGCGGAGACACATGCTGCTGTGCGAGCAGCCAACATTCCCATGCGCACCGGCCTCACGGAGGCCCAAAGAGAAGCCTGCGGAGAGACGATTGAACGGTTAGGCGCAGAAGAACTTATGCGCGCGCAGCGTCAGAAGATCCGCGACGGCTTCCAACAAATCACTGATCGTGCCCGGCTAGAGCAGCCTACCACGCCCGAGGGCCAGGAATGGAAAGCTGCATTCCTAGAGTTGGCACGGATGGTGGATGAGCAAGCTGGCCAGGATGCGATGGAAAGCCGGCGCATTTCGCATGCGCTGATGAGCGTGAACCTGGCTGTTTGCCAGCCCTGACTACTCGCCTCGTAAGCCGATAGCGTAAACGCCTGCGACAGTGTCCAGCGGGTATCTGAGCTCCTGCTCCTCGGGAAACAGTTCGGTCACGATCAGCATGTCGCCTTCATAGCGTTCGAACCGCTTCACGGCGAAGCCGCCATCCAGCATTTCGATTACCGCGCCCTGTCCGCGCCGGGCGGGATGGCGTGGGTTGTAGGTGACGAACCCGCCCGGCTCCGCGTAGGGGTACATGGACATTCCCGCGAGACGCAGTATCCGGGTTCCGGGCGAGAAGAACCGCGCGAACTCAATAACCTCGCCCTGTTGGTCATCATAGACGTTCGGCCGGAGAGCGCCGCCATGCGCAATTCCCACAACGGGAATGCTAAAAGAAACCGCCTCGCTGAGGCTAGATCGGTCTGTTCTGCCGGAAGGTAGATCAGCCTCGACTTCGGGGATCTTGGACAGTTCGAAATCGAATTCTTCGCGCGTCGCGTTGATCGAGGCCAACAGCTTGTCCAGCTTCGGGTCCGAAAAGTGGCGCTTGCCCTGTTCGTATAGCTGCCAGGCCTGGGTCGTCTTGCCGTATTCCTGAGCCGCCGCTTCCTGGGTCACGCCCAGGCGACGCCGTAGCGCCTTCAGCGCCAGCCCTTTCCGACGACGGTCGGAAGCCTCGATATCTCTCAACGCAGCCATGGGCCGGTAAGAGCGTGCTTTAGGTGATGCGGCCAGCGACAACATATCTACCTGAGCCGTTAGCACGACCAATGTGGATATACCACCATAACTCATACTTTTTTGGTTGACGGCTCCAACCAAATCACCCACCTGCTCCGCGTCGGTGAAAATCAGGAAACGACCTGTGACCGACGACCCCTGCCCCCATCCCCGCCCTGCGTTCGACGCGTGGCTGCGACTGCACCGCAAGAATTACGCCTGGGCAGCCGAGAAGACCGGCCGTTCGCGTGAGTTCATTCGCAGGTGCTGCCTGCCCTTCAGCGACCCGCTGCGCGCAAAGCCAGGGGGCGACCTTGTCGAACGGATCATTCGCGTGACCGGCGGCGCGGTGCGGGCCGACGACTGGCATCCGCCGGTCTCTGAAATCTTGCGTGGAGAGGCGGCATGAGCGCGCTGCTGATCGAGATTGCGCCGTCGTGGGCTGGCCGTGTGGATCGCAGCGCGGGACCGAACGGCTGTTGGTTATGGACCGGCGGTCTGATGACGAACGGCTATGGCCAGACACGGGTCAAGGAAGACGGCCGCTGGCGCGGCGCGGGCGCGCATCAGGTCGCCTACTATCTGGCCACGGGGCGCTGGGAGCGGAAAGCCGCCGGACGGCTGGTCCGGCACCTGTGCCATCGTCGGCGCTGTTGCAACCCGGCGCATTTGCGCGGCGGAACCATTGCGGAGAACGCGGCCGACCGTGTTGCACGGCGTCGCGGCATCAAACTGGTCGTGACCAATTCATACGTCCTGCCCTTCGCAGGCGTCGCCAATCGACAGTTTGGGGAGGCCGCGTGATGGCGAACCGTCACCTGCGCGGCCTGTCCCGCACCCGGCGCCTGCGTCAGGAAACCACGCGCCGCCATCCCCTGAAGCTGACCGCGCGCCAGCAGGCCGAAGTGATCGAGGCGCTGCGCGAGGAATACGACCTGTTGTGCCGGGGCGAGCCCGACGGCCATGCCGTCGAGACGGCCTTGCGGATCGCGGAGGCCGCGCTGTGAGCCACAACCCCGACATGCTGTCCACCGAGCGCGTCCTGTGGCGTCAGGTGTGCCAGGCTGCGTTCGATGCGGCGCAGAAGCCGGACCAGAGCGGCGTGGCCAAGGCGCTGGCGAAAGCGCTGGCGGGATCGGAGGGCTGGCGATTGCCGGACCTGCGGCCCCTGCCCAGCGCGTGTTTCCGGGCCTTCCTGCTGACGGCGCGCAGCTGGAACAAGGAGACGGACCTGAAGGTGCGAGCCGAGCTGGCGCCGCGCCTGGTCGCCCTGGCCGATGCGGCGGGGGATATTCTGGACGGCTTGGCCTGCGACCGGCGCGATCCGCCGTCGTGGACGACGCGGGCGGACCTGTCATGAGCGTGGTCGCCCTGGAAGACGTGCTGCTGGCCGGCGCGCGGATCGTGATCGAGAACGAGATCGAACGGCTGATCGGCGTGCTGGACCAGATGGACGCGCGCACCGAGGACCGCGAGCCGGACGCCGAGGATGAGGTGATCAGCGAGGACGACGGCGTGGTCGTCAACTGGATGCCATGCTGCGGGAGGCAGGGATGACGGCGCTGGCCCTGTCCACCGGCCCGGCCCCCGCTCCGATCCCGGCCCGTGTCCCGGCCCCGGCCGTGACGCCACGCGTGGGGTCGCCG
>NZ_DALZQC010000183.1:0-3117 GCF_032017145.1 Brevundimonas sp.
ACGCCCCCGGTCAGGCCCGCCGCCGCCGTCGCCGCGACCAGCCAGGCGACCATGATCGTCAGCCGCAGCGCCAGGGTGTCGCGCACCATCAGCGCCACCCCCAGCACCCCGGGCAGGGCCATGATCAGCAGCGCCGCCAGCGGTCCATTATGCAGACTGCCCGCCATCTGGGCCGACAGGGCCGTCAGGCTGACCGCCACCGCCCAGACGGCGTGCCACAGCGCCACCAGCGGCGCGCCCGTCCGGGCGTCATGCGGCGGCGAGGGCGGGTCGTCCTGGAAGCGGTGGCGAGGGAGCGGTGTCAATCAATCGGGCCGGTGTTCTGTCTGGTCCCAGATTAGTCCCCGCCTTGAGTCGGCGCGAGGCCGCTCCCCCCTCAGGCGAACCCCATGGCGGCGTTCACCATGAATATCGGGGGACAAAACGGCCGGTTGTCGTTAACGGCCCGGCGGCCTATCCAGCGCCCATGACCGCAAACGACCGCACGCCCCCGACCGAAAGCCTTGATGAGACCCTGGCCGAACTGGCCGAGGATTTCGACCTGCTGGGCGATTGGGAGCAGCGGATCGAATATGTGATCGAACTGGGCAAGGGGCTGGCCCCGCTGGACGAGGCCGACCGGATCGAGGCCAACAAGGTGCCGGGCTGCGCGGCCCAGGTGTGGCTGGCCGTAAGCGCGGCGGACGGTCGCCTGTGGTTCGCCGCCGACAGCGACAGCGCCCTGTCCAAGGGCAATATCGCCCTGTTGCTGAAACTGTATTCCGGGCGCACGCCGTCCGAAATCCTGGCCTTCGACGCCAGGGCCGCCCTGGACCGCCTGGGCCTGCCCTCGGCCCTGACCCGCCAGCGCGCCAACGGCCTGAACAGCATGGTGGGGCGGATCAGGGAGGCGGCGCTGGCGGCGGGGTGACGGCTACAGCGCGATCCTCAGCGAGGCGCGGACGCTGCGCGGGGCGCCGGGGAAGATCCACAGGGCGCTGTAGGAGCTGGCGGCGTAGCGTTCGTCGAACAGGTTGTCGACCTCGACCCGCGCGGTGACCTGGCGCGTCAGCCCATAGTCCAGCGCCGCCTTGGCCTTCCAATAGGCGGGCAGTCTGACCGGATCGGCGGTCAGGGCGCCGGCGCGGTCGCCCACATAGGCCGCGCCCGCCATCACCGACCAGTCCGTGCCGTGGGCGGTGGGGAACCGGCCGATGGCGAACAGCGAGCCGGAATGTTCGGGCACGTTCAGCACGGCGTCGCTGGCGAACCGGCTGTCGTCGGCCTTGGCGTCGGTCCAGCTGTAGTTGGCCACCACCTGCCAGGCGTCGTCGATCCTCAGCGACCCGTCCAGCTCGATCCCGCGCGTGGTCAGCTTGCCGACCGGGGCCAGGTAGTTGGAATCGACCGGGTCGGTGGTCAGGATGTCGGACTTTTCGATGTCGAACACCGTCGCGGCCAGGTCCAGTCCCTCCCAGGCGCCGGCGAGGCCGATCTCATAGCCCTGGCCCTTTTCGGGTGCGAAGCCCGCCCCGTCGCGCCCCGTGCCCGAGTTCAGCACGAACGACCGGCCATAGCTGGCGTGGGCGGTGAGGTTGTCGGTCAGGCGGTATCGGGCGGCGAAGCGGTAATCGAACGGCGTGTCCGCCGCCTCGCCCACGGCGCCGGTGCGGTTGTTGCGAATGCTCTGGCTGTAGTCGTCCAGCCGCAGGCCGGCCGACAGGCTCAGACGGTCGTTCACCTCCCACAGGTCCTGGGCGTACAGGGTCACGACCTCGCGCGTCTCCAGATTGTCGGTGAAGGGCAGGGGCGTGGGCGCAGGAACTGCGCCATAGACGGGGTTGAAGACGTTGATCGGATAGGGGTTGGCCGCCGTCGGATTGATCCGCAGCCACTTCTCGCCATAGGTCAGCTTGTAGCCCTTGAGCCCGAAGGCCAGGTTGTGGACGCCCAGGCCGGTCTCGACCGCGCCCCGCAGCTCCAGCCGCGCCGACAGGTCCTCGACGGAGAAGTCGCGGCCCCGACGCTGGCGCCACAGCTGGTCGCCGACCAGGCGCGACTGATCGCTGGACAGGCCGCGCAGCGATCCGCCGCGCCAGGCGATCCCGCCGTTCAGGCTCCAGGCGCCGTTCAGGGCGTATTCGCCCGTCACCTGATGCCGCTCGTTGCGGAACCGGGTCGGACCGTCGCCCGGCTCGCCGTAGTAGTTGGATTCCGGCAGGGCCAGGGCGTCGCCGCCGATCGCCGGCATCCCCCGGTCGAACAGGGTGGTGAAGGTGGTGAACTCGCCCACATAGGTCAGGCGCAGGTCGGCGCTAGGCCGCCAGGTCAGGGACGGCGCGACCACGGTCCGGTCCAGCCCGACATCGTCACGCCAGCCCGTGCTGGTCTCGCCCGCCAGGATCAGCCGCCCGGCCAGTTCCTCGGTGATCGGGCCGGTCAGGTCCAGTTCGCCGCGTCTCAGGCCGAAGGAGCCGACGGTTCCGGTGAAGACGGCGGCGGTCGTGAACTTGGGCGTCTTGGACGCCAGATTGACCCGTCCGGCCGGATCGATGTCGCCGAACAGGGCGCCGGACGGGCCCTTCAGCACCTCGATCCGTTCGGCCGTGGCCGGGTCGCGGGGCGGGGCCATGCCGCGATTGGCCAGGAAGCCGTCGACGTAGTATTCCGCCCCGCCGTCGGGCGTGCCGAGAAAGCCGCGGATGGCGAAGTTGTCCATCACCCCGCCGCGATTGTTCTGCTGGCTGACGCCGCTGACCAGCTCCAGCGCGTCGGCCAGGCGCGTGGCCCCGACCGCCCGGATCAGGTCGTTCTCGATCGAGCGGCTGGACGGGGACATGGTCTCGGTGTCGCGCCCGGCGCCCAGGGTGCGGTCGCGCGGCGCCGTGCGGCGGCCCAGGACGACGATTTCGCCCAAGGCGGCCGGTTCGACCGCCGCCTCCGGCGCAGGGGCGACAGGCGGTTGGGCGGCGGCCAGCAGGCAGGCGCCGGCGCAGCTCGAAAGCAGGGACAAGTCAGGCTCCGTTTGAAACGTTATAGTATATCGGCTATCCGCTCGGGCATGACGCTGTCAACCGCCGCAACGCTTTCGCCTTCCGCCCCGACCCACGCCGTCGCCCGCGCCCGCCCCGCCGCCGG
>NZ_DALZQC010000184.1:0-3103 GCF_032017145.1 Brevundimonas sp.
TGACCTGGGGCGGTCAGTTCGAGAACCTCAAACGGGCCGAACAACGGCTGGGCCTCGTCATTCCGATCGTCTTCGTCCTGATCGGGGTGTTGCTGTTCATGGCCCTGGGGTCGTTTGCGGAGGCCGGACTTGTCTTCGCCTGCGTACCCCTTGCCCTAATCGGCGGCGCCCTGGCGCTGCTCTTGCGGGGGATGCCGTTCTCGGTGTCTGCGGCCGTCGGGTTCATTGCCGTCTCGGGCGTGGCGACCCTGAACGGGCTTGTCCTGATGCAGGCCATACGCGAGCGGTTGCAGGCTGGTCTCGCGCCTCGGGATGCGGCGATCGAAGGCGCATCCAGCCGGCTGCGGGCGGTGTTGACGACGGCCTTCGTCGCCATCGTCGGCTTCATCCCGATGGCGATCGCCCATGGGGCGGGAGCCGAGGTTCAAAAGCCTCTGGCGACCGTCGTCATCGGCGGCCTTCTTACTGCGACTGCCTTGACCCTGCTGGTTCTGCCGACCTTCGCGGCCAAGGCGGTGCGTCACCGCAAGGACGAGGGGGTCGAGGATTGATTGCTCGCAATCAGGACGACCGTCAGCAGGGGCGCACCCTGCTGACGGTTCTCGCGCTCAACGCGGGCCTGGCGGTCGCGCTCGGAGTCGGCGGATGGTCTGCCGACTCCAGCGCCCTGCTGGCCAACGCCGTCGACAACGCCTCGGACGCCGCCGTCTATCTGATCAGCTTCCTCGCGATTGGCCGGGCCGGCTCGTGGAAGCGGGGCGCAGCGCGCTTCTCGGGCGTCATGCTCCTCATCTTCGGCGCCGGCGTCCTTCTGGACGCCGGCCGCCGATTCCTCGTCGGAACAGAACCGATCGGGCCGACCATGATGGGGCTCGCGATCGTCGCGGCGATCATCAACCTCATCTGCCTGCAGTTGATCCGCCGCCAGCATAGCGGCGACGTCAACATGAAGGCCGCCGAGACTTTCAGCTTCAACGATTTCGCCTCCAACGGGGGCATCCTTATCGCAGGAGGACTGGTGCTTTGGCTCGGCCAGGCGTGGCCGGATCTCGTAGTCGGGGTGCTCGTAGCCGCTATCGCACTCAAGGGTGGCATCGACATTCTGCGCGACGCGGCGCGTGATGGTCCGGGTGAGGAGAAGGCGCAATGATGCGGCGTCGTTCCTCCGATGATCTCTCCGGCGTCTCGAAAGCCGTCAACACCGATCAGTCCGGCCCGCCGTCCCTTGAAGCCACCGGCGGATCATCGATCGACATTCAATCCGTCCAACGGTGGCGCAAGGCGGGCATTGTCGTCGGCGGGCTGGTTCTCGTTGTCTGCGCGGCGCTCTTCACATCCTGGCCCGTGCTCGAGCATCCGGTCGAGCATCTGGGTCTGATCGCCATCATGGTCTGCATCATCGGCCGGGCTTGGTGTTCCCTCTACATAGGCGGTCGGAAGAAGCAGGAAATCGTCTCCGCAGGACCATATTCAGTCAGCCGCAATCCGCTCTACGTTTTCAGCTTCATCGGCGCGTTTGGCATCGGCGCCCAATCCGGCAGCCTCAGCGTCGGCCTGATTTTCGCTCTTGCCTGTTGGGCGGTGTTCCGGATCGTGGTCGGTCGCGAGGAACGCTACCTCTCCGACACGTTCGGAAACGACTACCAAGCTTACCGCGAGCGCACCCCCCGGTTCCTGCCCAAGCCCTCCCTCTGGCGGGACGAGGCGGAAGTCCTGATCCGGCCTGTCTTCTTCGTCCGTACGGTGCGCGACGGCTTCGTCTTCCTCCTCGCGCTTCCGCTTTTCGAGGCGCTCGAACAACTTCAGCGGCTCAGCGGCTTCAACGCCGTCTTGCCCCTGCCTTGAGGTTGGGAGGAGCGGGATGACGACCTGCAAGCGGACGACGCCAGAGCCAAGCAGCAGTATGCGCCGCCGCCACCCAGGTCGTGATCCCGCCCTCTCGATCGCGTCGGTCGCCGAGAGCGGCCGCCATAGCCGACCCGCAAGGGCCGCCCCCCAGCCGGAACTCTGTTCATGACCACCAGCACAACACGACCGGACCATGCCGAAAGCGAGTCCGACGACCACCGTCACGGCGGCCTTCTCGGTTCCAATACCGAGCTGATTTTCGCCCTCGCCAGCGGCCTCGCCCTGGGCTTTGGATTCGCCCTGGAAAAGCTTGCGACAGGCCTTCCGGGCTGGATCCCCATCGCCCTCTTCGTCGTCGCCTACATCTTCGGGGGCTTCTTCACGGTGCGAGAAGCGTTCGAGAACCTCCGCCAGAAGCGCTTCGAGATCGACACCCTGATGCTCGTTGCTGCCGCAGGCGCGGCGGCGCTCGGGGCCTGGGCCGAAGGCGCCCTCCTGCTGTTCCTGTTCAGCATTGGCCATGCGCTCGAACATTACGCCATGGGCCGCGCCAAGCGCGCGATCGAGGCCCTCGCCGAGTTGGCTCCCCGGACCGCCCATGTGCGACGCGACGGACAGGTGGTCGAACTGCCTGTCGAAGATCTGGTCGTCGGCGATACCGTAGTGGTGCGTCCAAACGAACGACTGCCCGCTGATGGCTTTGTCGTGGTCGGGGCCACAAGTATCAACCAGGCCCCCGTCACTGGCGAAAGCATGCCGGTCGACAAGCAGCCGGTCCCGGACGCCGCCGCGGCGCGCGAGCGGCCGGCCCAGGTCGGATCGGCGTCCCTCGTCTTCGCGGGCACGATCAATGGCTCAGGCGCCATCGAGATTGAGACGACCCGCACATCGAGCGACACGACCCTGGCCAAGGTGGTCCGGATGGTGAGTGAGGCCGAGACGCAGAAGTCGCCGACCCAGCGCTTTACGGACAGGTTCGAGCGCATCTTCGTGCCCGCTGTTCTGGCGCTGGCCTTCGTCCTGCTGTTCGCCTGGGTCGTCGTCGAGGAACCCTTCCGCGACAGTTTCTACCGGGCGATGGCGGTTCTCGTCGCCGCCAGCCCTTGCGCGCTCGCGATCGCCACGCCGAGCGCTGTCCTGTCCGGGGTCGCTCGAGCAGCGCGTGCAGGCGTCCTGATCAAGGGGGGCGCACCCCTTGAAAACCTCGGCTCGCTCAACGCCATCGCCTTCGACAAGACCGGCACCCTGACCGAGG
>NZ_DALZQC010000185.1:0-3066 GCF_032017145.1 Brevundimonas sp.
TCAGCGCCGACGGTGCCCGCGCCGTCCGCGCCGCCGGCCTGCAGGAGCGTCTGACCTTCGACAGCTTCATCGAGGGGCAGGGCAACGCCTTCGCCCTGGCCATCGCCAAACAGGTGGCCAGCTGGGCCGACGGCCATTTCAACCCGGTCTTCTTCTGCGGCCCCTATGGCTACGGCAAGACCCACCTGCTGAACGCCATCGCCTGGGAGGCCCAGCGTCTGCGGCCCGAGGCCAAGGTGGTCTATCTGACCGCCGAACGTTTCCTGTCCACCTTCGTCAAGGCGATGCAGGACCGTTCGACCGCGGCCTTCAAGGAAAGCCTGCGTTCGGCGGACATGCTGCTGCTGGACGACGTGCAGTTCGTCGGCGGCAAGACATCGACCCAGGAAGAACTGCTCTCGACCCTGACCGCCCTGATCGAGGACGGCAAACGCATCGTCTTCTCGGCCGACCGCGCGCCGATGGCCCTGACCGAGGTCGAGCCGCGCCTGCGCAGCCACCTGGCCGCCGGCCTGACCTGCCCGGTCGAGGCGGGGGACCGCGAGTTGAAGATCGCCGTGGCCCAGAACCGTCTCAAGGCCCTGTCGGCGCTCGGCGTCGTTCAGGGCGAGGCCGCGCCCGAGGTCCTGGCCCAGTTGGTGGACCGCACCCCCGGTTCGATGCGCGAGTTGGAGGGCGCGGTGAACACCTTGGCCGCCGCCGCCGGTTCGCGTCTGTCGTCGGTTTCGGTCGACGAAGCCTCGAGCCTTTTGGGCATGGCCATGCGCGGCGGGCCCGAGCGCCGCATCACCGTCGACGAGATTCAGAAAACGGTCGCCGACCACTTCAACATGAAACAGGCCGACCTGCTCAGCGAGCGCCGCACCCGTTCGGTCGCCCGCCCGCGCCAGATCGCCATGTATCTGTGCAAACAGCACACGACCCGCTCCTATCCCGACATCGGCCGTCGCTTCGGCGGGCGCGATCACACCACGGTCCTGCACGGCGTGCGCAAGATCGAGGAGCTGATGCCGCAGGACGACCAGATCGCCCGCGACGTCGAGGCCCTGACGCGCAAGCTGCGGGGCTGATTTGGATGGGCAAGGGGTGAGCGGCGGGCGACGCGGGACCAGAAACCCCCTCGTCCTGCCGATTTGCCCCCAATATCCACTTGCTGCTCGCCACTAAGCCCTTGCCGCTTCCTTGCAGCCTGCGCCCAATCCGCTAGTGTCCCAGGTCACTTAACCGCGGTCGTTCCTATGAGGACCGCGCCGGGCGAGACGACATGCAGCTGACCATCGAACGATCCGCGCTCCTGAAGGCCCTGGGCCACGTGCAGAGCGTCGTTGAACGTCGAAACACCATTCCGATCCTCTCCAACGTCCTGCTGAGCGCAGGCCGGGACCGACTGGCCTTCGCCGCCACCGATCTGGACATGGAGATGGTGGACGAGGCCGAGGCCCAGGTTCAGGTCGAGGGCCAGATCACCGCCCCCGCCCACACCCTGTACGAGATCGTCAGGAAGCTGCCGGAAGGCGCCGAGGTCTCGCTGCTCTACTCGGGCGACGATCCGCGTCTGGTCGTCTCGGCCGGGCGGTCGCGCTTCAACCTGCCGGTCCTGCCGGCGGGCGACTTCCCCGTCATGTCCACCGACAGCGCGGGCGCGTCCTATGTCCTGCCCAAGGAAGACCTGGCCCGTCTGATCGACAAGACCCGGTTCGCCGTCTCGACGGAAGAGACGCGCTATTATCTGAACGGCCTTTATCTGCACACGGTCGCCGAGGCCGGCATTCCGCTGTTGCGCGCCGTCGCCACCGACGGCCACCGCCTGGCCCTGGCCGAGACCCCGGCGCCGGAAGGGGCTGCTGGCGGCCCCGGCGTCATCGTGCCGCGCAAGACCGTCGATCAGGTCCGCCGCCTGCTGGACGACGCCGGCGGCCCGGTCGAGGTGCAGGTCTCGGCCCAGAAGATCCGCTTCCAGATGGGCGAGGCGTCTCTGACCTCCAAGGTCATCGACGGCGCCTTCCCCGACTATCTGCGCGTCATTCCACGCGGCAACGACAAACAGGCCGACATCGACAACGCCCTGTTCGCCAAGGCCGTCGACCGCGTGGCCACCATCTCGGCCGAGAAGAGCCGCTCGGTGAAGCTGGCCTTCGACAACGACCGGGTGAAGCTGACGGTGCGCAACATGGAGGCTGGTCAGGCCGAGGAAGAGGTCGAGATCGGCTATTCCGACGAACCGTTCGAGATCGGCTTCAACGCCCGCTATCTGCTGGACGTCGCCGGCCAGATCACCGGCGAGAACGCCGCCTTCCGCTTCGCCGATCCGGCCTCCCCGACCCTGGTGCTCGATCCGGGCGATCCGGGCGTTCAGTATGTGCTGATGCCGCTGCGGGTATAAGCTCCAGCTTGTCCGATCATCCCGGCGAAAGCCGGGACCCAGTGCTTTCGTTCGTACCGGAGGCTGGCGTTGGCGTTCTTCACCTACATCCTCGCAAGCCGTCGGAACGGGACGCTATATACAGGATCGACCGACGATCTGGTCAAACGCATCGCGGAACATCGAGACAAGCTGCGCGCAGGGTTCACGCGAAAATACAGCGTCACCCTGCTTGTATGGTACGAAATCCATGAGACGCGCGAAGCGGCCTTCAGACGCGAACGCCAGATCAAGGAATGGAAACGGGTCTGGAAGCTGGAAGTGATCGAGCGCAAGAACCCGGCATGGGCGGATCTGTTTCCAACATTGCTCGGTTAGATCGTGCTGAGCGAAAGCACTGGGTCCCGGCTTTCGCCGGGATGAGCGGAACACCGTGATCACCTCCCTCACCCTCACCGACTTCCGCTCCTATGCGGGCGCGCGGCTGGAGATGACCTCCGGCCCGGTCGTGCTGCATGGGCCGAACGGGGCGGGAAAGACCAATCTCTTGGAGGCGATCAGCCTGTTGACCCCCGGCAAGGGGCTGCGCGGCGCGACCGCCGCCGAAATGGGCCGGCGCGAACCCGGGGAGGCGACCGGCCGCGCCTGGGCCGTCATGGTCGAACTGGACGACGAGACGCGGCTGGGCACCGGGGTCCAGGCGG
>NZ_DALZQC010000186.1:0-3014 GCF_032017145.1 Brevundimonas sp.
AGCCTTGAATCAGCAATCAGAGGATTTGGGAATCCAGTTTGTCCACGCCGCCTAGCTTTCCGCGAGGCTCAGCGTCTTCTCCGCCGCCTGCCCCCCCGCCGCATCGGCGCGGTTGGCGGCGCCCAGCAGCGCCTTCAGCGAGGCCGTCGCCACGTCCGGGTCGGTCGCCACGCCGAAGATGGTCCGTCCATCCGCCGTGCGGCATTCGACATAGGCCGCCGCCTGGGCGTCAGCCCCATGGCCGATGGCGTGTTCGTGATAGTCCTCGATATCCAGCACCAGACCACAGTCTTCGCGCAGCGCGTCCAGCACGCTGGACAGGAAGCCGTTGCCGCGCCCCGAGATCCGCCGCTCCTCGCCGTTCAGGCGGATGCGGCCCGTAAAGCGGCGCTCCTTGCCCGGCGCCGAGCGCCCCTCTTCATAATCCACCAGGGCGAACGGACCATGGCCGCCATGGGGCGCATAGACGGATCGGAAAACGTCCCAGATGTCGGCGGCGGTCAGTTCGCGGCCTACCTGGTCTGCGTAGGCCTGAACATGCGGGCTGAAATCGGCCTGCATCCGCTTGGGCAGTTTCAGCCCCTTGTCCTGTTCCAGCACCCAGGCGAAGCCGCCCTTTCCGGACTGGGAGTTCACGCGGATCACCGCCTCGTAGGACCGGCCCAGATCGGCCGGGTCGATGGGCAGATAGGGCACGTTCCAGATATGGTCGTTGCGCCTGGCCTGGGCGGCGAACCCCTTCTTGATCGCGTCCTGATGGCTGCCCGAGAAGGCGGTGAAGACCAGTTCCCCGGCATAGGGGTGGCGCGGATGGACCGGCAGGGCGTTGCAATGCTCCACCGTCTGGATCACCGCATCCATGTCCGAGAAGTCCAGCTCGGGATCGACCCCTTGGGTGTAGAGATTCAGCGCCAGGGTCACCAGATCGACATTGCCCGTGCGCTCGCCATTGCCGAACAGGCAGCCCTCGACCCGGTCGGCGCCGGCCATGACCGACAGCTCCGCCGCCGCCACGCCCGTGCCCCGGTCGTTATGCGGATGAACCGACACGATCACGCTGTCGCGACGCGAGATGTTGCGGCAGAACCACTCGACCTGATCGGCGTAGATGTTCGGCGTCGCCGCCTCGATGGTGGCCGGCAGGTTGAAGATGATGGGCTTGTCCGGCGTCGGCTCGATCACGTCCAGAACCGCCTCGCAGACCTCCAGGCTGTAATCCAGTTCGGCGGTGGAGAAGGTCTCGGGGCTGTATTCGAAACGCCAGTCGGTGTCGGGGCGGCGTTCCGCCTCCTCGCGCATCCGCGACATGCCCTCGACGGCGATCTGTTTGATGCCCGCGCGGTCCATGCCGAAGACGATCTCGCGCCAGGCGGGCGACAGGGCGTTGTACATATGCACGACGGCGGTCCTGGCCCCCTCCAGGCTCTCGAACGAACGGGCGATCAGATCGGCCCGCGCCTGGGTCAGCACCTGCACCACCACATCGTCGGGAATGCCGCCCGCGCGCACCAGGCCGCTGATGAAATCGAACTCGGTCGCCCCCGCCGAGGGGAAGCCGACCTCGATCTCCTTGATGCCGATCTTCACCAGCAGGTCGAAGAAGCGCTGCTTCTTCTCGGCGTTCATCGGGTCGATCAGGGCCTGATTGCCGTCGCGCATGTCCGTCGACAGCCAGCGCGGCGCCTTGTCGATGGTGCGGCTGGGCCACTGACGATCCGGCAGATCGACGGTCGGGAAGGGGCGATATTTGATGGAGGGGTCGCGCAACACCGTGCGTCTCCTGAACGTCTTGCGATCTGAAAGGGGATTACGACAGCGATTTCCGCCGCCGGGCAGCCGTCAGTCCCGGCGGCAGCCGATAAGTCGCAGTCCCGAACGCGCAAGCGCTCCGGGTGACGGGATCAGGGTCTGTGCGGAAAGATTTACCACGCCCGACGATATCAAGGGCCGAGGAAGGAAACAATCCACCCGAAAGAATAGATTTCCCGGACAGGACGACCGACTGGAGCGGGCAGCGGGAATCGAACCCGCACGAGCAGCTTGGGAAGCTGCCAGGCTACCACTACATCATGCCCGCATCGGGTCGGCCGAGAGCGGCGTGGACACGCCCTCGACCGAACTCTTAGCTGCGCGCCGCCGTCGGCTCAAGCGCGCGATATGCTTCATTCGACCACTTCGACCTGAACGCCGCGCGCCTTCAGTTGGGCCTGAACGCTGTCGTCGCCGGCCAGGTGCCCCGCGCCCACGGCGATGAAGGCGGTGCCGGAGCCTTGCAGCAGGGTCTGGATCTGGTTCGCCCAGTCGATGTTCCGATCCACCAGAACGGACTGGTACAGGGCCGGCGAGGCGTCCTTCATCTCCTCGACCATCACCCGACCCAGGACATCGACGTCGCCCCTCGCCCAGGCCGAGACCATTTCGTCCAGCTTTGTCGCCGCGTTCTCGTAGTCCTTCAGCGTCTCGCGCAGGAAGACCATCTGCACGTCGTCGGGCAGGCCGGCCAGAATGCCGATCTGCTTGTCGATGGTTTCGAAGCCGTGGATCGGCTTGCCGGCCGCCTCGGCGCGCGCCTTCAGAACAAGTTCCACGCCCGACTTGGGATCATAGCCCGCCTTGACCAGCGGGGCGACCGACAGGGTCAGGGCCGCCAGCCACGGCCGCATCGGCTGAAGCTGGGCGCCCGAGGCGCCCAGGGCCTGGGCCGCCGCGTCCAGCTCGGCGTTCTCCTCGGGCGTCAGGCGGCTGGACAGGGGCGTGTCGGGCGACAGGCCGTGCTGCTGGATCAGCGGCATGAGCGCGGCCTGATCGTCGGGATTGCTGATCTCGAACCAGATGTCCGAGGCGCTGTCGAAGGCGGCCTGGACGCGCGGACTGGCCCAGCCCGTCGTCGGGCGCAGCACATGGACCGATCCGAACAGATACAGGGTGGAATCGGCGTCCTTGATCACCCACAGGGCCGGCCCCTTGCCCTGGATCGGCGCCGGGGCGGCGGCAGGCGCGGCCGGCTGGGCCTG
>NZ_DALZQC010000187.1:0-2979 GCF_032017145.1 Brevundimonas sp.
CGCCGCGGGCGCGGACGCGCGAGCGGGCGGCGGTCTTCACCTTGCCGATCAGGTCGTGGAAGGCGCCCACGCTGGCCACCGCCGGCTTGGCCACCGCGTCCACCGCGCCGATCTCCAGCGCGGCCAGGGTCACGTCGGTCCCGGCGGCCGTCAGGGTCGAGACCATGACCACCGGCATGGGCCGCAGCCGCATGATCTTTTCCAGGAACTCCAGCCCGTTCATATTGGGCATCTCGACGTCCAGAGTGATGACGTCGGGGTTCAGGGCCTTGATGGCCGCGCGGGCCTCGATGGGATCGGCGGCCGTGCCGACGACCTCGATCTCAGGGTCGGACTTGAGCGCGGCCGAGATCAGGCCGCGCATGGTCAGGCTGTCGTCGACGACCAGGACGCGCACGGGGCTCATGCGGCCGCCAGGCGATAGGTGGTCAGGCCGGCGGTCTGCAACTGGCTGGTCGCGGGCCCGGACACCCGCTCGGAATGGCCGATGTAGAGGGTGGCGCCGGGCGTCATCAGGGGGGTGAAGCGCCGCCACACCCGTTCCTGGGTCGCGTCGTCGAAATAGATGACGACGTTGCGGCAGAAGATGACGTCAAACCGGCCCTTCATCGGCCAGTCGCCGATCAGATTCAGCTCGCGGAAGGCGACCAGGCGCTTCAGCTGGGCGCCGGCGGTCCACAGGCCGCGATCCGCGCGGTCGAAATATTTGCGCCACAGGGTGACGGGCGCCGGCTCCAGCGCCTCTTCGGAATAGGTCCCGTCATGGCCCTGGGCGACCATGTTGGGATCGATGTCGGTGGCCAGGATCCGAACATCCAGGTCCGCCGCCTCGGGCAGGGCCTGAAGCACCGTCAGGGCCATGGAATACGGCTCCTGCCCGTTCGAACAGGCCGCCGACCACAGCCGCACCCGCCCGCCGGCGCGCGCGCGGGCGGCCAGATCCGGCATGACCCGGTCGCGCAGGTCGTCGAAATGGTGCGGCTCGCGATAGAAGCGGGTGACGTTGGTGGTCAGGGCCGCCGTCATCTTCTGACGCTCGTCCACCCCGTCCACGCCCTCGACCAGGGCGCAGTAGTCGCGAAAGCTGCTCAGGCCCAGGGTCCGCAGCCGCTTGGCCAGGCGCGAATAGACCAGGGCCGCCTTGCCCTCGTTCAGGGCGATGCCGGCATGGGCGTGCAGCATTTCGGCGATGTGGCGGAAATCATCGGCGGTGAAGACGAACTCCCCCTCGACGATGGATCCCCGACCGGCGGCGGCGGTCATGCGGCTTCGGCCTCGACCTGCGGCAGGATGTGATCCAGTTCGATAAGGCTGATCATGCGGCCGTCGATGGAGAAGATGCCCTTGACGAAGGTCTTCACCCGGTCGCTGGCGACATCCGGCGTCGGCTGGACCGCCGCCTCGCTCATCTGCAGGATGTCGGACACGGCGTCGACCAGCAGGCCCACCATCCGGCCGCCGATGTGGGCGACCATGATCACGTGGCGGGCGGTCGGCTCGGACGTCTCAAGCCCGAAACGCGCGCCCAGGTCGATGATGGGCAGGACGGTGCCGCGCAGGTTGATGACGCCCTTCATATAGCCGGGCGAACGCGGCAGGGGCGTCGCCGGCGTCCAGCCGCGGATTTCGCGCACCGACATGATGTCGACGCAGAACTCCTGGGCGCCGATGCGGAAGGCGATCAGTTCGCGCTGGGGGTCTTTGGCTTCGGTCATGGATCAGCTCGCAAGCTTGAGGTCGGGGCGGGCCGCCTTGCGGCGCATGTCGGCGACAAGGACGTCGATATCGAGGATCAGGGCGACGCGGCCGTCGCCCAGGATGGTGGCGGCGGCGACGCCCTCCACCTGTTGGTAGTTGGTCTCCAGGCTCTTGATGACGACCTGGCGCTGGCCCTGGATCGCCTCGAAGAGAAGAGCCGCCTGCTGACCGCCCTCGGTCTCGACCACCACGGCGACGCCGCCGGTGGGATCGATGGGCGTACTGCTGAAACCCATGACGAAGGCCACGTCGATCAGCGGCAGGAAGCGGTCGCGGAAGCGGATGACCGGATCGACCCCGCCGACATGGTGCAGATCGGCGGCCTGGGGCGTCAGGCTTTCGACGATGGCGGGCAGCGGCGCGATCAGGGTCTGTTCGGCGGCGGTGACGACCATCCCGTCCATCACCGCCAGGGTCAGCGGCAGGCTGAGGGTGAAGGTCGAACCCTTGCCCGGAACCGAGCTGATGGAGATGCGGCCGCCCAGGGCCTGGATCGAACGTTTGACCACGTCCATGCCCACGCCCCGGCCCGAGATGTCGGACACCACGGCGGCGGTGGAGAAGCCGGGCGCGAAGATCAGATTGTCGACCTGTTCGTCGCTGAGCGCGGCGTCGGGCGCGATCAGCCCCTTGTCCACGGCGATCTTCCTGACACGTTCGCGGTTGATGCCGCGTCCGTCGTCGGCGATTTCGATGACGATGCGGCCCGAACGGTGCAGGGCGGCCAAGCGGACGGTTCCCTCGGCCGGCTTGCCGGCGGCGACACGCTCCTCGGGCGTTTCCAGCCCGTGGTCGATGGCGTTGCGCAGCATGTGTGTGATCGGCTCGGCCAGGCGTTCGACCACGGTCTTGTCGACCTCGGTGTCCTCGCCGACCGTGACCAGGCGAACCTGTTTGGAGACCATGTCCGCGACCTCGCGCACCAGGCGCGGCATCCGCTGGAACACCGACTTCACCGGCTGGGCGCGGATGGCCATGACGCTGTCCTGTATCTCGCGCGTCAGAAGCTCCAGATCCTCCATGCCGAGCGCGATGCCCGAGGACCGGGCCAGACCGCTTTCCAGCACGCGCTGGGACAGCATGGCCTGCTGGATGACCAGTTCGCCCACCACGTTGATAAGGCGATCCACCCGATCCAGATCGACGCGGATCGTGACGGGCGCGGCGGTCTGGGCGGCGGTCTGGGCGGCGGGCGTGGACATCGGCATGGCGGCCGGGGCC
>NZ_DALZQC010000188.1:0-2953 GCF_032017145.1 Brevundimonas sp.
CGCCGTGCCCGAGCGCGCGCCGGCGTCGGCGGATCCCCACGCCGGGCACGACATGTCGACGATGAGCCAGACCGCGCCCGCGCCGGCCATGCCGGCGGGACATGACATGTCGACCATGCAGAGCGGCCAACAGCCGGCCGCCGCCGGTCAGCCGGATCCCCACGCCGGGCACGACATGTCGACGATGCGGCAGACCGCGCCCGCGCCGGCCACGCCGGCGGGCCACGACATGTCGACCATGCAGAGCGGCCAGCGGCCGGCCGCCGCCGGTCAGCCGGATCCCCACGCCGGACATGACATGTCGACGATGGGCCAGACCGCGCCGGCGCCGGCCATGCCGGCGGGACATGACATGTCGACCATGCAGAGCGGCCAGCAGCCGGCCGCCGCCGCTCAGCCGGATCCCCACGCCGGGCACGACATGTCAACGATGCGGCAGACCGCGCCCGCGTCGGCCATGCCGGCGGGACATGACATGTCGACCATGGGGCAGATGCCCCCGGGTCATGACATGTCGGCCATGGCGATGCCGCCCGACGTGCCGACCAGCGCGGACAACCCGGGACGCCCTCCGGAAATGCCCCTTCCGCCCGGGGCGACCAGCGGCCCCGCTCACGCCGCCGATACCCTGTTCGATCCCGCGGAGATGGCGGCGGCCCGCGAACAGCTTCGCGTCGAGAATGGCGACGTGCGGACCACCGCGGTGATCATCGACCAGCTCGAAGCGACCTTCGCCGACGGCGAAGAAGCCTACGCCTGGGACGCCCAGGGCTGGACCGGCGGCGACATCAATCGCTTCTGGTGGAAGTCCGAAGGGGAGGGAGCCTTCGACGGCGAGGTCGAGGAGGCCGAGATCCAGGCCCTCTATAGCCGGGCGTTCCGACCCTTCTTCGACTTCCAGACCGGCCTGAGGCAGACCTACCGGCCCGAAGGCGACCGGACCGACCTGGTCGTCGGCATCCAGGGTCTGGCGCCCTACTGGTTCGAGGTCGACGCGGCGGCCTTCCTGTCCAACAAGGGCGAACTCACGGCGAGGGCCGAGGCCGAATACGATCAGCGCATCACCAATCGCTGGATCGTCCAGCCCCGGGCCGAGGTGGTGCTGTCGGCGGAGGACATCCCCGAACTCCGGATCGGGTCCGGCCTGTCGACGCTCCAGATCGGGGCCCGCTTGCGCTACGAGTTCCGCAAGGAATTCGCACCCTATGTCGGCGTCGAATGGACCAAGAGCTTCGGCAATACGGCGGACTTCCTGGAAGCTGACGGGCGAAGCTCGGAAGACACCCGGCTGGTCGTCGGCATTCGGGCGTGGTTCTAGCGAAGCGGCGGCGGGTCTTGTCTTGACGCCGGCGCCCCCACAGGCACGCAACGGGTCGGTTGTCAGGACGCCCCCGCCGGGGCCAGGGCCTCGCTACAGCCTGTGCCTTGCGCCGGCCGGTGACCGGCCCGGTGTTGTCCAATGACAGCGGGGCGGCGGATCCGGGCCGTCGTGATCGATCTGGATGACACCCTGCTCTCAGCCTATCGCCGCCCTGATCTGGCGTGGCGCAGCGTCTGTCAGGTATACCAGACCGAGCTTGGCGACCTCGCTCCGGACGTTGCAGCGCGCGCCCTGACGGAGGCGGGGCGGGCCTTCTGGAGCGATCCGGACAGCCACGCCGTGGGCCGCGCAGACCCGAAGCAGGCCCGGCGCGTCATCGCAGCCAAAGCCTTCGAGGCCTTGCGGCGCGACAGTAGTCCAACGGTATCTCCCGAGATCGCAGAGCGCATCGCCGACGCCTTCAGCCTCCATCGCGACCGGCAGATGCGGCTCGAACCCAAGGCGGACGCCGTGTTGGTCCAACTGCGGGACGCTGGATACCGGCTCGCGCTGCTCACCAACGGCGCCGGTCCACTGCAGCGCGCCAAGATCGAGCGTTTCGGTCTGGCTTCGCGTTTCCATCATATCCAGATTGAAGGCGAGGTCGGCGTTGGCAAGCCCGATCCGGGCGCGTTCAGGCGAGTGTTTGCCGCCTTGAACGTCGATCCGCCCGAGGTCTGTGTCGTCGGAGACAGTCTGGAATGGGACATTCGCCCGGCCAAGGCGCTGGGCTGTTTCACCATTCTGTACGACCCGGAGGCTGGCCAAGCTGTAGGACGCGGTTTCGGCGACGCCCACGTTGTGACCCGGACATTGGCGAGCTTGGCGCCCCACCTTCAGGAGCGTAGTTCGCCCCCCGGCCGGATGGATCGCGCCGGCCGGCGATCACGGCGCGCCGACTGAGCCCAGGGCTGAAAGACCATCGCGAGGGGTCAGCCGGGGAGCCGACCGCTGATCGACGACGGAAAAACGCCGCGCGGCAGGTCGCGCGGCGTTCCTTCCACATCCGGCTTCGGCCCCTCAGGAGGCGGGAGGCCGATCCCTCAGTGAACCATGAAACGGACGAGGCCGTTCATCTGGTGGCCGTCGGCGCCCTTCGCGGCCCAGGCGGCGGAATAGGATCCGGGGGCCAGGATGGGGAGGGGCGCGCTGACCGTGGTGACCGGCGCCGCGTCGTCGACCACAGCCACGTCGATGGACCGGGCGTCAGGGCCCGTCAGCCTGAGAGAGGTCAGGGTCATGGCGTGCGGGAACGTCGCCGAGAAGGTCGTCGGCGCGACCGCTAGCATGGCGTTGTCCGCGGGCGCGGTGACGACGCCGTTGGCGGGGGCCTGCATGGCGGCGTGATCCTGCGCCGACATGCCCGCGTGCGAATGGCTCTGGGCCTGGGCGAGGGAGACGGGAGCCAGCGCCGCCAGAGCGGCCAGGCTGGTGAGGATTGAACGGTTCATGAGAGACTTCCTGATGCTTACGTGGACTACTGGTTGGGCGGCATGGTCATGCCGTCCATCTTCGACATGTCATGGCCGGCCATCGGATCGGCCGGCGGCGGCGTCGGGGCGGGTGCTGGCGCCGGCGCGGGGCGGGTCGGTC
>NZ_DALZQC010000189.1:0-2869 GCF_032017145.1 Brevundimonas sp.
CCGCCCCGCCGCCGCCGACGCAGACCGCCTCGATCCAGCGCGCCCAGGCGGGGGGCGAATAGTCGCCGTCGGCGGTCATCAGGATCGTCTCGCGCCGCACCGCGCCCTGGTCGAAGACAGCGCGGCCGGTGGCGCGATCCACGCGAAGGACGGAGCGCCAGACGCCCGCCTCGTCGCAGGTCTTCAGCCCCAGATCGTCTTCGCCCACCAGACCCAGTTCGGCGCAGGCCGCGTATCCGCTTTGGAACAGCAGCGACAGCACGTCGCCGGCCGCCTGTTTGTTGAAGGTCAGCCTCAGGTCGCCGTCGCCTCCATCTTCGACCTCTCGAGCGGTGAACAGGCCCGAGTTCAGCTTGGCCGACAGAGGATTGGCCGCATCGGCCGTGGTCCCCAGCCCCAGCCGGGTCAGGCCCTTCGCCTCGCCCAGCCAGGCCCCCAGCGGCGTCCAGCCCGCCGCATCCCGGACCACCACCACGGCTTCGTCCCGCACCACGGCGATCAGGCCGGGCGGCGTCGACACGGCGGTCCAGCCGCCCGCCTCGAACCGCATCAGGCTGCCCTCGCCTCGCCCCGCCCACGCCGCGCCCTGGGCGTCGGCCGGCAGGATGTAGAGGTCGCCATCCGCCGGATCGCCCGGCTGGGTCGCCGTCGTCCGGCTGACTGCCGCCGTCTGCAACAGGGCGTCCAGCCGCGTCAGGGCCGTGTTCAGGGTCACATGTTTCTGCATCTGCCCCGCCGCCAGATAAGGCAGGGCCAGGCGCGCGCTGAAGTCGTCGCTCATCGAAATCTCCGTTGTCGTCGGAGATCAGTCTGCTTGCGTCGCGTCCTCAGGCCGGAAGATGGTCGCTGGCGCGCGCCAACCGACTGTTTTCAAGCGATTTCATTTCGCCGGATAGGATGGAGCGCGGCTCTCAACCATCCTATTTCAGTCGTGCAGATAGACGATCCGCTTCAGGCCCTTTTCGCCCTGCACCTTGGCCGCGTGGCGGTCGTGGTCGCCGCTGGCGCGAGCGTTTTCCTCTGAATCCTCGACCCAGTGGGTGCTTTCGATGTGTTTCTGCAGCGCGCGCGCCGCCATCAGCTGGCCGGGAAAGAAGGTGTCCACCAGATCGCCGGCCAGCGGCACCGTTCCCGTCGCCGCGTCGAAAGCCATATAGGCCCCCATCCGCGCCAGGGTCGCCGGCGTCGCCTTGGCCCGCACCGCCTGCAGCATCAGCCAGCCGCCGGTGCCCACCGTATAGACCGTGCCCACCACCGGCACCCAGGTCAGCAACGCATCCAGACCCATCCCGAACGGGCCGATGCCGATGACCCGGTCCGACAGCTTCTTGACGCCCTCGACATTGGACCAGATGTTTTCGATATCGCGGATTGACCGTGCGGCCATATCGCCCTCCAAGCGTCGCCCTAACGCGGGACGACGCGCCCTTGTTCAACCCGAAAGGTCGGTGCGCCGATGACCCTGTTCAAGTTGACGGCGAATGTGCTGGCCGGCGTCGCCCTGGCGGGTCTGGCGGTGCTGGGGATCGCGGCCTTGAGCGGCGTCGGCCATCGGTGGGTCGACATCCTGGCCCAGTTCACCGCGCCGGCCCTGCTGGCGGCCGTGACGGCGACCGCCGTCTGTCTGTTGCTGCGGCTGTGGCCCGCCGTCGGCGTGGGCGCTGCGGCCTGTCTGGTGCTTGTGATCGCGGTCTGGCCTCAGTGGATGCCGACGCGCGGGACGGCCGCGACGGACACGCCCATCGTGCGGCTGTATTCGGCCAATCTGTGGGTCTTCAACACCGACGTGGAGGCCATGCGCCGCTCCATCGTCGCGGCCGACGCCGACATCCTGCTCCTGGTCGAGGTGGGCGACGCCCCGGCGGCCCAGCTGGACGCGCTTCTGGCCGGCTATCCCCACCGCACCGCCGTGGGGCGGATGCGCGGGCCGGGCGACCATGCCCAGTCCATCGTCGCATCGCGCTATCCGATCCTCCAGCGCCTGCCCGGCCGGCCGGACGGCCTCAGCGCGGCCGGGGCCGTGGTCAAGACGCCCATCGGGCCGATCAACGTCTTCGCCGTGCATCTGACCCGGCCCTGGCCCTATCAGTATCAGTGGGGCCAGATCACCCAGGTCATGGCCCTGACCGAGCGACGGCTGGCCGCGCCGTCCAATCCCGTCATCGCCGCCGGCGACTTCAACAGCGTCTCGACCGCACGGATCGGCAAACAGATCCAGGCCGACATGAACCTGATCCCCGCGCCCGGCTGGCCCGGCACCTGGCCCAGCCAGGCCCCGGCCTTCGCCGGCATCACCATCGACCAGGTCTATCGCTCGCCGGACCTGGCCCTGATCACGCGCCGCCTGGGCCTGCCCACCGGCTCGGACCACCGGCCGGTCGTCACCGAGTTCACCCGCGCCCGATAGCGGCCGAACTGGACCTGTAGCGCCTGAGGGGTTCGTCACAACGCGCACAACGAGGTCACGGGGAACACAGCGGAGACATGCTCCGGTCCACCAAACCTTGAGGGCCTGCGGCGGCGAAGCCGCATATGTATCGATGGCTTGCAGACACCGAGGCCGACGCGCGTTCGGCCTCATCGTGGTCTTCGTGAAGTCTCTGTGTGCGTTGTGACGAAAGCCTCTCGAGGCCCGCATCATCTCAAGCGCCGATGACTCCAGCCGCAATCAGCGCCTTCAGCCGCGCCTCGTGACCCTCGCTCGGAAAGTCGTCGGCGATCCAGCCGTCCTCGAACGCTTTCAACAGCCGCCCCGTCTCCGGTCCCGGCGTCACGCCCAACCGCGCCAGATCACGCCCGTTGACCGGCGGCCTCGGCGGCGTCCAGTCCGTCGCCAGCGCCCTCAGGGCCGAGCCGTCGCCGCCCCCCG
>NZ_DALZQC010000190.1:0-2818 GCF_032017145.1 Brevundimonas sp.
CCGCGCCGAACGCGCCGCCCGCGACGCCGGAAGTGGCGCGCCCCAGCCGTGCGCCTGGTGCAGGCTTCGGCCGTCCGGTCGGCCGCGACGACGATCGCGACAAGCGTTTCTCCGACGCCGGCAAGGCCGTTAGCCGCACGCGCGGCGAGCCCAAGCGCCGCGAAGGCCGCATGACCATCCAGTCGGTGGTCGGCGACGGCGACGCCGCCGAACGGATGCGCTCGCTGGCCTCGGTTCGCCGCGCCCGCGAACGCGAGAAGGAAAAGCGCAAGGGCGGATCGACCGACGCGCCGAACCGTCCGCGCGAAGTGGTCATCCCCGACGTCATCACGGTGCAGGAACTGTCCAACCGGATGGCCGTGCGCGGCGTCGACATCATCAAATTCCTGATGCGTCAGGGCATGATGATGAAGATCAACGACGTGATCGATTCCGACACCGCCGAACTGGTGGCCGAGGAGTTCGGCATGGCGGTCAAGCGGGTGTCCGAATCCGACGTGGAGACCGGCTTCCTGGCCGAGGCCGACGACGAGGGCGCCACCGAGACGCGCGCACCCGTCGTGGCCATCATGGGCCACGTCGACCACGGCAAGACCTCGCTGCTCGACGCCCTGCGCACGACCGACGTCGCGGGCGGCGAGGCCGGCGGCATCACCCAGCACATCGGCGCCTATCAGGTGCGTCTGGAAGACGGCCAGAAGGTCACCTTCCTGGACACGCCGGGCCACGCCGCCTTCTCGGCCATGCGGGCGCGCGGCGCCACCGTGACCGACATCGTGGTGCTGGTCGTCGCCGCCGACGACGGCGTCATGCCCCAGACCATCGAGGCCATTCAGCACGCCAAGGCCGCCGAGGCCCCGCTGATCGTCGCCGTCAACAAGATGGACAAGCCCGGCGCCACCTCGCAGAAGGTCGTCAACGAACTGCTGCAGTACGAGGTCATCGCCGAAAGCCTGGGCGGCGACACCCAGATCATCGAGGTGTCGGCCAAGGAGCGGATGAACCTAGACGGCCTGCTTGAAGCCATCCTGGTGCAGGCCGAGGTCATGGACCTGCGCGCCAACGCTGATCGTTCGGCCGAAGGCGTCGTCATCGAGGCCAAGCTGGACAAGGGCCGCGGCCCCGTGGGCACCGTCCTGGTCAAGCGCGGCACGCTGAAGCGCGGGGACATCGTCGTCGCCGGCGGTTCGTGGGGCAAGGTTCGCGCCCTGTTGAACGAACGCAACGAACAGCTGACCGAAGCCGGTCCGTCTGTTCCGGTCGAGATCCTGGGTCTGGACGAGGCCCCGTCTCCGGGCGACGTCTTCGCCGTGGTGGATTCCGAAGCCCGCGCCCGCGAGCTGACCGAATATCGTCAGCGTGTGAAGCGTGAGAAGGCCCAAGTCTCGGGCGGCTCGGTCTCGCTGGTCGACATGATGGCCAAGCTGGGCTCCAAGAAGATCAGCGAACTGCCGGTCGTCATCAAGTCCGACGTCCAGGGTTCGGGCGAAGCCATCGCGGCCTCGCTGGAGAAGATGGGCAACGACGAAGTCCGCGCCCGCATCGTCTATTCCGGCGCCGGCGGCATCACCGAGAGCGACGTCAACCTGGCCAAGTCGGCCGGGGCGCCGATCCTGGGCTTCAACGTCCGCGCCTCGAAACAGGCGCGCGACCTGGCCGAGCGCGAAGGCGTGGAGATCCGCTACTATTCGATCATCTACGACCTTCTGGACGACATGAAGGGCGTGCTGTCGGGCATGCTGGCGCCGCTGCAGCGGGAAACCTTCCTGGGCAACGCCGCCGTTCTGCAGGTGTTCGACATCTCCAAGATCGGCAAGATCGCCGGTTGCCGCGTCACCGAAGGCGTCGTGCGCAAGGGCGCCCGCGTCCGCATCATCCGCGACGACGTGGTGGTGCTGGAGCTGGGCGTGCTCAACACGCTCAAACGCTTCAAGGACGAGGTCAACGAGGTGCCCTCGGGCCAGGAATGCGGCATGCAGTTCCAGGGCTTCCAGGACATCAAGGAAGGCGACTACATCGAGTGCTTCACGGTCGAAGAGATCAAGCGCACCCTGGACTAGGTCCGGGTTCGCGGCATCGAGAGAGACAGGCCCGGAACCCAGGTTCCGGGCCTTTTTCGTGGATGGCGCGAGAGCCTTTGCGGCCTGTTCAAACTGGCGTTCGTTCGCGCTTCGTCAGTGGACGGGGCCGGTCGTTGGCGAAGGCGGGGCGGTCATCGCCGCAACTGACGTGGCGGCGCGGCGGAGGCGTCGGCAGGGTCCGGTCATCGAGAGCCGGTCGTCGGTTCTCCCCCGATCAGGACGCCCGACATGAGAACCCTCTCCGCCATCACCCCGACCCTGGCCCTGCTGGTCGCCGCCGTCGCCTCGCCGACCCTGGCCGCCGATCTGACGATCCAGTTTCCCGCCGCCGCCCATCAGGGAAGGATCATGGTCGCCCTGTATGACAGCGCCGCCGCCTATGGCGGGCAGGGCGGGCCGGCCAAGGCGGCCATGGCGGATGCGGCGACCGGTCAGACCAGCGTCACCTTCGACAACCTGCCCGACGGCGACTACGCCGTGCGCGCCTTTCACGACCTGAACGGCGACGGCAAGATGAACACCAATCCCTTCGGCATGCCGACCGAGCCCTTCGCCTTCTCCAACAATGCGGTGGGCAACATGGGACCGGCCGGTTGGGACCGCGCGCGCTTCGCCGTGGGCGGCGACGCCGTCCAGTCCATCGACCTGAAATAGGCGCCGCAGACGTCGCCGAAGCCGGAAATCCGACCATGACCCCCTCTCGCCGTTCCTTCCTGATGGGCGCCGCCGCCCTGTCC
>NZ_DALZQC010000191.1:0-2817 GCF_032017145.1 Brevundimonas sp.
CGGAGCCTCGCCCGACTGGTCCGCCCCGGCCCGGCCGCGCGTCAGCCCCGCCCTCGGCGACGTGACGCAGGCGGCCCAGCTGCTGAACGCGGCCGACAAGGTAGCCATCCTGGCCGGCAGCGGCTGCGCGGGCGCCCACGACCAGGTTCTGGCCCTGGCCCAGACGCTTCAGGCCCCGGTCGTCCACGCCCTGCGCGGCAAGGAGCACGTCGAATGGGACAATCCCTATGACGTCGGCATGACCGGCCTGATCGGCTTCTCGTCCGGCTATCACGCCCTGATGAACTGCGACGCCCTGGTCATGCTGGGGACCGACTTCCCCTACCGCAACTTCTACCCCTCGGACGCCAGGATCATCCAGATCGACCGCGACCCGTCGGCGCTGGGCAAGCGCGCCCATCTGGCGCAAGGGATCGTCGGCGACGTGGCCGAGACCATCCCCGCCCTGATCCCGCACCTGAGGACGGATCGCTCGTCACGCTTCCTCCAGGCCGCCCGCAAACACTATGCCGAGGCGCGAAAGGGTCTGGACGAGCTGGCCCGGCCCGCCCCCGCCGACCGGCCCGTCCATCCCCAGTATCTGACCGCCGTGATCGACCGGCTGGCCGCCCAGGACGCCGTCTTCACCGCCGACGTGGGCACCCCGACCGTCTGGGCCGCCCGCTATCTGACCATGAACGGTCGGCGGCGTCTGTTGGGATCGTTCAACCACGGCTCCATGGCCAATGCGATGCTGCAGGGCATCGGCGCCCAGGCCGCCGCGCCCGGCCGCCAGGTGATCTCCCTGTCCGGCGACGGCGGCTTCACCATGATGATGGGCGACTTCATCAGCCTGTCGCAGCTGGGTCTGCCGCTGAAGGTGGTGGTCTACAACAACGGCTCGCTGGGCTTCGTGGCCATGGAGATGAAGGCCGCTGGCTTCCTGGACGTCGGCACGGAGCTGAAGAACCCCGACTTCGCCGCCATGGCCCGCGCCATGGGCGTCACCGCCTTCCGCGTCGAGGCCTCGGATCAGGTCGAGGATGCGGTGGCCCAGGCCCTGGCCCATCCCGGCCCCGCCCTGGTGGACGTCGTCACAGCCGGCCAGGAGCTGGTCATCCCGCCCAAGATCAAGAAGGAACAGGCCAAGGGCTTCAGCCTGTTCATGCTCAAGGCCATCATGAACGGTCGTGGCGACGAGGTTCTGGAGCTGGCGCGGACCAATCTGTGAGGCCGGCCGGCTCTTCCGCGATCGACGGCCGGCTCGCTATGATCTCGGTCGAGGCGATGCGGTCCCACATCTGGAAATAGAGGCCGTAGTTGCCGTTGAAACGCTTGTGATGGGCGTCATGGTGGGTGGCGGTGATCAGCCAGCGCAGGGGCGCCCTCCCAAGCCATGAGGCGGGCCAGACTTCGCGGCCGGCGTGGTTCAGCACGGCGGTGGCGGTCATCAGGGTCAGCAGCGCCAGGGCCACGCCCCAATGGATCGGCAGGAAAAGCGCCAGGGCTGGCAGGAACCAGGCGGTGGCGACGGCCTCGGCCGGATCGAAGGCGAAGGAGGCGAAGGCGCTGGGATCGCGCGACCGATGGTGCTCGGCATGGGCCCAGGAGAAGATCCGCGGGTGATGCAGTCCCCGGTGCACCCAATAGTAGAAGGCGTCGTGGGCCAGCATATAGACGACGAAGCTGACCGGCAGCCACCACAGCGGCCAGGCGTCGATGTCGGCGTAGATGGCCGTCCCGCCCCGCTTCCAAAGCTCCAGCACCAGGGCCGCAGGCAAGGCGTAGATCGGACACGAGATCAGCGCGGCGACGATTTCGGCGCGGATGCGTTTCGGGGTGGTCGGCTTGTGGTTCAGCTGGCGTCCCCGGCCCGCCCCCGACCACAGCAGCCAATGGGTCACAACCCCGACCAGCAGATAACGCACGCCGATGATCAGGCTGAGCGCAAGGGTGGTGACGAGCAGGTCCATCAGCATGGCCGCACAGACGGCCAAACAGACGGTCAGGTCAAGTCGTGGCGGGCGCGGTTCAAACCGCCTATGATGCGCTGATGTCGATGCCGATGATGATCCTGCTCTTCCTGACGGCCTTCCTGGGAATGGAGGCGTTCGCCTGGGCCATGCATCGCTATGTCATGCACGGCCTGCTGTGGACCTGGCACCGAAGCCATCATGAACCGCACGAGGGCGTCCTGGAGAAGAACGATCTGTTCGCCGTGGTGTTCGCCGCCCCGGCGATCATTCTGATCGCCCTGGGCCTGCACGTCTGGGCCTGGGCCCTGCCGGTCGGCCTGGGCGTCACCGCCTATGGCATGGTCTATTTCTTCTTCCACGACGGTCTGGTGCATCGGCGGTTCCCGACGGGGATCGACGGGCGTTCCGGCTTCTGGACCCGTCGAATCCAGGCCCACCGCCTGCATCATGCCGTGCGGACCCGTGAGGGCTGCGTCTCATTCGGCTTTCTGTGGGTGCGTTCGGCGCGGGCGCTAAAGGCCGAACTGTCTCAGAAGCGCGGCTCTTCCAGCAACGGGGCCTGAGACAGGGCGGCCAGGTCCTTGGAGCCGGTGCAGAAGCAGGCCAGCCGCAGCTGGGCCGCCATCAGGTCCAGATGCTCGACCACGGCCTCGGTCGATGTCAGGCCCGCCTCCAGCACCCCTGCCGCCTGACCGACCAGGCAGGCCCCCAGCCGGATCGCGCGCGCCGCATCCAGGCCGTCCCGGATTCCGCCCGACCCGATCAGATCCAGCTCCGGCGCGGCCTGCGCGCAGTCCCTCAGACTGCGCGCGGTCGGAACGCCCCAGCCGGCGAAGGGGGCGGCCAGCGCCTCGGCCCGGCC
>NZ_DALZQC010000192.1:0-2808 GCF_032017145.1 Brevundimonas sp.
CTCTCCAGCTCCGAAAAGCTAGCATGGGTGTCCACTGAAACGAGGGAGGATCAGCCGGCGATGATCCCGAGCCGCTGGCCTTCTTCGCAGGCATTCACCTTCGGGACCACACCAGCGTCCGCAAGATCAAGACCGGCATGGAGACCCTCGACGTCTTCGCCTTCCTGAGGACCGAACCCAACGCCGAGGTCGGCGCCGTTCACCCCAAGGCGATGCCTGTGATCCTGACTGAGCCGGACGAGTTTGAGGCGTGGATGTCGGCACCGTGGGACATCGCTAAAATGCTGCAGCGCTCGCTGCCAGACGGCGGACTGGCGACACTCTGACCGCAAGTGCGGCAATGCAGCGAACCTGTGATCGAAGGTGAAATTGAATTCGACACGATGGTATCCCGGTGCGTAGGTTGCGCCTCTCGTATCTCTCGTTGTGTGATTTTGATCCCATCTGCCTCTATTTCGCCGCTAGCGGAACTTAAGGCTTGCGTTAAGGTTCGTTGGTAGCTTGAGACAGAAGCTGACATTGCCGGACGGCTACGAAGTGCTTTCTCAGGGCACCGGGACCCATGACGTTTTGATTCGGACTGCTGTGAAAAAAGAGATTGAAGCGCAGGCATCCGTAGATCAGCGAGCTGAGCTCAGCGAGTTGCTCAAGCGCTTCATCCAGCACGGGGTCCAAGGGCTGGGACGAAACAAGTTCAACGGCAAAGAGGGCTGGTTCCCGGGCGAGCGCGCGCCGGGCAAAGTTAGGCTGCAGGCGTTCAAGCCTTGGCAGCTAAGAGCTTACGGGTTCTTGAGGCAGTTCGGAGAACGCCCCACATTCATTATCACGGGAGTGGATTGCTCAAAGAAGGCCGACAAGGCCAAGCAATCTGTTCTCAAAGCGGCAGGAGCGGAGGCATATCGCCTCAACTCTGAGCTGAACGTCTAAGGAGAAACCAATGTCTTTCTTCCGAACTTCTAGCGACACCGACTTTGAAAAAATCAGTGCTGAGGTTGGGTTCATTCTGGATCTCCAGCTGGCCATTGAGCACGCTCTTGACGAACGTGGCCTCACCCAGGCCGATTTGGCTCGGTTGATGAATGTGTCGGAGCCGCGTGTTAGCCAGATGTTGAGCGACAATGGTGCAAATATGCGGGCCCGTACCATCGGCCGCATTGCCGACGCCTTGAATGCTACCCCGTGTCTTAAGTTTGAACCTCGAGATGAAGCGGGCTGCGCGGTGTCCATGAAGAGGTGGGCTGTCGATGGACGAAACGCCTGGGGCCGCGCCGTTGCCGCTAACGAAAATCAGTGGGAGCGCGAAGGAACGCGGATGGTGGCGGGCGCTCGATGACGACCGAAGCTCAAAATGTCGCTTATGGCGATCTCGTTGACAGCGTCGATTTGGCGGACGTGAAGTTGGTCGACTGTCAGTTTAAGATCAAGCCGCAAATTATGGATCCTGATCGGTCTAAGTGGAGGTTCGGATACGACTGCGAACTGACGGACACGTCCTACGACGAAGAAGCGCAGATTGTCAGTGCGTGGGTTGAGGCGTCTGCGTATGCGAAGTCCGGGAAGACCCACATCCTGAATGTTAAAGGCCGATACCTCTTGGTCTATCGAGTCAATGGCACTTCGGATGAAGAAACGGCGGCCCGCTTCACTCGAAATGTTGGGCCGATCAGTGTCTACCCGTACTTCCGTAGCCTGTTCGCCGACCTTTGCGCGCAGGGTGGGGCGCACGTGCCCCCCCTTCCTATTATGAAGGGCGCTCGGCGACCGCTGAAAGCGTGGGCTGCAGCGGAACAGCGGGAAGAATAGTAAGAAAGGCCCACCCTCCGAAGAGAGCGGGCCTCGATAGCGGAGCCTGATAGCTCGACGCTGAAGGGGGTAGGTTTGACCGCCCCCCTTTGGTTATGACCACCTAACCCGGCCGAGGCGGCACGTCAGGCGGCGGACACCTCAACCGCTCCATCCCCATGGTGTCGAAGAACCGACAGAGCCGCCCGACCTGGGCCGCCAGTCGATCACCGCGCGCCTCGATGGCGATGTCGTAGGCGTCGAGTGCAGCCTCCGAATAGATCGCCTCGGGCGCCAGAACCGGCTTCGGCTCAACCGCCAGATCCGCACTCGGCGGGAAGGCGGGTGTTCCCTTGGTGGCGCAACCGCTCGCAAGCGAGACGGACGCGGCGAGCGCTAGGGGCAGCATCAGGGAGCGAGTTGACCGCATCGGAGAGATCCTTTTCGCGAGCGTTGATGATGGGGGTTTCGGTCTGGCGCTCGACAGCGGCGGTTTCCCGCGCGCCTGACGCTTTCGCCTCGACCTTCTGGGTCTGGGCCGCCTGGCGATTCCGTTCGTCTTGTGCGCCGCTGTATGAGCAGTAGACCCCGGTCAGGACGAAGGCGGCGATGATGGCGACGATCAGCCAGCCGGTCGGGGTGAGAATGCGGGGGATGGAGCGGAGGAGAGCGAGGGCGGTCATCGGACCAACTCAAAGTGCGGCCGGTCCTTCGTCGTCTTCCAGTCGCCGCCCCAGACGATCTTGACCCCCAGTTCGGTCGCCGCCGCCTTCATGGCCTTGGCGATGGCGTCGTGCTTGGGGAACTTCGCCGGCCCCTCGTAATCGACCGGGAAGGGCGACAGATCGACAGCGTGGCCATAGCCGTCCGCCTTGACCAGATGATTGCTGGACAGCGGGTTCTTCAGGAAGGTGACCTTAGCGAGGTCCGGCCGGGCGTAGCGATCCGGCACGCCGGCGGCGCGACATTGCGCTAGGCTCAGGACCTATTAAATCGCTTGATAGCGCAATCGCATTCTGATTCCCT
>NZ_DALZQC010000193.1:0-2794 GCF_032017145.1 Brevundimonas sp.
TCGGCGGCGTGTCCGGCCAGGGGCGGGGCCACCGAGGCGGTCGCGCGCTGCACCGCCTTCACCGCCGGGGGAGGGGCGATATGGGTGTGATCGACCGGCGCATCGCCATAGCAGGCGTCCACCCCCGCATCCCGCCAGAAGGCGAGCAGGCTTTCCACTGCAGCGATGTCATGGGGTTGCGCGTTCATGTCTCGGGCTATCGATAAGCCTTGACCGCCCTCGCGTCACCTTCCGATAAGCGGCATAACCACACGGACAACCGGGATTCAGGGGAAATCATGGCCGAAGACGCCATCGAAGGCGGCGCCGAGAACGCCCGTCAGGAAGCCATCATCGACAATCTGCCGCCGCTGGAGGCGCTGAACGGCGTCGAGCGCGAGGTGATGGAATACGACGTCGTCATCGTCGGCGGCGGTCCCGCCGGCCTGTCGGCGGCCATTCGTCTCAAGCAGCGCGCGGAAAAGGACGGCAAGGAGATCAGCGTCGCGGTGCTGGAAAAGGCGGCCGAGGTCGGCGGTCACATCCTGTCCGGCGCCGTTATCGATCCCAAGGCCCTGAACGAACTGTTCCCCGACTGGAAGGAACGCGGCGCGCCGCTGGAAACGCCGGTCACCAAGGACCGCTTCCTGCTGCTGGGGCCGCAAGGGTCGGCGCCGCTGCCGATGCCGTTGTTGCCGCCCTTCATGCACAACCACGGCTGCTACATCGCCTCGCTGGGCAATGTCACACGCTGGCTGGGCGAACAGGCCGAGGCGCTGGGCGTCGAGGTCTATCCCGGCATGGCCGCCAGCCATGTCGTCTGGGAAGAAGAGACGGGCCGGGTGAAGGGCGTCGTCGCCGGCGTCTTCGGCATCGACCGCGAAGGCAAGCCGACCGACGACTTCCAGCCGGGCATCGAACTGCACGGCAAATACGTCTTCATCGCCGAGGGCGTGCGCGGCTCCCTGGCCAAGACCATCATCGCTCGTCACAAGCTTCAGGACGGCAAGTCGCCACAGAAATACGGCATCGGCCTGAAGGAGCTGTGGCAGGTGCCCGCCGAACAGCATCAGCCCGGCCTGGCCCAGCACACGACCGGCTGGCCGCTGGACGAACACACCGGCGGGGGCAGCTTCCTGTATCATTTCGGCGACCGCTACGTGGCCGTGGGCTATGTCGTTCACCTGAACTACAAGAACCCGTTCCTGTCGCCGTTCGACGAGTTCCAACGCTTCAAGCACCATCCCGACATCGCCAAACACCTGGAGGGCGGGACGCGCATCTCCTATGGCGCGCGGGCCATCACCGAGGGCGGTCTGCAGTCGATCCCGAAACTGTCCTTCCCCGGCGGCGCCCTGATCGGCTGCTCGGCGGGCTTCGTGAACGTGCCCCGCATCAAGGGCAGCCACAACGCCATGAAGACCGGCATGCTGGCCGCCGACGCCGCCTACGAGGCGGTTCAGGCCGGGCGTGAAGGCGACGTGCTGAACGAGTATCAGACCGCTTTCGAGAAGAGCTGGGTCTATAAGGAGCTGTCGGTCGTCCGGAACGCCAAGCCCCTGCTGTCCAAATTCGGCACGACCCTGGGCGGGGCGTTCGGCATGTTCGACATGTGGTGCCGCACCCTGCTGGGCGGCTGGTCGCCGATCCCGACGCTGAAACACGCCAAGACCGACGCGGCCTCGACCGAACTGGCGGCGCACCACAAACCGATCAAATACCCCAAGCCGGACGGCAAGTTGTCGTTCGACAAACTGTCGTCGGTGTTCATCTCCAACACCAACCACGCCGAGGACCAGCCGGCTCACCTGAAGCTGCTGGACCCGTCCATCCCGATCCGGGTCAATCTGCCCGAATACGGCGAACCGGCGCGGCTGTACTGCCCGGCGGGCGTGTACGAGGTCGTCTATGGCGACGAGGCGGCCAAGGCCGATCCCCGCTTCGTCATCAACGCCCAGAACTGCGTCCATTGCAAAACCTGCGACATCAAGGACCCGTCGCAGAACATCGTCTGGACCACGCCCGAGGGCGGCGGCGGCCCCAACTATCCGAACATGTGACAAGCCCCCGATGCCGCTCATCCCCGCGAAAGCGGGGACCCAGTCCTTTGGGCGATCAATGCAAAGGTTGGCGAGGCTGTGCTGATCCAACTCACTGCCGACAGAGAAACGGGGTCCCCGCTTTCGCGGGGATGAGCGCAAGAGGAGGAACAATCATCCATCCTCTTGCGGGGGCGGGGGAAAGCGTGAAGGGTCGCGGCATGATCGCCTCCCGTTCGCGCCGCTCGACTCTGATTTCCGCCTCCCTGACCGTCGTCGCCCTGGCCATGGCCGGACAGGCGGGGGCGCAGGACGCCGCGCCCCCCGCCCCGACACCCCAGACCCATCCGCCGGCCGTGATCCTGGAGCCGGGCCAGCCCATTCCCGGCCAAACAACCTCGCCGGCCCCGGATGCCGCGCCCGATCCTCACATCATCATCACCGACGCGCCCGCCGCCCCGGCGATCCCGGCCGTCTGGGCGCCGATCCCGACCAACGCCGAGGGGCGCAGCGCCTATGGCCTGTATCTGGCCGGCAAGCTGGCCCTGATGCAGGGGGAGGGGGCGCAAGGCTCCGACTATCTGGCCCAGGCCGAGCGGCTGACGCCGGAACAGCCGCGCGTGCGCGAACAGGCCTTCACCTCGGCCCTGCTGACCGGCGATCTGGACGTGGCGGCGGCCCTGGCTCCGACCGACGCCACGGCGTCTCCGGCCTTCGTCGAGGGCGGGCGGCTGGTGCGGCTGGTTCAGGATTACGCCCACGGCGACGCCCGCGCC
>NZ_DALZQC010000194.1:0-2746 GCF_032017145.1 Brevundimonas sp.
TGCCGGGCCAGCCGCGCCAGCCCGCGGCATGAGCGCGACGCCCCCGGACGTTCTGGCCGCCCTGCACGCCGAGGCTTTCGCCTCGCCGTGGGACGCCCGAGCCTTCACCGACCTTCTGGCCCAGCCGGGCGTGCTGCTGGGCGTAGAGGCTGACGGCTTCATCCTGATCCGCGTGGTGCTGGACGAGGCGGAAATCCTGACCCTGGCCGTCCGACCCGATGCACGCCGCCAGGGTCTGGGCCGCCGCCTGGTCGGGCGCGCCTGCGTCGCCGCCGAGGACGCCGGCGCCGCGAGCCTGTTTCTGGAAGTGGCCGAGGACAATGCGGCGGCGCGCGCCCTGTACGCCCGCGCCGGCTTCGTCGAAATCGGCCGTCGAAAAGCCTATTACCCCGGCCCGGACGGGCGCCGGATCGACGCCCTGGCCCTGCGTCGCGATCTGTCTTTCGATCCCGTCACGCCGACGCTTCCCTGACGCGCGACGAATCCCTATCCTAGGGTCATGGACCGGATCGAAAAACTTTGCGCCGACCGCGGCATGCGCATGACCGAACAGCGCCGGGTGATCGCCCGCGTGCTGTCGAACGCCGAGGACCACCCCGATGTCGAGGAGCTGTACCGCCGCGCCTCGGCCATCGATCCCCACATCTCCATCGCCACCGTCTATCGCACCGTGCGCCTGTTCGAAGAGGCGGGCGTGGTCGAGAAGCATGACTTCGGCGACGGTCGCAGCCGCTATGAAGAGGCGGGCGACGACCACCATGACCACCTGATCGACACCAAGTCGGGCGAGGTGATCGAGTTCTTCGACGCCGAGATCGAACGCCTGAAGACCGAGATCGCCGAACGTCTGGGCTTCCAGCTGATCGGCCACAAGCTGGAGCTTTACGGCGTGCCGATCGAGGGCGCCGAACCGTCGCAGCGCGAAGGCCTGATCTTCAAGCGTCACGCCGCGCGGGTCGATCCGGCCGATGTGGACGCGGGCTGAGCCTGTTTCCGTCCCTGTCTTGTCGTCGCCTGTCCGGGCGATCATAAGCCGCCCATGACCGATACCCTGGTTCCCAAGCCAGCCAAGGCGACGGACGCGACCAAGCGTCTGTTCATCAAGACCTATGGCTGTCAGATGAATGTCTATGACAGCGAGCGCATGGCCGATGTCCTGCGCCCGCTGGGCTATGCGACGACGGAGGACGTGGCCGAGGCCGACTTCGTCATCCTGAACACCTGCCACATCCGCGAGAAGGCGGCGGAAAAGGTCTATTCCGAGCTGGGCAAGATGCGCGAGCTGCGCGACATCAAGCGCGAGACGGGCGGGGACATGACCATCGCCGTCGCCGGCTGCGTCGCCCAGGCCGAGGGCGAGGAGATCATGAAGCGCCAGCCCGCCGTCGACATCGTCGTCGGCCCGCAGGCCTATCATCAGCTGCCCGAACTGCTGACCCGCACGGCGCGGGCGCGGGGCGAGCGGATCGGCGCCGACTTCGCCCCCGACGACAAGTTCGACGCCCTGCCTGCCGCGCGCGGGACCAAGGGGCCGACCGCCTTCCTGACGGTGCAGGAGGGTTGCGACAAGTTCTGCACCTTCTGCGTCGTGCCCTATACGCGCGGCGCGGAATGGTCGCGGCCGCTGGCCTCGGTGCTGGAGGAGGCGCGGCAACTGGCGGATCGCGGCGTGCGCGAGGTCACGCTTCTGGGCCAGAACGTCAACGCCTATGACGGCGAACGGCCGGATGGAAAGAAGGCGACCCTGGCCGAACTGGCCTACGCCCTGGCCGAAATCCCCGGCCTGGACCGCATCCGCTATACGACCAGCCACCCCAATGACATGAGCGACGACCTGATCGCCGCCCATGCCGATCTGGACGCCCTGATGCCCTATCTGCACCTGCCGGTTCAGGCGGGATCGGACCGCATCCTGCGGCTGATGAACAGGAAGCACGGGCGCCAGAATTATTTCGATCTGATCGACCGCATCCGTCAGGCGCGGCCCGACATGGCGCTGGCGGGGGATTTCATCGTCGGCTTTCCCGGCGAGACGGACAGGGAGTTCGAGGACACGTTGGATCTGGTGCGGCGCGTGAACTACGCGGGGGCCTTCGCCTTCATGTATTCGCCCCGCCCCGGCACGCCCGCCGCTGGCATGGGCAAACAGGTCGAGCCGGAGGCGGCCAGGGAGCGGCTGCACCGTTTGATCGCCCTGCTGACCGACCAGCAGACCGCCTTCAACGAAGCCCAGGCGGGCAAGGTTCTGAACGTCCTGTTCGACCGCAAGGGTCGTCACGCCCACCGTCGGCAGGCCATCGGTCGATCCCCCTATCTGCAATCGGTCCATGTCGATGACGCGGATCATCTGATCGGCCAGATCGTTCCGGTCGAGATCATCGTGGGCCAGCAGAACAGTCTGCACGGCCGACTTGTCCCACCCAATGGGCTCCAGCAGCCGAACGCTGCGCCGACCCGATCAGAAAAGGCCGCCTGATGGCGAGAGAGTCCGAGTTCGTACCGCTGAATGACGCTGAACTGCGCGCGGTCATCGGGCCGAACAGCCGCCACGTCGCCCTGATCGAGGACGCCTTCAAGGTGCTGGTCGAGGCGCCGGGCGGCGGGGTCTCGGTCAACGGCGGCACGCGCGACCGATCCGACGCCCGCCGGGTGATCGAGGACCTGGCCAAGCGCGCGGCCCTGGGCGCCGAGGTCACCGAGGCCGATGTGCGTGCGGCCTTGGGCCAGGCGCGCGGAGGGCGAGGAA
>NZ_DALZQC010000195.1:0-2703 GCF_032017145.1 Brevundimonas sp.
ACCCTGGTCTCCGCCGTGTTTTTCGTCGCCCCGATCGCTGACGCCGCGACCTGCGTCCCGGAGACGGCATCGGCTCACGCCATGGTCGTTGAAGATGCGGGCGATGGCGACCAGGTCGACCTTGGCGCTGGGCACGGAGTCTGCACCCACGGCCACTGCCACCACAACGGAACTGCCCGTGCGGATGTCGCCGACCACATCGCGATGCAGATCCACGCGCGGCCTGTTCACGCCTTCCCCTCGAGTGATTTTCCGTCGTCGATCTCTCCCGACGGCCTGAAGCGCCCTCCCAGAGTCTGACCGGACGTCTGCGCCGCCGTGCGCGCGAACTCGTGTCAAATTTCTGGAAGATGAATCATGCCTCCCTCATATCGCAGGCCGCCGCGTTTCGCGGTCGGCTGCGCGTTGGCCGCATTCGCGGCCGTGCTGGCCAGTCCCGCTTGGGCTGACCCCGCGCCGTCCTTCGCCGAGCTGCTCGCCCAGCTGGGTCAAACCCCGGCCACCCTTGAAGCCGGCGCCCTGTCGGACGCCGCCGAAGCACGTGTCCGCCAGGCCCGTGCGAGGCCTAATCCGACGATCGCTCTCGACGCCGAGAACGCTTTCGGCACGGGGCCCTTCTCGGGCTACGCCAATGCCGAAACCACCTTGTCGATCAGCCAGGACCTCGAGCTCTGGGGACGCCGGACCGCTCGGGTCAATGTCGCCCGCGCGGAGGCTGGGACAGCGGCTCTGCAGCGCGATCTCGCCGTCATCGACGCTGCTGGAAGACTCGCGCAGGTCTATGCCGATGCGGAAGCCGCCCAAAGGCGGGCCGTCCTCGCTGAAGAAAGCCTGACCCTGACCATCGCCGATGCAAGGGCCGCCCTTGTTCTCGTCGAGGAAGGGCGCGAGCCCCTGCTACGCGGCATTCAGGGTGAAAGCGAAGCAGCTGCAGCGCGCGCCACGCGGGATGAGGCCATCGCCGAACGCGACGCGGCGTTCGCCAGGCTGACCGCTGTCGCCATGCTGGCGGCGCCAGTAACAACGATCGACACCAGCCTGCTCGACCTGCCGCCTGCCCCCGCCTTTGTGGCGCCAGCGGATGCACCGACCGTTCGTGTCGCGGAAGCGCAACGGGCCGCCGCCGAACGCCGGATCGACGTCGAGCGGATACGCTCTCGTCCGGACATCAACGCCAGCGTCGGTGTCCGTCGCTACGAGATGGAAGACGCAACGGCTCTGACGTTCGGCGTCAGCATGCCGCTGCCATTGTTCGACCGGAACCGCGGAAACATCGCTGCGGCGCAGGCGGACTTCCGTGCCGCGGATGCGCGGCTCCTTGGCGCCCGTCAGGAAGCCCAGGCCGATCGCGCCGCGGCGCGGGCGCGGCTCGCCGCATCCGTCAGCCGGGTTTCCGCCGCCGATGCGGGAGTGGCGTCTGCGGAGGAAGCCTATCGCCTGTCGCGAATCGGAACCGAAGCGGGGCGCATTTCCCAGCTTGAACTGCGGGTCACCCGCACAGCCCTGATTTCTGCCCGGACGTCTGCCGTCGATGCGCGCCTCGCGCGCGTCCAGGCCGAGATCGAACTTGCGCGCCAGGACGGCCGCGCCCCCTTCCAAGGAGCCCAGTGATGCGCAAGCGCACATCCAACAAGACGTTGCTCATCGGCGGAGCCGCCGCCATCGTCCTTCTCGGTGGAGGCGGGCTCTTCCTGCTCACACGCGGACCGGATGCCGCTCCAGCGGCCGCACCGGCCGCTGCCGAAGGTGAGGCGGGTCACGCGGAGGAAGGCGCCCATGCCGAAGGCGAGGCCGAAGCGCCAGAAGGCTTCGTCGCACTGAGCGCGGCCCAGGCCCAGGCCGCGAGCCTGATTGTGGTCGGCGTCGGTCGGGGAGGGGGGGCGGAAACCCGTCTCTCCGGGCGGGTCGAGCCAATGATCGACGCGCGCGCCGCTGTCGCGGCGTCCGTCGGCGGGCGCGTTGAGCGGGTTCTCGTGGCGCCGGGTCAGACGGTCCGGATCGGCCAGCCTCTGGCGAGCGTCGTGAGCGGCGAAGCCGCAACCTTCCGGGCGGATGCGGACGCTGCGGCCGCTGAGACCGAGGCGGCGCGCCAGGCCTATCAACGCAACCGCAATTTGGCGGATCAGGGCGTCGTCGCCCGACAGGAAGTCGAGGCGTCCCGCGCGCAACTGCTCAGCGCCGAAGCCGGCGCACGGGCGGCTCGCGCGCGGTCCAGCGCGGCGGGCTCGCCCAACGCGTCGGGCCGCCTCAGCGTCACCAGCCCCATCGCCGGGGTCGTGACCAGCGTTCAGGTCGGGCCGGGCGGTTTCGTCGCCCAGGGTGGCGTTGTCGCCGAAGTCACGAACCCGGCCAGGGTTGAGCTCGTCTTCAACGCGCCGCCTGCGTTGGCCGCCAATGTACGAGCCGGGGCTCCTCTGCGGGTCAGCAGCCCGAGCGGCGATTTTGACGCCGTCGTCACCGGCGTCGCCGCGGGCGCGGGCGGCGAGAGCGGCGCCACGGTCATCCGGGCCCGACCGACGGGCTCCGTCCTCCCACCGGCCGGCTCCGCCGTTACCGGTGCGATCGTGACGGGCGAAACCACGGGCGGTCTCACCGTTCCGACCGAGTCCGTCCAGACCGTCGACGGGAACACCGTCGTCTTCGTTCAAGTCCCGAACGGCTTCCAGGCCCGTCCGGTGCTCGCCGGTCGTCAGGCCGGGGGGC
>NZ_DALZQC010000196.1:0-2671 GCF_032017145.1 Brevundimonas sp.
GGCGGCAAGGTGGACGTCCGGCTGGGCGCGCGCACGGTTCGGGTCACGGCGCCCATGGGCTTGCGGACCGGCGACCATCTGCGGCTGCGACAGGGGGCGGCGGACGGCGGCGACCTTTATCTGTCGGTGCTGATCCGGCCCGAGGACGGCCTGTCGGCCATGGGCGACGACCTGTTCATGTCCTGGCCGGTCGAGCGCCGCCTGATGGCCGACGGCGGGCGGGTGGAGATCGAGACCCATGCCGGAGCCCGCTCGGCCTGGATCACGGCGGACAGTGCGGCGCCCGTTCGCGTACGGCTAAAGGGACTGGGCCTGCCCGCGCGTGGGTCGCGGGCGGCGGGGCATCTGTTCGTCACCCTTACGCCGTCGTCGGACACGCCGTCGGCGGCCGAAGACCTCTTGGTCCGGTTCACGCGGGTCTGGACGCAGGAACGTCTGGCGGCCTAAGTCGGGCCCATGTCGCACAACACCTTCGGCCATCTGTTTCGCGTGACCACCTGGGGCGAGAGCCACGGCCCGGCCATCGGCTGCGTGGTCGACGGCTGCCCGCCCCTGCTGCCCTTGACGGAGGCCGACATCCAGCCGTGGTTGGACCAGCGCAAACCGGGCGGCAGCCGTTTCGTGACCCAGCGAAAGGAAAGCGACACGGCGCGCATCCTGTCGGGCGTGTTCGACGACGGCGCGGGCCCCGTCACCACCGGCACGCCGATCTCGATCCTGATCGAGAACGAGGACCAGCGGTCCAAGGACTATGGGGAGATCGCCCGCGCCTATCGGCCCGGCCACGCCGACTATGCCTATCAGACCAAATACGGGGTGCGCGACCATCGCGGCGGCGGTCGATCCTCGGCGCGGGAGACGGCCAGCCGCGTGGCGGCGGGCGCCGTGGCGCGTCGGGTGCTGGGCGACGGCGTGACGATCCGCGCCGGGGTGGTGCAGATCGGGCCGCACCGTATCGCGCCCGACCGGATCGACTTCGACGCCGTTCACGGCAATCCCCTGTTCGCCGCCTCGGCCGAGGTCGTGGCGGACTGGGAGACCTATCTGGACGGCGTGCGCAAGGCCGGGTCGTCGGTCGGCGCCGTCGTGGCGCTGGAGGTCACGGGCGTTCCGGCCGGATGGGGGGCGCCGATCTACGGCAAGCTGGATTCGGAACTGGCCGCCGCCCTGATGTCGATCAACGCCGCCAAGGGCGTGGAGATCGGCGCCGGCTTCGACGCCGCCGAACTGACGGGCGAAGAGAACGCCGACGAGATGCGGCTGGATCTTAACAAACAGCCGATCTTCCTGTCCAACAAGGCGGGCGGCGTGCTGGGCGGGATTTCGACGGGCCAGCCCGTCACGGCGCGCGTGGCGTTCAAGCCGACCTCCTCGATCCTGACCCTGCGCCAAACCATCACCCGCGACGGCGAGGAGACGGACCTGCGCACCAAGGGCCGCCATGACCCTTGCGTCGCCCTGCGCGCCGTGCCGGTGGTCGAGGCCATGGCCGCCTGCGTTCTGGCCGACGCCTTCCTGAGGCACCGCGCCCAGATCGGATAGGTTCAGCGGCTCGCCCGTCGTCGCACGACATCGGCCGGCTGAATGGGAGCAGCGACGGGAACCGGCCGCACGACCGCCGGCGGTCTTTCTTCGCGCTGCATCAGGGCGACCAGGCCCGCCAGTCCCGTGGTCATCACGATCATCGCTCGACTCCTGCAACTGCGAACCGTTTGCAGGTTTGCCTAAGTCGGGCGGCCGTGCAAGAGCCTGTTTCGGCAGCTTGGAAGACAGGAGATCAACCGTGCGTGAAGACGGGAAGCTGGACTATCTGGAACTGCCGGCCGCCGACCTGCCGGAAACCAAGGCCTTCTACAGTCAGGCGTTCGGCTGGACATTCGTTGACTATGGCCCGACCTACGCCGCCTTCGACCAGGGTCTGGACGGTGGTTTCGACGCCGATCCGGCGGACCGGACGCCCGTGCCCCTGCCCGTTCTCTACGCCCGCGATCTGCAAGCCATGCTGACCCGCGTCGAGGCGGCGGGCGGGCGCATCGTCAAGCCGATCTACGCCTTCCCCGGGGGCCGGCGTTTCCACTTCGTCGATCCGGCCGGAACCGAAATGGCGGTCTGGTCCGAGACCTGAAGCCTCAGCGCGGATCGACAGACTGGCCGATCCGCTCGGCCAGATCACGGTCCGCGCCCACGACGCTGGCGATCCAGACGTGGATTTCCTTGGGCGTCCCAGCGCGCTGGAACAGATGCTCCATCGCCAGACGCCGACCGCCTTCGTTGACGACGATGGAGGTCCGGCCGCCCGTGCGGATCATGTCGCCGTCATAGATGGGAAACTGCGACGACGGCCCGGCGTAGATCATGGCCAGGGTCAGGTCGCCGCGCTGAATGCGATATATGGCCGCGTCCGCGCCCGCCCGCGCCGGAACCATCACCACGCCGACCGGAAGCTCGATGCGGAACGGCAGGGCGGCGATCCCGGCCGCATCCAGCGCGGCGGGAGCGGGCGTCGCGGCAGGCGGAGAGGCCGCAGGGGAAGTCTGCGCGGGCGCCGGCGTCGTCGTGGGGCGTGCGGAGGATGGCGGGGCGCTGGGGCGACTGGGGGTCACAGCCTGGGGCGCTGTCGTCGTAGGACGCGCGGCAGGCGGGGACGTCGCCGGACGGCTTGGGCTCGTCG
>NZ_DALZQC010000197.1:0-2669 GCF_032017145.1 Brevundimonas sp.
CGGCGGACCCGCCCGGGGCGGTGCCGGTCGCGGCCCCCGTCGAGGCGCAGGCCGACAAGGCCATCAGGCTGCCGCCCGCGATGAGAAGCTGGCGTCTATGCATGGAATGCTCCGAAACATGATCATGGTCAGTCACACACTTAGGCGCACGAAACGGCCCCGTCACCTGATGGCGACGTAATCTTCGCTCCAATCCGGTTGGATACGTCGTCGCACTGTTCTAAAGGCGGGCCATGGCCATTGGTGTTTTCGACTCCGGCGTGGGCGGTCTGACCGTCCACCGCGAACTGACGCGGCGCTTTCCCCAGCGGGACTTCGTCTATTTGGCCGACCAGGCCCACGCCCCCTATGGCGGGCGGGGCGGCGAGGACATCGTCGAACTGACCAAGGCGGGATGCGAGCGACTGTTCGAGGCCGGCGCCTCCCTCGTCGTTCTGGCCTGCAACACCGCCAGCGCGATCGCGCTTCGCCGCCTGCAACAGTCCTGGCTGCCGGGTCTGCGCGAGCGGCTGGGCCGTCCGGTCAACATCCTGGGCATCATCGTGCCGACCATCGAGGCGGCGACCGGCAAGCCCTGGAGCTTCGAGGCCGAGCGCCCGCTGGAGGGCGAAAAGGTCGCCTCCATCGACATCACCGGCGTCTTCTGCACCGCCGCCACCGCCATCAGCCGCGTCTATGAGATCGAGATCGACAAGCGGCGCGAGGACATCGCCGTCTTCTGCGAGCCTTGCCCGGGCCTGGCCGGCCTGATCGAACTGGGCGCCCCGGCCGAAGAGCTTAAGGTGGTGATCGACGACCACGTCGATGCTCTGCGCCGTCGCATCGGCCGCCACCCGGACAAGGCCATCCTGGGCTGCACCCATTATGAGATCGTCGCCGAACTGTTCGCCCAGGCCCTGCCGGCCGGGACCGTGCTGATCGAACAGCCGACGGCCGTGGCCGACGCCCTGGAACGCTATTTCAAGGCGCATCCCGAATACGACCTGGGCGACAGCGGCCGCCGCGACTTCCTGACCACCGGCCAGGCCGGCCCGCAATCCGAACTGGTCGCCCAGTTCTGGGGCGCGCCGGTGACGTTCGAACAGGCGTAGGCGGCTTTCCCGCAGCTTCACCGCGTCATCCTAGGCCTTGTGCCTAGGATCCATAGACTCGAACCTTGCCGCAAAGAGGCCAGCGGCGCCGCTTCCGATTGATGGCCCGCCACCGGGCGTCTGGATCCTAGGCACAGGGCCTAGGATGACGGCCGATAGAGGGCAGTCGAGCATCAACACCCCGGACAATCCGGCAGCGGTTCGTTCTCCAGCTGCAGGGTCGTATGGTTGATGGCGTAGCGCCGCGCCACCGCCTGGGCCTCAGCGATCAGCACGCCTGAATCCGTACGGTCGTGAACCAGATGCGCGGTCAGGGCGGTGTCCGTGGTCGACAGGGCCCAGACGTGCAGGTCGTGCACCGCCCGCACGCCCGGCAGGCCCACCAATGCCTTCTCCAGCGCCGGCACGTCCACCCCGCTGGGCGCCCCGTCCATGGCCAGATTGACCGAATCCTTCAGCAGACCCCAGGTGGACCACAGGATCGCCGCCACGATCACCAGGCTGACCAGCGGATCCACCACCGACCAGCCCGTGGCCAGGATGACCGCGCCCGCGATCACGACGCCCAGCGACACGCCGGCGTCGGCCATCATGTGCAGATAGGCCCCCTTGGCGTTCAGGTCGTGCTGGGACTTCATGAACAGCAGCGCCGTGCCCAGGTTGATGACGAAGCCGATCCCGGCCACCACCATGATGGTCGCCGACCCTACCGGCGCCGGTTCGTTGAAACGCCGCACGGCCTCGAAGGCGATGGCCCCGCAGGCGAAGATCAGCAGAAGCGCATTGCCCAGCGCGGCCAGCACCGTCGCCTTGCCGAACCCATAGGTCCGCCGACCGCCTGCCGCCCCGTGCGCCCCGCGCCGCGCCAGCCAGGCCGCCCCGCCCGCCATGGCCAGACCCAGGACGTCCGACAGATTGTGCCCCGCATCGGCCAGCAGGGCGGTGGAATCCGCCATCAGCCCGGCCCCGAACTCGCACGCTACGAAGATCAGATTGACCACCAGCCCGACCGCATAACGCCAGTCGCCCGTATCGACCGGCCCGTGGCTGTGGCCGCCATGACCATGGCTGTGACCGTGCGCGTGCGAATGGCCGTGGCCATGATCGGCATGACCGTGGTCGTGATCTGGGCCGTGATCAAGGTCGGAGCTGTGATCGTGCGCGGCGTTCATGGTTTCGCCTATACGCCCTTTACCGGAACAGCCAAGCTGCTACTTGATAACAGATTGAATGTTATCACATAATGTCAGTGCTGATGCATGGCCACGACCAGACCCAGCGCGATCAGGGCCAGACCCAGGACCGCCCCTTCGTAACGCGCCCAACGCTCCAGCCGCAGGATGGAGGCGCCGGCGCTGGCCAGGGCCGTGAACACCGCCATGCCGGCGACCGTGCCGACCGCGAACATCACCGTCAGCATCGCCAGGGCGCCGATCCCCGCAGAGGCCGAGGACAGATAGATGGGCAGCAGAACTTCGCCCGGCGACAGCGCCATCATGGCTACCAGGCCCAGGAAGGCCGCCTTGTCCGACACGGCCGGCTCAGGCGTCGCCAGCGCCGGGCCGCCGGCCAGGGCCG
>NZ_DALZQC010000198.1:0-2620 GCF_032017145.1 Brevundimonas sp.
CGAGCGGCGTCTGCTCCAGGTCTCGGCCCGCCTGTCGCCCGCCCCGCTGCATCGGCGGCTGGACCAGCGCGAAGCCCGGCTGCTGGCGGCGACGACGCGGCTGGACGCCTTCCCAGAACGTAGACTCGAACGCGACGCAGACCGTCTGGCGGCCCTGTCGCGGGCGCTGGCCACGCTGGACCCCGGCCGGCCCAAGCCCGGCTTCGCCCGGGTCGAGGATACGGACGGCGGCTGGATCACCTCGGCCGCCGCGCTGGAGGCGGGTCAGGCGGTTCGGCTGGTGTTCGGCGACGGCGCGCAACCCGCCACGATCGACGGCGGCGAAGCCCGGCCGACGCCTGCGCGTGCGCCGGCCAAACCGAAACCGCCCGCGGCGGGTCAGGGAACCCTTTTCTAGCGTCTCGATGAGCGTCATTCCGGGGCGTCCGCAGGACGAACCAGGAACCCGGGAGGCGTGCATCCGGCCCCGGATCATGACTGTGGCCCCGGGTTCCGGGTGCTTCGCTTCGCTTAGCCCCGCAATGACGACCGTGTGGTTCGTCACACAGCATCGACAGGCCCTAGGGCAGGGCGACCTGATCCGACGCGCGGTTTTCCGCTTCGCCCCGGCGGCGCTTCCTGCTAACCGGCCCGGCATGAAGATCACCCGCCTCGCCGTCACCGCCTATGTCTTCGCGCTTCTGATCATCCTGCTGGACCAGGCGACCAAGGCCTGGGTCATCAGCGGCCTGACCCTGCACGAGGTCGGGCGCATCCCCGTCCTGCCGCCCATCCTGAACTTCAGTTGGGTGGAGAACACCGGGGTCAGCTTCGGCCTGTTCGGCGGGGGCGAGGCGCGCTGGGGTCTGGCCATCTTCTCCGTCATCGTCTCGGCGGGCCTGGCCTGGTGGGCGACGAAGTCGGATCGCCGCCTTCTGATCACCGCCATCGGCTTCGTCATGGGCGGCGCGCTCGGCAATGTGATCGACCGCATCCGCTTCGGCTATGTGGTCGATTTCATCGACTTCTCCGGCACGGGCGTTTTTCCCTGGGTGTTCAACGTGGCGGACAGCGCCATCACCATCGGCGTGATCCTGCTAATTCTGGACAGCCTGATCTCCGACAAACCCTCGAAAGCCTGAGCGGCTTTCGATTCTCGCGAGCGTGATTCACGATCTCGGCGGGGTCGCCCGCCTCGAACGATCAGGCTCTAGGTTGGCGCGGCCCCCGAAAAGTCGTAATCACCCCGTCTTCACTATGCCAACGGCGCCGTCGCGGCGCTTCGTGCATCAGCCGACCAGAGCCTGAAACCATGCGTATCCGCAGTGTCGCCGTCCTGACCCTCGTCGCCTCCTCCGCCCTCGCCGTCTCGGCCTGCGGCAGCCTGAAGCAGGGCATCGGCCTGACCAAGGTGGTGCCGGACGAGTTCGTCACCGTCTCGACCGCCCCGCTCAGCGTGCCGCCGGAATACGGCCTGCGTCCGCCCGCGCCCGGCCAGCCGCGCCCGCAGGAACTGGCCCCCGAAAGCGCCGCGCGTCAGATCCTGCTGGGTCAGCGTCAGGCCGTCACCCGCACGCCAGGCGAACAGGTTCTGGTGGCCCAGGCCGGCGGCGAGCAGGCCGATCCCCTGGCCCGCTACGTGGTCGACGACGAGTTCGGCGACCTGGCGCACAAGGATGAAAGCTTCGCCAATCGCCTGATGTTCTGGCGCAAGAACGACCCGTCGACCCAGACGGCGACCGTGCGCCAGACCGCCGAGGGCCAGAAGACCATCGACGCCGCCACCGAGGCCGAGCGTCTGCAGGCCCTGACCGGCGGCCGCCAGGCCATCACCATCCAGCCGCGCCGCAGTGGCGGCTTCAAACTGCCCGGTCTGTAAGACCCGCATCGGATCGGACGCTTGCCACGGCGGCGTCCGTCCTTATTGTGAACGGACCTGATGGAGCCGTTCCCATGACCGAAACCCCCGATATCGCCGCCCTGTCCGGGGTCGAACAGCTGCGCCTGGGTCTGAGCGGCGGCTTCGTGGCCCCCATCGCCCGCACGGTCGGCTTCGATCTGACCGAGGTCGAGGAAGGCCGGGTGGTGTTCGAGGCCGTGCCGACGGCCGCCGTCTATAATCCGCTGGGCTCGGTGCATGGCGGCTGGATCGCCACCGTGCTGGATTCGGCCTGCGGCTGCGTGGTGCATTCGACGCTGCGGCCGGGCCAGACCTATACGACGCTGGAGTTGAAGACCGTCTTCCACAAGGCGTTGAGCGCCGGCACGCCGGTCCGCGCCGAGGGGCGAATCGTCCAGACCGGCCGCCGCGCCGCCTTCGCCGAGGCCGATCTGCGCGGTCTGGACGGGCGGCTTTACGCCACCGCGACCTCGACCTGCCTGGTCATGGAGCGATAGGCGGCCAGCAAGCGTTTGCCGCGCCTCGCTTTAGCCGCTATCAGCGGCGAGCGTTCAACGGTCGGCCGCCGATTGTCGTGCGCCCCTTTTCGCTGTCGGAAATATAAGCTGATGCGTCGCGTCCTCACCGCCCTGGCCGCCTTCTCGATCGCGGCCTCCGTCCTGCCGGTCGCCGCCGAGGCCCAATCCCAGCGTCAACGCCAGCGCGGGGGCCAACAGCAGCAGGCGTCGGGCGACGACGCCG
>NZ_DALZQC010000199.1:0-2535 GCF_032017145.1 Brevundimonas sp.
CGTCCTCGTCGCTTCAATCCGCCTGTGGGTCAGGCACTTTGTCCACACCACCTAGTCGGCGTCGAGTTCTATCGGCTAAATAAAATACAATATAAACAAGTGGTTATTTGTATGTGAGTGATCGAGTGGGGATAGTTCAGACGCCCGCGCCTCAAATCGCGGCACGTCCTCCATCCTGTGGCTTAGCCGCTCGGATCTGACTCTTGGGCTCCCCAGTCGAGTTCTGTAGACCGAGATCGGCCCAAGCTTCCAAGTCGTGCACTGCATAGATCACTCGACCTCCGATCTTTCGGTAGGTCGGTCCAGTTCCGTACGTGCGGTGTTTCTCTAGGGTTCGCCCTGAGAGGCCCAGAAAGTGGCCTGCTTCGGGCGTCCTCAGATAGCGAGAGCGTGCGGGTGAGTCAGTTGAGTTTGCCATGTGCGCAGCCACCAGAGGTCTCCGATTCGGAAGCGAGGGGCGTAAGTTTGAGCGGCTGTGTCATCTCCGACCATCCGCGAGTTTACGGTCGGAACCATGCCGGGGTCGCGACGGCTAGATTATCGGACAACACCAACCGCAATCCACCGTCCTAACTACCGTCCTAATCGCCGTCCTAAAGGATGGCCCGACGATAGAGCTCGGTCGAAATGGCTAAATATTCAATGAAATCAAGGGGACGATGGTGGGTGATGTAGGGTTCGAACCTACGACCCGCTGATTAAGAGTCAGCTGCTCTACCGACTGAGCTAATCACCCACACCGATCGTCATGTCCTCGGCGGCGATTGGCCTTGCCGAAGGGCGCTCCTACTACCCAGCGGTTCGGGGGTTGGCAAGCGCTTTCGCAAACTTTCTTCGACAGTTTATGCTGATAACGGAATCAGCCGCAGCAAGGCGGCAGGGGAAACAGGCACATGGCATTCTGGAACCGGCGTCGTTCGATCGACGCCATGCTCAAGCCCCACGACGGACCGGGCCTGAAACCGACCTTGAGCTGGCCGCACCTGCTGGCGCTGGGCGTCGGCGCCATTGTGGGCACCGGAATCCTGACGCTGATCGGCGTGGGTGCGGGCCTGGCGGGTCCAGCCGTGCTGATCAGCTTCGCCCTGGCGGGTCTCGTCTGCGCCTGCGCGGCCCTGGCCTATGCCGAACTGTCGACCATCATGCCGGCCTCGGGCAGCGCCTACACCTATTCCTACGCCGCGCTGGGCGAGATCTTCGCCTGGGTCGTGGGTTGGAGCCTGATCCTGGAATATTCGCTGGTGGTGTCCACGGTCGCGGTCGGCTGGTCCGGCTATGCCGTGCCCTTCCTGGCGGGGCTGGGGCTGGATCTGCCGCTGGCGCTGTCGGTCGGGCCGCACGTTGAGGGCGGGCTGATCAACCTGCCGGCCATCTTCATCATCGCCGTGGTGACCGGGCTTCTGCTGCTGGGCACGCGCGAGAGCGCGACCGTCAATGCGGTGCTGGTCTTCGTCAAGATCGCCGCCCTGGTCGCCTTTGTCGCCATCGCCATGCCGCACTTCGACGCCGGAAACTTCACGCCCTTCATGCCCAACGGCTTTGGCGCCCCCTTTGTCCAGACGGGAGTCATGGCGGCGGCGGCCATCATCTTCTTCGCCTTCTATGGCTTCGACGCCATCGCCACGGCGGCGGAGGAGACCAGGAAGCCCGAGCGCGACCTGGCCATCGGCATCGTCGGTTCGATGGTGGTCTGCACCATCCTGTATATCGCCGTCGCGGCGGCGGCCATCGGCGCGGCGCCCACCGCCAGCTTCTCCGACAGTCCCGAGCCCTTGGCCCACATCATGCGCGGCCTGGGGCAGGGCGTCGCCGCCCAGTGGATCGCCGCCGCAGCCGTGATCGCCCTGCCGACGGTGCTTCTGGCCTTCCTGTTCGGTCAGAGCCGCATCTTCCTGGGCATGGCGCGCGACGGGCTGCTGCCCAACCGCCTGGCCAGGATTTCGCGGCGCGGGGTGCCCAGCGTCGTGACCATCTTCACCGCCATCGTCGTGTCCTTCCTCGCGGGCATCATGCGGCTGGACGAACTGGCGTCGCTGGCCAACGCGGGCACACTGATGGCCTTCATGGCCGTCGGCGTCAGCCTGATCGTGCTGCGGATGCGCGAGCCGAACCGCGTGCGCCGGTTCAAGGCCCCGCTGTGGCCGCTGGTCGGCGGCGTCGCCATCATCGGCTGCATCATCTTCTTCTTCAGCCTGAAGGGTTCGACCCAGCTCTATTTCCTGCTGTGGAACCTGTTCGGCCTGGCCGTCTATCTGCTCTGGTCGTCGCGCAACTCGCGCCTGGCCAGGGGCGAGGAGCCGTCGGCCTGATGGCGCGACGCGATCTGACGGGTGCGGTCGACTTTGCGGTGCTGGACGGCATGACCGGCGGCGACGCCGCCGTCAACGAGGAGGTGCTGGGCCTGTTCGTCAATCAGGCCGCCCTGTGGTCCGCCCTGCTGGACCCCAGGGCCGAGGGCTGGCGCGACGGGGTCCACACGATCCGGGGCGCGGCGGCGGGCATCGGCGCGCGCGATCTGGCGGCGACCTGCGCCGA
>NZ_DALZQC010000200.1:0-2528 GCF_032017145.1 Brevundimonas sp.
CCTCGCCGCAACCATCTTATGGATGCGATAAGTGTCCACAGAACCTAGGATGACGAGCGGTGGGGGAAGCCTCCTGAGTTGCGGGTTCGCCCCATGGGCGCCCCGGAATGACGATGGAGATCAGGCCCGATCGGCCAATATCCGCGTCGCCAGGTCGCGGGCCTGGCCGCGCAGGTCGGGGACGGCGGTCATCTCCCAGAAGGCGCCGCGCGTCAGGGGGCCGATGGCGTGCAGGCCCTGGGCCGGATGGCCGTCGGCGTCCAGCAGGCGGCCGTCGTCGTCGACCTGAAGCCCCAGGCCCAGGGGATCGGGCCGGCCATGGCCCTTCTGCAGGATGTCGCGGATCATCGGCTCCATGCTGTGACCGATGGAGCCCAGCGGGCCGGTGCAGTTGACCACCAGGTCGAACCGGTCGCGGATGGGGCGGCGGCGGCCGCGCGGGCGCCAGGCGACCTCGATGACGTCGGCGGCCTTCAGTTCCGTCAGCTTGCCGGCCAGGACCGTCAGTTCGCCGCCCGCCAGCATGGAATGGATGTCGCGCGCCGAGCCGGGCGACAGGCGGTGGCGATGCACGTCCCACAGGGGGCGCAGATGGCGCAGGAACCGCCGCCGCTCGACCGCCGACCAGCCCCGCCACAGGGCGCGGGCCGAATGGCGCAGCCGGTCGAACACGGCGCGCCAGTCGGCCTGATCGGTCGCCTTTCGCACCTGGCGCAGGACCTGGGCCGGGCCGCCCGAGAAGTCGCCCTCGAAGGGGGCGGGGGGCGCGACGGCATGGGCGCGGGGCAGAAGGCCGTGGCGCGACAGGGCGGTGAACCGCCGCCCCGGCCGCCGCAGCGTCAGGGCCGCATCCACCATGGTCAGGCCCGACCCGATCAGAAGCACATTGCGCGCCGTCTGGGCCGAGGCCGGGTCCAGCCGCCAGGGGTTCTCGACATAGGCGGACGAGGCGCGGACGGCCGCGTCCACGCCCGGCGGCGAGGCCGGCTCCAGATTGCCCAGCGCCAGCACGACCTGGTCCACGACGATCTCGCCGTCCGAGGTTCCGATGCGCCAGCCGTCGTCGCGGCGATCCAGCGCGCGGGCCTCGGCGCCGATCAGGGTCAGGCGCTCGGGCGCATCCTCCAGCGTCGCGTCCAGCAGGGATTGCAGATAGTCGCCATAGACGCCGCGGGTGATGAAGCCGTCCTGGGCGCGCCACGACGGCTGTTCCGCCAGCCAGTCGGCCAGATGCCCCGGCCGGTCGGGAAAGGCGCTCATATTGTCCAGGCGCACGTTCAGCAGATGCTGGGGATTGCCGGTGTCATAGGCCGTGCCGGGGCCGAACACGCCGCGCCGCTCGATCAGGGTCACCCGCACAGAGGGCGAGGCCCGCAGCAGGTTCACGGCCGTCAGCAGGCCGCTGAACCCCGCGCCCACAATGGCGATCTGCGGCCCGTTTCGCTGTGACATGCGCGCTCCGTCCTGGTTTCGACGCCGTGTCGATAGCACACGGCGAGGGACTCCGATCATGGCGATAAATATCTATCTGACCAGTAGGAATATGGTCGCCGCGCTTCAATCGACGGCCAGCGTTGTAGCCGTCATTCCGGGGCGTCCGAAGGACGAACCCGGAACCCAGGAGGCGGAAATCCGGCGTCAAATGCGTTCAGCAGCGCGACCGTAGCCCTGGGTTCCGGGTTCTTTGCTGCGCTCAGCCCCGGAATGACGATTGGGGGCGATCAGCGACGACGCCGACCCGCGCGCAGGTCCGCTAGCGCCAAGGGGATCAGGCTCCACGGCTCGATGCAGTAGCGGACGAACAGACGCCGGGGATCGTGGAACAGACGGTAAGCCCATTCGATCCCGGCCCGGCCCATCCAGCGCGGCGCCGCGCTCTGGACGCCCGCTTCATAGTCGAAGGCGGCCCCGACCGACAGGACGACGCAGTCGGGCAGCCGGTCGTAGTTGTCGGCAATCCAAAGCTCCTGACGCGGCATTCCCATGCCGACGAACAGGACGTGGGGCTGGAAGTCCTCGATCAGTGCAAGGACAGCGGCGTTTTCGGCCGAGCCGGAGCGGGCGTCGAAGAAGCCGTGATGGACCACGATCTCGGCGCCGGGCCAGGCGGCGCGCAGGCGGCGGGCCGCCGTCTCGCCCACGCCGGGCGCGCCCCCGACCGACAGGACGCGCCAGCCGTTGCGGGCGGCTACGCTCCAGAAATGGTCGCGCCAGTCCAGATAGGTGCAGCGGTGGAACCCCCGGCTGTTCAGGCCCGTCAGCCGCGAAAAGGCGATCAGGGGCGTGGAATCGACCTCCACCATGTCGGCCCGGTCATAGAAGGCGGACAGGCCCGGCGTGCGTTGCATCAGATGCAGGCTGTGCAGATTGTGGTTGGCGATCAGGCTTTTGCGGCCCTCGGCCACGGCCTGCTGGATATGGTGCTGGACCTCTTCGGGACGGACCAGATCGACCCACTGGCCCATCAGCCGCACTCGCTCGCTGGCGCGGCGGCGCGTGCGGAAGGGGGCGCGGGGCCGGGCGCGGCG
>NZ_DALZQC010000201.1:0-2520 GCF_032017145.1 Brevundimonas sp.
CAGCCCTGCAGCACCGGCTGCGACGCCCGCAGCCACCTCGGCGCCCACGCCGGGGGGCGCGCTGTGAGACGGCCGGTCGCGGTTCGCGTCGTCGGGCCCTTGCAGTGGATCGTCTATCCGGCCCTGGCCGCCGTCGCCGCCACCGTCGTACTGGCGACGCCGCTGCAGCTGTTCGGCCTGCATCTGCCCGAGCCGGTCATACCGATGATCCTGGCCTTCGCCTGGCCGCTGATCCGGCCGTCGATGACGGCGCCGGCGGTGCTTTTCGCGCTGGGCCTGTTTCTGGACCTGTTCTGGAACGCGCCCTTGGGCCTGTGGGCGCTGTGCCTGATGGCGGTCTATTTCACGGTCCTGATGTCGCGCAATCTGATGGCGGGGCATGAGGGGTTGATCCGCTTCGGCGCCTATGCGGCCTGCACGCTGGGCGCCTTTGGACTGGCCTATATGATCGTGGCGGTGCGGGCGGCCAATGCGCCGGCCATCGTGCCGCTGATCGCGCAGATCGCGCCGACGCTGATGCTGTATCCAGCGGCCAACTGGATGCTGGACCGGTTCGATGACGGGGATATTCGGTTCCGATGAGCGGCGAGCCCTCCATCTTCTTCGAAGATGTCAACGAGCGGCAGGGCTCCTTCCTGCGGCGAACCTTCATCGTGGGCGGGGCCACGGCGCTGGGGATCACGGCGCTGATCGGCCGGCTAGGTCAACTGCAGGTCGTGCAGGCCCAGGAATATGCGACCCTGTCGTCGCAGAACCAGTTCAACTTCCGCATGGTGCCGCCGCCGCGCGGCCTGATCAAGGACCGCAACGGGGTCGTCATCGCCGGCAACCGGCCCAGCTTCCGCGTCCTGGTCGTGCGCGACGAGACGAAGGATCTGGACCAGACGCTGGACCTCTTGGGCCAGGTGCTGCCCGACACGCTGGAACGCCGACGCGCCATCATCCGCGACGTCAATGCGGCGTCCAAGTTCAATCCCGTGCCGGTCAAGAGCGACCTGACCTGGGAGGAGTTCGCCAAGGTCAATCAGTACGCCAACGAATTGCCCGGCGTGATGGTGGATATGAACGAGGCCCGATACTATCCGTTCGGCGGGGCCTTCGCCCACGTCGTCGGCTATGTGGCCAAGGTGTCGGACCGGGACGTCAAGGCGCTGCGCGACAAGGGCCAACAGCCGCCGCCGCTGCTGTTCAACCCCAGTTTCCGTATCGGGCGTCAGGGCGTCGAAAAGGCGCTGGACCTGTCGCTGCGCGGCGAGCCGGGCGGCAATCGGGTCGAGGTCGATGCGCGCGGGCGCGTGGTCGCCGAGGACATCGGCGGGTCGCGCCCGGCCGTCCCGGGCAAGGAAGTCGTGCTCACGCTGGACGCCGACGTGCAGAACCGGGCGCTGGAGGTGTTCGGCGACGAGTCCGGGGCCTGCGTCGTGATGGATGTCCGCAACGGCGACATCCTGTGCATGATGTCGGCGCCGTCGTTCGATCCGAACCTGTTCGTCGGCGGGGTGCCGACCAAGACCTATCGCGCGCTGGCCGACTATGAGCGCAAGCCCCTGCTGGACAAGACGATCAACGGCACCTTCCCGCCGGGTTCGACGTTCAAACCGACGACGGCGCTGGCCCTGCTGGAAGCCGGGGTCGATCCCAACATCACCGTGGTCTGCACCGGCGCCTATCGCACCGGCAACCGGGTGCAGCGCTGCTGGGGCCGCCACGGCGTGCAGAACATGCACAACGCCATCAAGAACTCTTGCGACGTCTATTTCTACGCCATGTGCAACCGGGCGGGCGTGGATAACATCCGCAAGGCGGCGCTGGCGGTCGGGTTCGAACACACCTTCGACATCGGGGTGGACAATCAGAAGAAGGGGCTGCTGCCCTCGACCGAATGGAAGGCGCGGACCTTCCCGCGCGATCCGGTCTGGCACCCCGGCGAGACGACCTCTGTCGCCATCGGCCAGGGGGCGATCACCGTCAACGCCCTGCAACTGGCGGTCATGACCTCGCGTCTGGCCAACGGCAAGAAGGCGTTGCAGCCGCGTCTGATCAAGTCCATCGGCGGGGTGGAACAGCCCAGCGGCGCCGAGGCGCCCGACCTGCCGTTCAAGCCCGAACATATCGAATATGTGCGCCAGGGCATGATCGCGGTGGCGAACGATCGATCCGGCACCGCCTATCGTCAGAGCCAGCTCGGCCTGGGCGATATCCAGATGGCCGGCAAGACCGGCACGGCCCAGGTGCGCAACTATGGCACCGGCTCACGCAAGAGCGACATCTGGGCGCTGAAGGACCACAATCTGTTCGTCGCCTTCGCCCCGGTGGATGCGCCGCGCTATGCGGTGGCGGTCATCGTCGAACACGGCGGCAAGGGCGGGGCCACGGCCGGGGCGCCGCGCGCGCGCGAGGTGATGCGCACGGTCCTGCTGAAGGACCCGGACATGCGCGCCCGCATCGAACGGCCCCTGCCGCCCGAGCCGACCGGCGACGCCATCGTCGAGGACGGCGTGGTCGGCGCAGCGCCCGAGC
>NZ_DALZQC010000202.1:0-2439 GCF_032017145.1 Brevundimonas sp.
GACCTCCGCCGTCGGTTCCACGGCGGGGCTTTCGATGGCGGGCGCGTCGGTCGGGGCGGCTTCGTTCTCGGCGCGGGCGGCGACGTCCTCGGCGCCTTCCTCGCGGTTGTCGAAGCGGCGGTTGCGTTCCTCGCGGCGACGCTCCCAGCGTTCGCGGCGGCTTTCGCGACGACCGCCGCCTTCGCCCTCGGCGCGGGTCTCGCCGTCCTCACGCGGTTCGCGGGGTTCGCGCGGTTCACGGTTCTGATCGCGATCCCGGTCCCGGTTGTAGTCGCGGTCACGATCGCGCGGCTGATTCTGGTTCTGCTCGGCGCGTTCGGCGGCTTCCTGGGCCTGGCGTTCGGCCGCCTGCTGCGCGGCCAGGAAGGCGGCGGCCTGGACGCCCGATTCGTCCTCGAAATCGATGTCGAAGCCCTGGTTCGACTGTTCGCGCGCGGCGATGTCGGAGAAGGACCGCTGGGGCTGGAGCGCGCGCAGCACGCGGTAATAGTGTTCGGCGTGCTGCTGATAGTTTTCGGCCAGCACCCGGTCGCCGCTGGACGCCGCGTCGCGGGCCAGTTGCTGATAGCGTTCATAGACGGTCTGGGCGTTGCCCCGGACCTTGATGTTTTCGGGGCCTTGCGAATCCCACGAACGATTCGGATTGGCGTTGTTGGCGTTGTTGGCGCCCGCCTTGTTCCGATTGCGTCCGCGCTGACGCTTCATGCCCTTGAAATCTCTCATTCGCGCTACCGTGTGCAGGGACGAGGCCGGGCCCGGGGGCCAGGTCGTCCGTTTCTGGGTTCCGTTTCGCTCGGGGCCGATCCCCGATTGTCGATCTGTCGGAATGCCTTGTCGCCCGCATGGTGCGCCGGTCCTTTCGGGACCGACCGTCATGATCGGCTCAAGCCGCGAACAGCCGGGTATGCGCCCGTAAAGCTGCGTTTGAGTGGGAGACAGATCAGACTTAACCCGTGCGCGACGCCTTTCCAAGGGGGATTCGTCAAAGCGTCGCACCGCGTCTTTAACGGCCGCGCTTTGCCGCGACCGCTCCGCTGGGCTAGGCATGACCTTCGAGACGACGAAAAGGCTATCTCTCCATGCGCGTTCTGGTTCTGGGCGGCGACGGTTTCTGCGGCTGGCCGACAGCCCTGCATCTGTCGGCCGAAGGTTGGGACGTCACGGTCGTCGACAACCTCAGCCGCCGCAACATCGACAACGAGCTGGAAATCCAGTCCCTGACGCCGATCCGCACCATGGGCGAGCGGATAAAGGCTTGGAAAGAGGTGTCCGGCCGCGACATCGGCTTCGTCAACATGACGGTCGGCAAGGAGTTCGACCGTCTGGTCGCCCTGATCCGCGATCTGGCGCCCGACAGCGTGGTGCACTTCGCCGAACAGCGGGCGGCCCCCTATTCGATGAAGTCGGCGCGGCACAAGCTCTACACCGTCGACAACAACATCAACGCCACCCACCACCTGCTGGCCGCCATCGTGGAGAGCGGTCTGGACGTGCATCTGGCGCACCTGGGCACCATGGGGGTCTATGGCTACGGCACCGCCGGCCTGCGTATTCCCGAGGGCTATCTGAAGGTGACGGTGGACACCGACAACGGCCCGTCCGAGCAGGAAATCCTGTTCCCGCCCAATCCGGGCAGCATCTATCACATGACCAAGACGCAGGACGCCCTGCTGTTCCAGTTCTACGCCCGGAACGACCAGCTGCGGATCACCGACCTGCATCAGGGCATCGTCTGGGGCGCCCAGACGCGCGAGACCCGGATGCACGAGCGGCTGATCAACCGTTTCGACTATGACGGCGACTACGGCACCGTGCTGAACCGCTTTTTGATGCAGGCGGCGCTGGGCCATCCGCTGACGGTGCACGGATCGGGCGGCCAGACGCGGGCCTTCATCCACATCCAGGACACGGTGCGCTGCGTCGAACTGGCGCTGAAGAACCCGCCGCGCCGGGGCGAGCGGGTCAAGATCCTGAACCAGATGACCGAGAGCCGCCGGGTCCGCGACCTGGCCCGGATGGTCGCCGACATGACCGGCGCCGAAATCCGCAACCTGCCCAACCCGCGCCAGGAGGCCGACGAGAACGAACTGGTCGTCGCCAACGACCAGTTCCGCGAACTGGGGCTGAAGCCCATCACCCTGGCCGAGGGGCTGATGCAGGACGTGACCGACATCGCCCGCCGCTATGCCGACCGCGCCGACCTGGGCCGGGTGCCCTGCGTCTCGGCGTGGAACCAACGCCGCGCCGAGGCGCTGCAAACCGATGGGGCGCCGGCCGTGGCCGCCCCCGCCCAAGCCCTGTCCGCCTGACCTTTCGCCGCCCGAGTTCCGATCCGATGCCCGACGCTTCCGCCCTGAACCTGCTGGTCTTCGGCGGCGGCTATGTGGGGCGGGCGGCGGCGCTGGAGGCGATCCGGCGCGGCGGCCGGGCGACCGCCAC
>NZ_DALZQC010000203.1:0-2309 GCF_032017145.1 Brevundimonas sp.
GGCGCTGGCCGTCGCGGCCGATGGCGCAGCGGCAGAGGCCGCCTGGCCCAGCGAGAAGCCGCTGGCGGATCGCGCCCCACGCGTGCTGGTCGGCGTGTTGACGCCGTTTGGCCCGACAACCTTCATGCCCACGCGCTCCGCTTCATGGGATCATGGATGACGACCGGCGATGACTGTTTGGTTAACGCCCCGGCAAATCCTGCCGCATGGTCTTCGTTTCAAGGCCGCCCTACGTTGAATTCCCTTGGTTAATCGAACGGCACGATCCTGGCATGGGTGGGTGGCGTAAAGCCGCGTGGACGTTCGACCGATGCAAAATCTGCTTGCCCGCCTTGCCGCCTGCGCCGTCGCCGCCCTGACGGTCTCGGCCGGCCCGGCCCTGGCCCAGATGCAGTCGCGCATCAAGGACATCGCGGCCGTCGAGGGCGTGCGCGGAAACCAGTTGGTCGGCTACGGCATGGTGATGGGCCTGAACGGCACGGGTGATTCCCTTCGCAACTGCCCCTTCACGCGCCAGTCGCTGGAAGGCATGACCGAGCGGTTGGGCGTCAATATTCGCGGCTCCAACGCCAACACCAAGAACATGGCCGCCGTCATGGTGACGGCCGACCTGCCCGCCTTCGCCACCCCGGGTTCACGCATCGACGTGTCGGTCGCCTCCATGTGCGACGCGAAAAGCCTGCTGGGCGGCTCGCTGGTCGTGACCAGCCTGCAGGGCGCCGACGGCCAGGTCTATGCGGTGGCGCAAGGGTCGGTGCAGACCGGCGCCGTCTCGGCCTCGGGCGGATCGGGTTCGTCGGTCACGCGCGGGGTGCCGACCGCCGGCCGTATCGCCTCGGGCGCCCTGGTCGAACGCGAAACCGGCTTCCAGATGGCGAACATGAACGAGGTGCGGCTGAACCTGCGCAACCCCGATTTCACCACCGCCCAGCGCGTCGCCGCCGTCGTCAACGCCGCCTATCCGGGTGCGGCCCTGGCCGAAAACGGCACGGTGGTCGCCCTGCGCGCGCCGGCCCAACTGGGCATGGCGGGCTTCATCAGCCGGATCGAGAACCTGCCGGTCAGCGTCGACACCCCGGCCAAGGTCATCATCGACGAGGTCAACGGCGTCATTGTCATGGGCGACGCCGTGCGCATCTCTCGCGTCGCCATCGCCCAGGGCAATCTGACCATATCGGTGGACGAACAACCTATCGTCAGCCAGCCCGCCCCCTTCAGCCAGGGCCAGACCGCCGTCGTCCCCTCCAGCCAGGTCAATGTCGAGGAGGACCTGGGCACCCAGATGCGTCTGGTCGGCGGCGGGGCCAATCTGTCCACCCTGGTCAACGGGCTGAACGCCCTGGGCGTCAGCCCGCGCGACATGATCAGCATCCTGCAGGCCATCAAGGCCGCCGGCGCCCTGCAGGCCGACATCGAGGTGATGTGAGCATGACCGACCTGACCGTCTCCACCGACCTGTTGCGTCCCGCCGTCGCCGCGCCCACGGCCGCCAATCGCGACAAGATCCAGGAAACCGCGAAAGCCTTCGAGGCCACCTTCATTTCACAGATGTTGAAACCGATGTTCGACGGCCTGTCGACCGACGGCCTGTTCGGCGGCGGTCAGGCCGAGGCGACCTGGCGCAGCTTCATGCTGGACGAAATGGCCAAGACCACCGTGGAAGCCGGCGGGATCGGCCTGAGCGGGCCGGTCATGTCCGAAATGTTGAAGATGCAGGAGGGCCGGCGATGAGCGAAAGCGAACTGGCCCAGGCGCGCGTGCGCCAGCTGATCGTCCTGACCAAACGGCTCACCGATCGGCTGTCGGCCGAAACCCAGGCCTTTGCGGACCGCCGCCCCCAGGACGTCGCGGCCGGTCTGGCCGAGACCCAGGAGATGGCCAATCTGTATCGGCGCGACACCGCCCATGTGAAGGCCAACCCCGCCCTGCTGCGCGACGCGCCCTTGGACGACCGCAAGGCCCTGGTCGAGGCCACGCGGGTGTTCGACACCGTGCTGAACGCCCATGCCCGCGCCGTCGAGGCGGCGCGCCAGATCTCCGAAGGGCTGGTCCGCACCATCGCCGCAGAAGTCACCGCCGCCCGCACGCCGCCCAGCGCCTATGCCGCCGACGGCCGCGCGGCCGTGGGCGACGGACGCGCCGTCGCCTTCAACCGCATGGCCTGATCGGGCATTGCCGATTTTTTAAGCGCATGTGGATCAGCATGGCCTCATGACGCTGACGACCCGTCTTCTTGGCCTGGCCTTCGCATCCGCCGACACCTTGGTCGAGGTGGCCCCGAACGGCGTCGTCGCCTTCGCCATCGGCGC
>NZ_DALZQC010000204.1:0-2273 GCF_032017145.1 Brevundimonas sp.
CCTCGGTCAGGGTGCCGGTCTTGTCGAAGGCGATGGCGTTGAGCGAGCCGAGGTTCTCCAACGGCGCGCCGCCCTTGATCAGGACACCGGCGCGCGCCGCACGGGCGACGCCCGAGGGGAATCCAAGCGGGAAGGCCCGTTGCGAGTTTCTCGAGGGCGAATCCAAGGCCCAGAGCAAGGCCACTTGTCAGGGCGAAGATCAGCTCCGTATTGGAGCCTAGAACGCCACCGTGATCGTGCTCCTCGGACTTGGTGTGGAGATGGTCCGGCAGTGTTGTGCTGGTCATAAATAGGGTCCCGTTGCGGGTTGGGAATCGCGGCTGCTTGCGGCGACCGCCGCGATCGAGGGGGCGGGATAGCGACACGGGCGAAGGCGCGCCGGGCCAGCGGGTTCCAGCGCGATCCGCTCGCAGGTGGTCATCCCGGTTCTCCCGACCTCAGGGCACGGGCACGACGGCATTAAAGCCCCCGAGCCGCTGGAGCTGCTCAATCGCTTCGAAAAGCGGAAGCGCTAGGAGAAAGACGAAGCCGTCGCGCACCGTGCGGACGAAGAATACCGGCCGGATCATGATTTCCGCCTCGTCGCGCCATAGGGAGAGCTTGGGCAGGAACCGAGGGGTGCGCTCACGGTAAGCTTGGTAGTCGTGTCCAAAGGCGTCGGAGAGGAAGCGTTCTTCGCGGCCGACCACGATGCGAAACACCACCCAGCAGGCTAATCCGAAGACCAAACCGACGCTAAGGCTGCCGGACTGGGCGCCGATGCCAAACGCGCCGATGAAGCTGAAGACGTACAGCGGATTGCGGCTGACCGAATACGGTCCTGCGGATATGATCTCCTGTTTCTTGCGGCCACCGATGTAAAGGGAACACCAAGCCCGACCGATGATGCAAACCATGATGGCGATCAGGCCCAGATGCTCGACAGGATGTTCGAGCAAGGGCCAGGATGTGACGAGCGCCGCGCAGACGACAAGAAGCAGGCCCCCGACGAGAATGCCCGCCTTGCGCCATCGTTGAACGGATTGGATATCGACCGCTGATCGACAGGCGTCATCAGGGGGCGAGGAGCCGGACAAAGCGGGGCTTGCGGGCTTGGAGACGCTGTCGGAGGGCTCGAGCGGCATCATTGCCCCTCCCCCTCAGCCGGACGATCCTTAGCCGCATCGCGCAGGATATCCACGCCGCCCTTCAACGCGATGGCGGCCACGAGGACGCCGACGACGAGGTCCGGCCACGCCTGGCCGAGCCAGAGCACCAGGGCCCCGGCGACGAGGATTCCCCCGTTGGAGGCGAAGTCGTTAAAGCTGAACGTCTCGGCAGCCTTCATGTTGACGTCGCCGCTGTGCTGACGGCGGATCAACTGCAGGCAGATCAGGTTGATGATCGCTGCGACGACCGAGAGTCCCATCATGGTCGGGCCGATCGGTTCGGTCCCGATGAGGAATCGACGACCCGCGTCCAGAAGGACGCCAGCGCCGAAGATAAGGAGCATGACGCCCGAGAGGCGCGCCGCCCCCCGCTTCCACGAACCAGGCCGACCGATCGCGAGAAAGCTGATCAGATAGACAGCAGCGTCCGAGGCGTTGTCCACTGCATTGGCCAGCAGAGCGCTGGAATCGGCGGACAAGCCGCCGATCCCGAGCGCTAATGCCAGGCCCGCGTTGAGCGCGAGAACCGTCAGCAACGTGCGTCGCTGCTGACGGTCATCCTGAGTGCGAGCAATCAATCCTCAACCCCCTCGTCCTTGCGATGACGCACCGCCTTGGCCGCGAAGGTCGGCAGGACCAGCAGGGTCAGGGCCGTCGCGGTCAGAAGGCCGCCGATGACGACCGTCGCCAGAGGCTTCTGAACCTCGGCCCCCGCGCCGTGGGCGAGCGCCATCGGGATGAAGCCGACAATGGCGACCAAGGCTGTCGTCAACACCGCACGCAATCGGCTGGACGCCCCTTCGATCGCCGCGTCCCGGGGCGCGAGCCCCGCCTGCAATCGCTCGCGAATGGCCTGCATCAAAACAAGTCCGTTCAGGGTCGCCACACCCGAGACGGCGATGAAGCCAACGGCCGCAGACACCGAGAACGGCATCCCTCGCATGAGAAGCGCCAAGGCGCCGCCGATCAAGGCCAAGGGCACGCAGGCGAAGACCAGCCCAGCCTCGGAGAACGACCCCAGAGCCATAAACAGCAGCACACCGATCAGGACGAAGACGATCGGAATAACCAGGCCCAGCCGTTGTTCGGCCCGTTTGAGGTTCTCGAACTGACCGCCCCAGGTCA
>NZ_DALZQC010000205.1:0-2268 GCF_032017145.1 Brevundimonas sp.
CCCCGCCGCGCCGTCCTTGGCGCCCGCCCTGCGCACCGCCGCCGCCTCGGCCGCGACCGCCGCCCTTCTTTTGCAACGGAGCCTGACCTGATGACTGTTTCATTCGACGTGTCCGACGAGGACGCCGCCCTGATCGACGCCATCGTGGATCGGACCGAGGCCATCGTGGAAGCGCAGGACGGCGTCCTGGACCGCCTGTCCACCGAAATGGACCTGACCGCCTGCCATGCGAACGGTTGCCCCCTGGACCTGGTCCGGCTGGCGGCGGCGGACAACTTCAACTTGGCGCACGATGTCTTCGGGATCGCCCGCCACATCGACCGCAGAACCGGCAAGCTCGGCGACTTCTTCCGACCGCGCCACGCGATGCCGACGACGGCGGAGGCGGCGTAATGATCGTCTCAAGCCGCACACTGAAAATCCGCCGCCAGAACCGAACGGTGAGGGCGATGGAGGTCACCCACAAGAGCGCTACGGGGGAGTTGACCGTGGCCCTCTTGAGCCTGCCTGCGGGCCGTCAGATCGTTGGCGCGACTATGGGCGACGAAGACGCCATGGCGTTCTTGCAAATGCACGCGCTTGAACCGCTGCGCGATCCTCTTCAGCCGCACACTTTCGCGGTCGGCGATGTCGTTCGCCTCAAATCCGGCGGGCATCGCATGACCGTTATCAAGCTGCGCACCAGTGACGCGACGTGCGGCGACCCCACGGCTGGCCATCTGCAAGAGGTCGATGTCGCGTGGTCACTGATGTGCGCCAACACCGGCAACAGCATTGAAACCGACACTTTGGACATCGCCGTGATTGAAAGCGCGCCCGACGTCCTGCCGCACGAACGGGGGACGCCGTTCTGATGGCCGTCCAGATCGCCGAAATCATCGCCCGGAGCGTGGTCACGCTCGCCGTCCTTGCCGCCGTGGTCATCGCCATCCAGGGCTGGCCTCACCGAGGAGAAGACTGATGGTCGCCTACACCCTCCCGTCCGACACGGACCAATCCGCCATCCTGCGCGGCAAGCGCCTGGGCATGCTGCAGAAGCCGCGTCGCGCCGGCGCGACCAACGAACATGGCTGCCCCGGCTCGCGCATTCATCTGATGATCGCCCGCAACCGTGAAAACCCGATCCGGCACGTCGCCACCCTGCGCTGCATCCTGAACGCCGAAGTCGTCTTCAATGCCGAAGGCGTTCAGCGCATCGTCAGCGCCGAGGCCCGGCCCGGCTCGGTCGAGGGCGTCCACGCCCTGCTGACCAACGCCGAACAGGGCAGCCCGCATGACCGGGCGGACGCGGGCGACAAGCTGGCCGTCGCCCTGGGCTATGACGACTACGCCCACCTGTGGGCCTCGGTCGGCGGCGCCAAGGTCCCGTTCTCGGTTCGCACCCTGCTGGCCTGGGAGCCGATGGCATGACCCCTTATCAGCGCGAACACTGCGCCCGCGCTTACATCCGCGCCTTGCCGGTGTTGAAGAAGGGCGACCGGCTACGCATGAGGGGCCACGGATCGTCTCGTCAGATCACCGTCACCTTCGATCACTGGGACGAGCGCGCAAGCGGCTTCTTCGTCTCCAAGTCTGGCGTCGATGAACTCCACCCTTACAACATCACTGGTCTGAACGGCGCGCCGTTCCGGTTCCGTGACCCCGTTCAGACCATCACCCTCGGCGACTTCGGTCAGTTTCGACGTGTCATCCCTTATCCAGGGCCGGTGCGCGACGGCACGCACCGTTGCATTTCCTGCGGTCAGATCGACGAGCCTGAACACCACACTTTGACGTGCGAGGAAGCGCGCGAAATCGGGGAGGCCGAGGCATGAACGCGCCCCTAGTCGTCACCAACGCCAACGTGCCGCTGACCGAGCCGGACGGCACGCGCCGCGGCAAGCGCCAAATCTCCAAGGAGCTGACAGCCCTTCGCGTAATCGAGGCCGCGCGCTTCGCCTTCACCAACACCGGCTACTTCCCCTCCGGCGTGCGCGACATCGCGCGCAGGGCAGGGATGTCGACGGGGGCCGTCTTCGCCACCGCACCCGACAAGGAAAGCCTGTGGGTGCTGGCCATGGGCGGCCCGCCGCCGTCGCTGGACCTCGCCGAAGAGGTCGCCCTGATCGAGGCCCAGCGCCCGGACTGGGTCTATATTTTCCGAAAGGCGCCCGGCGGCGTCTATCTGGCCACCCTGTCGCCCGAAAACCTGAACCCGCTGCACAACGCCGGCCCCGTCAGCGGCGACTTGCGGTCCGCCTGAAGCCGGGCGGCGCGCAGGGCGGCGGC
>NZ_DALZQC010000206.1:0-2227 GCF_032017145.1 Brevundimonas sp.
TGCACCTCGCCGCAACCATCTTATGGATGCGATAAGTGTCCACAGAACCTAGGATCAATCGACATTCAGCGGGCCGAAATCTTCGATCGTCATTCCGGGGCGGAGCGAAGCGAAGAACCCGGAACCCAGGGCTTCGACGTCGTCACTGAACGTAGTCGGCGCCGGGTCGCCAGCCTCCTGGGTTCCGGGTTCGTCCTACGGACGCCCCGGAATGACGATTTAGGACTGAATGTCGATGCAACCTCGGTCAGACGAAACTGACGCATTTTTCGCCTAACATCGCCCCTTCCCGTTTCGGTCCCGTCAGAGGCGCTGCCGCTCCATGAACCTGGTCATCCTCACCGGCGCCGGCATATCGGCCGAGAGCGGCGTGCCGACCTTTCGGGCGTCGGACGGGCTGTGGTGCGGACACAGGGTCGAGGACGTCGCGACGCCGGAAGGCTACGCCGCCGACCCCGCCCTGGTTCAGGACTTCTACAACCAGCGCCGTCGCCAACTGGCCGAGGTTGAACCCAACGCCGCCCATCGCGCCCTGGCCGATCTGGCGGCGCGCTGGGAAGGCGACTTCATGCTGGTGACCCAGAACGTCGACGATCTGCACGACCGCGCGCACGAGGCATCGCCGCCCGCCCCGGGGTTCGAACTGATCCACATGCATGGCGAACTGCTGAAGGGGCGCTGCACTCGTTCAGGCGTGGTCAGCGACTGGCCCGGCGACATGGCGGCGGACGAGCCGTCGCTCGACCACCCGCAGGGCCGGATGCGGCCGCACATCGTCTGGTTCGGGGAAACGCCGCTGCACATGGATCGGATCGAGGCGGCCTTGGCGGCTTGCGACCTGTTCGTGTCGATCGGCACGTCGGGCGCGGTCTATCCGGCGGCGGGGTTCGTGCAGGCGGCGCGGAATGCGGGCGCGCGGACGGTGGAGATCAATCTGGAGCCCACCGCCGGGGCGCACCTGTTCGACGAGGGCGTCTATGGGCCGGCGACCGTCGCCGTTCCGCGCTTCTTCGACAGCCTGTAGAATCGAAGACGGCGGCCGCTACGCAGCGGCCGCCGTTCCGATGGTCGACGTGGAGGCCGATCAGGCCAGGACGACGATGGTCACGCGGCGGTTCTGCGACCGGCCCTCGGGCGTGTCATTGGACGCCACCGGCTGTTCCTGACCATAGGAGATGGTCGCCATCCGGTTCAGGGCCACGCCCTGACGGTTCAGGAAGCGACGGACGGCCTCGGCGCGCTGTTCGCCCAGCTGGTCGTTATGCTCGGGCGTGCCGGTCGAGTCGGTATAGCCTTGGATTTCCAGATAGACGTTGCGGTTCTCGCTTTGCAGACGCTGGGCGAACTGGGCCAGACGCTGCTCGGCCTCGGGCGACAGGGCCGCAGCGTCGGTGGGAAACTTCACGGAATCGTCGGACAGGACGACCTGATAGAGGAACTTGCCCTCGGCCAGCTTGTGGGCGTCGTTGGCGCGTTGCAGCGCCTGGCCCGCCGTGCCTTCGACCGTGGTCACGCGGTTGTCGACGACTTCGACCTGATCACGCACGAAACGATGGCTGGCGCAGCCGCTGGCCGCAAAGCCGAGGGCGATGAGGGCGCCGCCGACGACCGCCGTCCTGAGTTTCGATCTGCTCAAGTTCTGTCTCCTTCTTGCCGGGGGCGCCACGCCCAGTTCATGCGCCAGATGAAAATGGCGTAGGCTGAAAGGCGGAGTAATGACGTGCGTTGGGCAGGAAGATGTCAGCTTGACCATAAGGGAACGGGCGTGTTTCGACGTTTTTCGTCTGATCATGGAACCGGCGCGCGAGATGCGACGTTGGTCCGCCGACGGCGATGCCGGACGGCGGGCCGGCTGATCTCAACGCAATCTGAAACGTCGCGCAGTTGTATTGGGCCTGCGCCTCTTTCCTGACGCGCCCGAATGTTTTCAACAGCGCGTCGTGATTTTTTACAGGCGTTTCGTTGCGATGACCATGCGACCAAGGCTGTCGGCCTCATCACGGATCGGCGATTGAAACCGGCGCGGACACGGCGATGGGCGCTGGCGGCGACGCCCATACTGGCGGCGCACCTGGGCCTGGGTCTGCTGATGACCATCCAGACCCCGACGGCGCCCGAGGTTTCGGAGCCGCCGCTGGTGATGGTGGAACTGGTGGACCCGCCCCCGCCTCCCCCGCCCCCGCCGCCGCCCGCCCGTGTCATCGCGCCCGAGCCCTCTCCCAAGCCG
>NZ_DALZQC010000207.1:0-2210 GCF_032017145.1 Brevundimonas sp.
ATCGGCGCGGGCGCCGGCTTCGGCGCTGAGCAGTTGCGCGCGGGACGCCTCGACCTCCTGTCGGGCGACAACGCCCTGGTCCGCCAGATTGCGGTTGCGTTGATAAGCCTGGCGCGCCACTTCAGTTTCGGCGGCCGCCGCGTCTGCGTCCGCGCGGAACGTCGCCGCTTCACCGCTGACGACGCTCGCCAGGGGCTGACCGATCCGGACCGACTGGCCCGGAGCTACGAGAACCCGCTCGACCCGCCCGCCGACGGACGCCGCCACAGCGGCGCGCGCGTCGACCATGGGCTCGACCCGCCCGGAGAGCCGGGTTTCGGCGCCCCCTCCCCGACCGACGCCGACCACGATCAGGTTGGCGGCCTGGGCCTGGGCCGCGCTCAGAGCGACGAAGCCTTCCGGCGCTTCGGCCTCGCCTTCGTGGCCGGCTTCGCCCTCGGCATGAGCGCCCTCTTCTTCAGCGTGACCCGCCTCACCCTCGGCGGCGGCTGGAGCGGCGTCCGGCCCGCGCGTGAGCAGGAACAGCCCGCCTCCGCCAAGCAGAACGACGGCGGCGGCGCCGCCGATCAGCAACGTCTTGTTGGATGTGCGCTTGCGCATCATTGGGCTCCTTGGAAGGGGGCGCGGCCGTCCTGGCGCGCGAGTTCAATCTCGGCCTGGACACGTGCAAGGCGTGCATCGACGGCCGAAGTCCGAGCTGAGATCAGGGCGGTGCGTGTGACCCGCAGTTCGAGCTGGGAGATCCTCCCGGCTTCGGTTCCAATCCGCGACAGACGGTAGGCTTCCTCAGCGGACGCCACCCCTGCATCGGCGGCGGAGACCCGGCTGACGGAGGCGGCAAGCCGCGCCCGCGCCGCGGCGCGATCGGCCTGGGCTTCCTGACGGGCTCCAAGAAGCCGCGCGTCCGCAGCCCGGAAGTCGGCCTGCGCCGCGTCTATGTTCCCGCGGTTGCGGTCGAACAGGGGCAGCGGCATGCTGACGCCGAAAGTCAACGCCGTCGCGTCCTCCATCTCGTATCGACGGACACCGACGCTGGCGTTGATGTCCGGGCGCGAGCGGATTCGCTCCACGTCGATCCGGCGTTCGGCGGCCGCGCGGTGAGCCTCGGCGACGCGAACGGTCGGCGCATCCGCCGGGGCCGCGAAGGTGGCGGCAGGCGCGAGGTCCAGCAGGCTGGCGTCGATGGTCGTCACCGGAGCCGCCAGCATGGCGACTGCGGTCAGTCGCGCGAAGGCCGCGTCGCGCTCCGCGACGGCCTCATCGCGCGAGGCACGCGCCGCAGCCGCTTCGCTTTCACCCTGGATGCCGCGCAGCAGTGGCTCACGGCCTTCTTCGACAAGAACGAGGGCGGCCCTCGCATCGGCGATGGTCAAGGTAAGGCTTTCCTCGGCGAGCACGGCCCGCCGTTGAGCGGCTTCCGCATCGGCATAGACCTGTGCGAGTCGTCCGGCGGCGTCGATGATGGCGAGGTCCCGTTGCAGCGCCGCGGTTCCGGCTTCCGCGCGGGCGACATTCACCCGCGCGGTTCGGCGTCCCCAGAGCTCAAGGTCCTGACTGATCGACAAGGTGGTTTCTGCGTTGGCGTAGCCTGAGAAGGGCCCCGTGCCGAACGCGTTTTCGGCGTCGAGAGCGATCGTCGGATTAGGCCTGACACGGGCCTGGCGGACACGCGCTTCAGCGGCGTCGGACAGGGCGCCGGCTTCAAGGGTGGCCGGGGTTTGATCGAGCTGGGCGAGCAGCTCGGCGAACGACGGAGCGGGGTCAGCCCAAGCGGGACTGGCCAGCACGGCCGCAAATGCGGCCAGCGCGCAGCCGACCGCGAAACGCGGCGGCCTGCGATGTGAGGGAGGCATGATTCATCTTCCAGAAATTTGACACGAGATCGCGCGCACGGCGGCGCAGACGTCGTGTCAGACTCTGGGCGGACGCTTCAGGCCGTCGGGCGAGATCGACGACGGAAAATCACTCGAGGGGAAGGCGTGAACCGGCCTTGCGTGGATTTGCATCGCGATGTCGTCGGCGACATCCGCACGGGCGGTTCCGTTGTGGTGGCAGTGGCCGTGGGTGCAGACTCCGTGCCCACCGCCAAGGTCGCCCTGGTCGCTATCGCCTGCATCCTGAGCGACAATGGCGTGAGCCGAGGTCGTCTCTGGGGCGCAGGTCGCGGCGTCAGCGATCGGGGCGACGAAAAACACGGCGGAGACCAGGGT
>NZ_DALZQC010000208.1:0-2089 GCF_032017145.1 Brevundimonas sp.
GGCGCGGCGGCCAGGGCGCCGGTCGAATCCAGCCCGACGTCGAGCGCGTCCGTCGCCAGGCCGTTGCGGCGCGCGCAGTCGGCCAGGGTCGCCATACCCACGAATTGGCCATCGACGAAGCAGCGGAGTTCGCGCGTCGGCTCCAGACTGGGCGCCTCGGCCAGATTGACCACCAGCCCGCCCTTGGACGCCGGCGGCGCCTCGGTCGGCTTGTCGCCGCCGGTGAAGATCAGGGCCAGCACGACGGCGGCGACGATCACCACGCCGGCGCCGACCGCCAGGATGACGCGGTTGTCTTTCGGAAGGGCCATGAACGGGCTTTCGCTGAAGGGAAGGCCAATAAGGCCAAGCGCGAGCCGGGCGTCAACCGCCTTGGGCGCGCTTGCGCGGCGTCACGCCGTCAGGCGGTTCAGGGCGGCCTGGAAGTTGGCGGCCTGGGTCTGCTGATAGGCGGTGGAGGAGCCGCCGCCCGTCTGGGTGTTGGTCGTCGGCGCCGTCTGCGGCCCCAGCGACCGATAGGCCGAACGCACCGCCGTCATGGCCTGGGCCAGGGCGTCGATGGCGGCCTTGATGCCGGCCGGGTCGTTCAGGTTCAGGGTGTTGGGCAGGTTCAGCCCATAGGTCTTGGCCGACTTGTCGCCTGTCTTGCCGACGAAGCCGGGCGACAGACCCAGCGCCGCCAAGGCGTCCTTGCCCACCGCCCCGGCCGAGATGACGGCGCCGTCCTTGTTGTCGGCGGCCACGATCTGGAGACGCTGCACCGGCGGCACGACGCGCGAATCGGTGATGACGGTGGCCTTCAGCTGGCGGTTGGAGGCCGTCATGATCTTCTTGGCCAGGGTGTCCAGCGTATCCTTGGCCTCGATCGTCACGGCGACGGCGCGCCCTCCGCCGGCCGGGGAGATGCTGAACTGATCGCCGACACGCGCCGATGTGGCCACGGTCAGCAGCTTGGAGTCCGCCTGCATGATCTCGCCCTGCGGCAGGCCCAGCCGGTCCAGAACGCTGGCGCCGCCGGAGACGATGCTGAGGCTGGTCGGGGTGACCTGGTCGCCCTCCCCGCGCCAGGTCTGATTGTATTCGACGGCGCCGGTGGCCAGGTCCAGCCGCGCCAGATAGGCCCTAGTCGGATCTGTCTTTGCGGCGCCCGCGTCGCGGTTCGTGCCGGTGATCCAGACCTTGCCGTCCTTGATCTTGACGTCGGCGGCGGTGTCATTGCCGGACCCGCCGAAATAGGTCAGCCGGTCGCCGGCGGCCGATTGCAGATCGGTCGACAGCCTGGCCACGAAGACGTCGGTCCCGCCGGCGTGGGCGTTGGTCACCGCGCCGATGTCCAGGGCGGGATTGTCCGTCTGTCCCGTCAGCACGACCTGGCCGGCCTCGACCGAGATCCCGGCGATGGAGCCGCTGGCCAGCCCCAGGTCGCGCGTCGCCGCCAGGGTCGGCACGCCGGCCCCGTCCAGGGTGAAGCGGCGCACGATGGCGCGTCCGTCCTCGACCCCTGCGGTGTAGATGTCGGACCCCGACACCGTCATGGCCTGGACGGAATCGTCGCCATCGGTGCCGAACTGAAGCGTCGAGACGTTCACCCCGACGTCCGGGCCGTTGATCTTGGCCGGCTTTTCCTGGAACGTCTGAAGATAGGAATCCCAGCCGCCCAGGGCCGACTGGCCCGGCATGGCGGACTTGGAGCGCCCGGCGACATAGACCATGCCGTCCGCGCCGAAGCTGACCTCGGTCGCCTCGTCCGCCGCCTTGGCGCCGCGTCGCTGGGTCCACAACTCCTTGCCGTCGTCGTCGAAGACGGTGACGAAACTGTCGGCGGTGTTGGCGACGTCGCCGCTCTTGCCCGGCTCCAGCGCCCCCGTGACGGACCCCGCCACCGCGACCCGGCCGTCGGCGTCCACCGCGATGGAGAAGCCGTTCGCGGTCGATGCGGCGCCCAGCAGCTTGGTCTGGAGCAGGTTTCCGCCGGAATCGTATTTCAGCAGGGCCACGTCGCGGGCGCCCTTGATCGGCTGGTTGGCGGCGCCCTGGGTCAGGTCGGCGACCACCCAGATCGCGCCGTCCGGCGCCGGCGCGCTGGCGC
>NZ_DALZQC010000209.1:0-2038 GCF_032017145.1 Brevundimonas sp.
GTGACCATGGCCCTGGCGGCGTGCGGCGGCGCCAAGGGCGCGGCCGAGGGCGACATGAGCCTGGGCGCGCCGGAAGGCGCCAAGGTCACCGTGGTCGAATACGCCTCCGTCACCTGCCCCCACTGCGCCCTGTGGCAGAAGAACACCTGGCCGGCCTTCAAGGCCAAATATGTGGACACCAAAAAGGTCCGCTACATCTTCCGTGAGTTGCCGACCCCGCCGGTCGACGCCGCCACCGCCGGATTCCTGGTCGCGCGCTGCGCCGGCGAGGACAAGTATTTCGACGTGGTCCACCAGCTGATGGCGACCCAGCAGGAGATGCTGACCTCCTCGCCCCGCGACTGGCTGCTGCGCACCGCCCAGGCGGCCGGCCTGTCCGAGCAGCAGTTCAACGACTGCGTGACCGACAAGGAGGCCGTCGCCGCCATGGAGAAGCGCGTCCAGTTCGCCCGCACCCAGGGCGTGACCGGCACCCCGGCCTTCTACGTCAACGATCAGCAGATCCTGACCCCCGGCGGCGAGGGCGCCAGCCTGGCCGACCTGTCCAACGCCATCGACGCCGCTCTGGCCAAGTAAGGCGACGCCGATGATCCGCCGCGCCGTCCTGGCCCTGTCCTTCGCCGCCGCCCTGTCGATGGGCGCGGCGCCGGCGACGTTCGCGGCCGAGGCGCCGCCCCCCGTCACGGCCCAGGATCACGTCCTGGGTCGGGCGGATGCGCCGGTGACGGTGATCGAATACGCCTCCTTCACCTGCTCGCACTGCGCGGACTTCCACAACACGGTGCTGCCGGCGTTCAAGGCCAAATACATCGACACGGGCAAGGTGCGGCTGGTCCATCGCAACCTGCCGACCCAGCCGGCCAATGTCGCCGCCGCTGCGGCGGCCGTCGCCCTGTGCGCCGCGCCGGGCAAGTATTTCGACGTGGCCTCGGTCTTCATGCGCGATCAGGCGAACCTGGCCACAACCGGGGCTCAACCCTGGTTCACCGCCGGCGTCGCCGCCAGCGGCCGGACCCGCGCCGAGATCGAGACCTGCCTGCAGGCCCCCGCCACCCGCGCGACGCTGGAAGCCCAGATCGCGGGCGCCGAGGCGGCGGGCGTGACCGGCACCCCCACCCTGTTCGTCAACGGCGCCCTGGTCGCCGACCATTCGTTGGACGCCCTGTCGGCCGCCATCGACCCGTTGCTGCGTCGTTGACGCTCTAGGTCCATGCAGTTCCAGCGGCTCCGGCTGGTCGGCTTCAAGTCCTTCGTTGATGCGGCGGAGGTCCAGATCGAATCCGGCCTGACAGGCGTGGTCGGCCCCAACGGCTGCGGCAAGTCCAACGTGCTGGAAAGCCTGCGCTGGGTCATGGGCGCCAACTCGGCCAAGGCCATGCGCGGCCAGGGCATGGACGACGTCATCTTCGCCGGCGCCGCAGGCCGTCCCCCGCGCAGCCACGCCGAAGTCAGCCTGACCATCGACAACGCGCAACGCCGCGCGCCCCAGCCCTTCACCGACAGCCCCATTCTGGAGGTGTCGCGCCGCATCGACCGGGGCCAGGGCTCGACCTACCGCATCAACGGCAAGGAAGTGCGCGCCCGCGACGTCCAGCTTCTGTTCGCCGACGCTTCGACCGGCGCCAACTCGCCCGCCCTGGTGCGTCAGGGCCAGATCAGCGAACTGATCGCCGCCAAGCCCCAGAACCGCCGCCGCATTCTGGAAGAGGCGGGCGGGGTGGCCGGTCTGCATACCCGCCGCCACGAAGCCGAACTGCGCCTGAAGGCCGCCGAGACCAACCTCGAACGCCTCGACGACATCGGCCGCGAGTTGGAGACAGCGCTGAACCGCCTGAAGCGCGAAGCCCGTCAGGCCGAGAAATACAAGAAGATCTCGGCCGAGATTCGCGCCCTTCAGGCCGCCCTGCTCTACGTCCGTTGGAACGACGCCCGGCTTGCGGCCGAGGCGGCGGCCGCTGAACTGCGCGCGGCGGATGCCAGCGTGGCTGAAACCACGACCGCCGCCGCCGCCGCCCAGACCGCCGCCCTGGCCGCTCAG
>NZ_DALZQC010000210.1:0-2028 GCF_032017145.1 Brevundimonas sp.
CGCCGGCGCGCCCTGCGCCATCGCCTGATCGACGGCGGCCTCGCCCGCCTCGGCCGTGATCGCCGCGCCTATGCCGGCCAGCGCCGTGCTGCTGCGCAGCAGATAGGCGCCGTTGCCATAGAGGGCCACCGTCCCTTGCCCGCCGGTCAGGATGCGACGTTCGAACCCCGCAGGCACGACGACGATCGCCCCCGCCCCTCTCGTCCGCAACCAGTCGTCCGCCGCCTCGGGCGACGGCAGGCGGGCGACGAGATCCGCCTGCTGCAGACCCGAGAGCTTGTGCACCAGCGAACGGCTGGCCCCGGTGTTGTCCAGATCCACCACGGCGACCGGGATCCGGACGGCGACCTCGCCGGAATAGGCGGAAGGGTAGAAGAAGGAATAGAGGATCGTCGACACCACGATCAGCATGAAGGCCGACCGGTCGGCGAGGACCGCGCGAAACGTCGCGATGAAGGCCCGGCCGATCAACGTCGCCCCCAGACATCGGGTTTGCGGGAGGCGGCCAGATATTGCGGCAGGCCCAGCCCGAACCCCACGACCGCGAAGGTCATCAGGATCAGCAGCAGGTTGACCGACATCGCCGCGGGCGCGCCCATCATCCATTGTTCGGCGACGAGACGGGCGAAGGTGGTGTAGGGCAGAAGCGCGCTCCAGACGCGCGCGAAGGCCGAAGCGGATTCGATTGGAAAGACGGCCCCGGCGAAGGCGAAGGAGGCGCCCGCATAGAGGGCGGTCATGGACAGCGCCTGCCCCATGGACAGCGTCAGGCCGACGATCAGCGTGGCCATACCCGCATAAGCGAGATAGAGGCCGACATAGCCCGCCAGGAGCAGGCCGACGCTGCCTTCAACCGGCCAGCCGCGAAACGCCGCGAGATAGATGGTCGCCAGGGCGCCCCAGACGAGAAAGATCGCCACATAGGGCGCGATCTTGCCCACGACCGCCGCAGCGGCCTCGCGCGGCGGCCCGGCCAGCCAGCCGCCGATCGTCCCGTCTCGCAGTTCGCGTCCCAGGGCGCTGACGACCGCCACCATGAACAGCAGATGCAGCAAGGCCGGGTGGATCAGGGCGACCAGTTGCAGCTCGTAGCTGGCCTGGGGATTGTAGAGGATGCGGCTCTGGACCTGGATCGGCGCCGGCCGCACCCGGCCCGGGCCGAGGATCGCCGCGCTCTGTTGCGCGGCCAGGGTCCGGGCCTGGCTCTGGATCACGGCGCCGACCTCGCGCAGCACTGACCCCGAGGGCGTGGAGTAGCTGGCGTTGTAGAAGACCAGCACCCTGCCCGCCTCGCCGCGCAGCACCGCGCGTTCGAGCCCTTGCGGCAGCATGACGATCGCATAGGCGCGGTTGGACCGCACCACGCTCTCGGCCTCGGCCATATCCTTGGGGCGGGCCGCCACGTGCAGGCCGGGCGAGGCGTCCAGACGACGAACCAGATCGCGAGCGACGCTTCCGCCGTCGGCGTCGACGACGGCGACCGGCAGATCGCGCATAACCCCCGCCGACATCTGCACGGCGACGAGGGCGAGAAGCGCCAGCGGTAGCCAGACGACGAGGAACAGATCCCAGAAGCTCCCGCGCAGAAAGGCGATCTCGCGTCGGGCGCCGGCGAGAAACGCCGCGATCATTGCGGCCAGTCGAACAGGACGGTCATGCCCGGCCGCAGCCCGTCGACGCGCGAGACCGGTGCGACGCGCACCTCGAAACTCTTGACGTCGAAGCCGCTCGACTGCCGGGTCGCACGCCAGGTCGCGAAATCTCCGGCGGGAGCGATGAAGGTCACCCGGAACCGGGCCGTGCGGTTCTCCAGAGCGGGAATACGACCCGTCAGAGTCTGTCCGCGTCGAATCCCGCTGAACTGATCCTCGCGCAGGGTGAGCGTCACCCAGGGATGCTCTATGTCCGTGAGCATGAAGACCGGGAACCCCTGCGGGACCAGTTCGCCGGGCTGGGCGAGCCGCCGGCCGACCTCGCCGGACGACGGCGCCAGCACCCGGGTTTCGCGCTCCGCCGCCTCGACCTCAG
>NZ_DALZQC010000211.1:0-2025 GCF_032017145.1 Brevundimonas sp.
CCGCCGAGCCCTTCTACGCCTCAGCCCGGTGGGGGCTGCGTGATCTGAACCCACGCTCGGCCTGGGCGATCGCCACGGCGCGCGGCGTCTATCGGGCGATCGGTCGCCATGTCTCGCGCGCCGGTCCGGCGGCCTGGGACGGTCGGACGTCGGTCGACAAGGCGGGCAAGCTGATGCTGCTGGGGCGCGGGGGACTGATCGCCCTGTGGTGCAAGACGCTGGACAACTGGCGAGAACCGCCGCCGCGTCCGGCGCTTTGGACGCACGTCTGAAGGGTCAGCGCGCCGCCCGCCGCCGTTCCAGAACAAGGGACGCCGCCAGACCCGCCAGACCTAGGCCGGCCAGAATCGCCCAGCCGGCGAGGACGCCGGGCGAGAACTCAGCCCGCCAGATCACGGCCTGATAGGCCTCGATGGCCCAGGCGTGCGGCGTGATCCAGCCCAGGGCGCGGAAGGTCTCCGGCATCAGGAAGCGCGGCGCCATCGACCCGCCCAGCGCCGCCAGCAGCAGGACGACGAAGGTGGTCAGGGGCTGAGCCTGCTCGCGCGATCGACACGCCGCCGTCAGGGCCAGGGCCAGGCCCGCCGCCGAGAAGCCGACCAGGAGGGCCGTCACGATCGCCGCTCCGACCTGCCAGGGCGCCAGGTCGGGCAGTCTGGCCCAGGCCGCGACGAAGACGGCGGCCGATTGCATCACCCCCACCACCGTCAACCATGCCGCCCGCCCCATCAGGATCGGCGCCAGGCCGCCTCTCGCCAGGGCCAGCCGCGCCTGCAGGCCCGAGCGCCGCTCGTCCAGCCCGCCCATCGCCCCGTGCATGGCGGCGAAGAAGACGAACATGACGCTGACCGCCCCGGCGTAATAGGCGGCCTGGACATCGCCGCCGGGCCCTACCTGAACCGTCGCCACGCGGGCCATGGGCGGCGCGACCTGGCCGGACAAGGCCGCCGCCATCGGCTCCAGCCGCGCCTGAAGCGCCGCCGCCGCCACGTCGCGACCCGCCGCGGACAGGACCACGATCTGGGGCGGACGTCCGGGCGAGGGGCGGATCAGGACGCCGGCGTCCGCCCGTCCGTCGATCACCGCCCGTTCCAGGTCTTGGGCGCTCTCCAAGGTGTGGAGCCTGGCGCCCATGTCGCGCGCCAGGGCGTCGTGCATCGCCGCCGTCGCGGGGGTGCGCGCCGCATCGTGAAGGACGACCGAGGTGTCGATCTCGCCCCGCGCGCCCGCGCCGAAGATGGCGGCGAACAGCAGATAGACCAGGGGCGGCAGCAGCAGGGTCAGCACCACCCCGGCCCGGTCGCGCCAGAATCCTCTGGCCCATGCGCCGGCGACAGCCATCATGACGGCGCCCCCGACAGATGCGCGACCAGATCGTCCAGCCCCGGGCGCCGCACCGCGATTTCACCGCCCTCTCCATCGACCACGGCGGCCAGCATCTGGGCGACGGAGAGCGCGTCCTCGCACAGGCGTCGCCACTCCAGCCCATCGTCCGCCGGGGTCAGTCCGGCCTGGGCGAACCATTGGCCGGCGGCGGGCGAGGCCGGTCGCGTCAGGCGGATGTTCAGCAACCGCGCCGCGCCGAACGCCTGGCGCAACAGCATGTTCGGCGCGCCCTCCGCCAACAGCCGACCTTGCGCCAGAATGCCGATCCGGTCCGCCGTGTCGGCCACGAAGATCGCGTCGTGGCTGATCAACAGGCAGCCGGCGCCCGCCGTGACCGTTTCGCGCAAGGCGGCGGACAGCACGCCGCGGGTGGCGGCGTCCACCCCTTCGGTCGGCTCGTCGGCGATCAGCAGCCGGGGCTGTCCGACCAGGGCGGCGCTCAGGTTTGCGCGCCTTCGCCATCCGCCGGACAGGGTGCGCACCGGCTGATCCGCGCGCGGACCGCAGCCGGTCAGGTCGAGGGCGCGATCCACCGCCGCGCGACGGTCCTTGCGCGCGACCCCGCACAGCCGCGCCGTCACCGCGACGTTCTCGCGCGGCGACAGGGCGGGAAACAGGGCGCTGTCCTGCGGGGCCAGG
>NZ_DALZQC010000212.1:0-2024 GCF_032017145.1 Brevundimonas sp.
GACGTCGGCCAATGGACACGAGCACGACATCGGCCTTGATGGTTCCTCGCGCGCCATCGCCCACGGGCTCGACGTCGAGGACGACGTCGTCGCCCTCCATCCGCGATCCGACCACCTTGTGCCCAAGGCAGAACTGGAAGCCCTGGGCCTCGAGCACCTTGTGCAGCGCCGCCGACATCTCCGAGTCGACGCCGGAGGCGATCCGGTCGAGCACTTCGATGACCGTGACCTCGCTGCCGAGCCGACGCCAGACCGACCCCAGCTCCAGTCCGACGTAGCCGCCGCCGATCACCGCCAGATGGCGCGGCGCCGCCGTCAGGCTCAGGGCGCCGGCGGAGGTGACGATCCGCCGCTCGTCGATGGGCAGGTCGGGCAAGGTCGCCGCTTCCGATCCGCTGGCGATGACCACCGCCTTGCGGGCCTGCACCTCGAAAGCGCCGTCCGCGGCGCGCACCTCCACCCGGTCGCGCGCCAGCAGCCGGCCGCGGCCCTGGAAGCGGGCGACCTTGTGCTTGCGCAGGAGGTAGGCGACCCCTTCGCCAAGCTCGGTCACCACCTTGCCCTTGTGCCGCATGACACCGTCAAGATCGGCCCGCACATTGTCGACCATGACGCCGAACGCTTCGAGATTGCGCGCCATCTCCAGCCGCTCGGTGGCCTGGAGCAGCGCCTTGGACGGAATGCAGCCGATGTTCAGGCAGGTCCCCCCGAGCAGTTCGCGGTCGTCGATGACCGCCACCGACAGGCCGAGCTGGCTCGCCCGGATCGCACACGGGTATCCGCCCGGCCCGCCGCCGATGATCACCAGGTCGTAGGAGGTCGTCGAACGGCTCATGGCGTCAGCCTTTGCTGCGAGTGGATGGGAGAGAAGGGCGCCGGCCTGCCCGGGGAACGAGCATCAGGCGCCGTCCTCATTCAGGCCGACGTCACGCGTTTTCATTCGGAACCCGCTTCCGGGGAGGGCCGGCAGGCGGCGGAAGTCGATCTCCAGATCCTGATCCGGCAGCCGGTAGTTCAGGTCGGCGAGCAGGCCAACGGCGCGCTCCATCAGCTCGACGACGATCCCTTCGCCGGGGCAACGGTGACCGGTCGCCGCATCCCCTCCGCCCTGGGGGATGAGACCGAACGGATCTCCGGAGCCGTCGCTGAACCGCTCCGGCCGGAACGCCTCGGGATCAGTCCAGTGTGCGGGATCGTGATTGGAGCCATAGAGGTCGAGGACCACCTGACGGCCCTCCGGGAAGACCAGGTCGCGCCAGCGAAACGGCGCGCGCACACGCCCGATCACTGCCGGGAAGAACGGATAGAAGCGTCGGACTTCCTGGACGAAGGCGCGGCGACGTCCGGGGTCGGCGACGGCCAGACGGGCCGCATCCGGGTGAGCCTGCATCGCGTGCGCCACAAACACGATGTAGACCGAGGTCGCGACAGTCGGCCGCAATACATTGGCCAGTTCGACCGCCGCCGTGTGGATCGGCAACGGTTCGCCGTCCTCGGCGCGGGTCCAGGCCCAGGCGTGGGCGGCCGTGTCCGGATCCGGCGACAGACGGCCGGCGCGAATGTCTTCAATGATCGAGCCCAGCCAGGCGTCGACGCGGCGACGCGCGTGCCTCGACCACAGATGCCGGGGGCCCCGCGATCCCGCCGCGTCGAACAGCGCCCTCAGGTGACGGACCCGCTTCGCTTCGTCGTGCGGCTCAAGCGGCACGCCGGCCCAGCCGCAGACGGCCCGCGTCAGCACCGGCTGCAGGGCGTCATAGAGCACGATGTCCTCCTCGCCGGCCCATTCGACGGTCGCGCGCCGCCACTCCGCTTCGAACAGTTCGCCCAGCCGCGCGACACGGGCTGGCGACATCAGGGACATGAACACGCCCTTGCGAGCGCGGTGGGCCTCGCCGTCCAGCCCCTGGACGCCGCCCTCGCCGAGCAGCGTGCGGCGGACCGGCGCCGGCATGGCGCCCGCCCGCACGATGCGGGTCTCGTCATAGAAGATCCGCGCCGCCTCGCGGCCTCTCAGACAGGTC
>NZ_DALZQC010000213.1:0-2021 GCF_032017145.1 Brevundimonas sp.
GACGTCGGCCAATGGACACGAGCACGACATCGGCCTTGATGGTTCCTCGCGCGCCGTCTCCCATGGGCTCGACCTCAAGGACGACGTCGTCCGCCTCCATTCGCGATCCGACCACCTTGTGCGCCAGGCAGAATTGGAAGCCCTGGGCCTCGAGCACCTTGTGCAGCGCCGTCGACATCTCTGAATCAACGCCGGACGCGATCCGGTCGAGCACCTCGACGACGGTGACCTCGCTGCCGAGACGGCGCCAGACGGAGCCCAGCTCCAGTCCGACATAGCCGCCGCCGATCACCGCCAGATGGCGCGGCGCCGCCGTCAGGCTGAGGGCGCCCGCCGAGGTGACGATCCGCTGCTCGTCGATGGGCAGGTCCGGCAACGTCGCCGCTTTCGATCCGCTGGCGAGCACGATCGCCTTGCGGACCTGCACCTCGAAGCTGCCGTCCGGGGCGCTCACTTCCACACGGTCGCGCGACAGCAGCCGGCCGCGGCCCTGCAGGCGGGTGACCTTGTTCTTGCGCAGGAGGTAGGCGACCCCTTCACCAAGCTCCGTCACGACCCTGGCCTTGTGCCGCATGACGCCTGCAAGGTCGGCCCGCACATTGTCGACCAGGACGCCGAAAGCCTCGAGATTGCGGGCCATCTCCAGCCGCTCTGTGGCCTGCAGCAGCGCCTTTGACGGAATGCACCCGATGTTCAGGCAGGTTCCACCGAGGAGTTCCCGGTCGTCGATAACCGCCACCGACATGCCGAGCTGGCTCGCCCGGATGGCGCAGGGGTACCCGCCCGGCCCGCCGCCGATTATCACCAGGTCATAGGATGTCATCGAAGCCATCGCGTCAGCCTTCGCTGTAAGTGAAAGAGGGACGAAGGCGCCGGCCACCCGCATGAGCAAACATCAGGCGCCGCCCTCACGCGGGGAAGTCCGACGCGTCATCATTCGGAACCCGCTCCTGGGGAGGGCCGGAAGGCGGCGGAAGTCGATCTCCAGATCCTGAGCCGGCAGCCGGTAGTTCAGGCCGGCGAGCAAGCCGAGGGCCCGCTCCATCAATTCGACGACGATGCTTTCGCCGGGACAACGGTGACCGGTCAGGGCGTTCCCGCCGCCTTGGGGAATCAGGCCGAACGCGTCCCCGGAGCCGTCGATGAAACGCTCTGGCCGGAATTCGTCGGGATCGGTCCAGACGGCAGGATCGTGATTGGAGCCATAGAGATCGAGGATCACCTGCCGACCCACCGGGAAGTCAAGGTTGCGCCAGCGAAACGGCGCGCGCACACGCCCGATCACCGCCGGGAAAAACGGATAAAGGCGTCGCACCTCCTGAACGAAGGCGCGGCGGCGGCCGGCGTCCGCGGTGGCCAGACGGGCCGCCGCGGGGTGCGCCTGCATCGCGTGCGCCACAAACACGATATAGACCGAGGTCGCCACGGTCGGCCTCAGCACATTGGCCAGTTCGACCGCCGCCGTCCGGGCCGCCAACGGTTCGCCATCATCCGCGCTCGCCCAGGCCCAGGCGTAGGCGGCGGTGTCTGGATCCGGCGCCAGTCGTCCGGCGCGAATGCCCTCGATGATCGAGGCCAGCCAGGCGTCGACGCGTCGCCGCGCGTACCTCGACCACAGGTGGCGAGGCCCCCGCGATCCTGCCGCGTCAAACAGCGCCCTGAGGTGACTGACCCGTTTCGCTTCGTCGTCGGGATTCAGCGGCACCCCCGCCCAGCGGCAGACGGCGCGGGTGAGCACCGGCTGCAGGGCGTCGTACAGCACGATCTCTTCCTGGCCAGCCCATTCAACGGCCGCGCGTCGCCATTCCGCCTCGAACAGGTCGCCCAGCCGCGCGATCCGTTCCGGCGACATAAGAGCCATGAACACGCGTTTGCGGGCGCGGTGCGCTTCGCCATCCAGGCCCTGGACGCCGCCTTCGCCGAGCAGTGTGCGTCGGACAGGCGCCGGCATGGCGCCCGCGCGCGAGATGCGGGTCTCGTCATAGAAGATCCGCGCCGCCTCGCGGCCTCTCAGACAGGTC
>NZ_DALZQC010000214.1:0-1960 GCF_032017145.1 Brevundimonas sp.
AGCCTTGAATCACGCTTCAGCCTAATCCGGAATCCCTAGAGTCCACAGATCCTAGTGGGCGCGAGCCTCCAGACTGGTGATCTCTTCCTTGAGCCGAAGCTTCCTCTGCTTCAGCTCCCTGACCTGCAACGTGTCCACGGACGGCCGGGCGAGTTCTTTCTGGATCGTCTGATCCAGATTGCGATGACGGTTACCCAGTTCGCGAATACGAGCCTCGATGGTCATGGCTTGCGCCTCCTCAGGTTAGGGACCAGTAGAGTGAGCGCCCGGTTTGGCAGGCTGTGGAATCACATTCCGGTGACAGCCCGCTTCGCCGGACAGGTTGGAGGCTGACCGCAAAAATGGTCGATGATGTGAACGGAGCCATACGGAACCCGCCGCCCCGGATGGTGGTCGGAATTTCAGGGGCTTCCGGCGCGATCTATGGCGCGCGGACGCTGGATGCGCTGAACGATCTGGGCGTCGAAAGCCATCTGGTGGTGACCAAGGCCGCCCTGCTCACATTGTCGCAGGAGACCGATCTGACCCCTGATGCGCTGACCGCCAAGGCGTCCGTCGTCCACAAGCTGGCCGATGTGGGCGCGACCATCGCGTCCGGCTCGTTTCGCACCCTGGGCATGATCGTCGCGCCCTGTTCGGTCAAGACCATGAGCGAGATCGCGACGGGCGTGACCTCGACCCTGTTGACCCGCGCGGCGGACGTCACTTTGAAGGAACGGCGGCCGCTGGTCTTGATGGTGCGCGAGACGCCGTTCCACCTGGGCCACCTACGCACCATGACGGCCCTGGCCGAGATGGGCGCCGTCATCGCCCCGCCCCTGCCCGCTCTGTATGCCCGACCGGCCACGATCCAGGAGATGGTCGACCAGTCCGTGGGTCGTGCGCTGGACCTGTTCGGCCTGGACTGGGACGCCGTGCGGCGCTGGAAGGGCCTGAGCTGATGGGTTTGTGGGATTGGGCCGTCGCCGCCTATGGCGCGCCGGGGGTGTCCGACGCCTGTCTGGCGCTGCAGGACCATCACGAACAGAACGTGCCCCTGCTGCTTTGGTCCGCCTGGGCGGCCGCGACGGGTCGTCGGCCGGACGAGGAGACGATTGAGGCCGCCTGCGACACCGCCCGCGCCTGGGACGGGGTGGTGGTGACGCCGTTGCGGGCGATGCGCCGCATCCTGAAGGCGCCCGTGCCCGACATCGACGACGGCCCGCGCGAGACGATCCGCAACCGCGTCAAGGCGCTGGAGCTTGAGGCCGAGCGCCATCTTCTGCAGGCGCTGGAAGCGCTGGCGCCAGAGCCCATCGCCCCGCCCCGCCCCGCCATCGAGGGCCTGGCCGCCACCGCCAGGGTCTGGGCCGCCGTCACCCCTCGCCCGGCGCTGATCCGCCTGGCCGACGCCCTTCCGGCCTGAAGCCGGCGTCGCTATAAGCGCCTTCGGGGAACAGACGATGAACGACGACCTGCCTGAGATCAGCGAGGAAGAAGCGGCCCTGCATGCCCGCGTCAAACTGCTGCGCCAGGAGCACGCCGACCTGGACGCCTCTATCGACGCGCTCAGCCAGGCGGCGGTGCCGGACCAGCTGATGATCGCCCGGCTGAAGCGCAAGAAGCTGGCCCTGAAGGACGAGATCGTGAAGATCGAGGACGTCATCTTGCCCGACATCATCGCCTGAACGTCTCTGCGGCCCGGTTCCGTCCTGCGACCATCCGCCGCCCAGACCAGGCCCCAAAGTCGCCCCAGCCCTGGGGGATAAGCCGGCCTTCCACGGAACGCCGTGCGTCATCGAACGCCGCGTCCCTTCATTCCAGAGCGTAAAGACGCTGGAGACGCCGCCGAATGCGACGCCTGCTGACCGACGCGCCGATGGCGCGCTGCAAGACCCTTTTGATCCAGTCCGGCCAGACGGCCGCCTTCGCCGCCGTGGCCGTCCTCGCCGCTGCCGCAGCCCCCAACGTGGCCCCCGCG
>NZ_DALZQC010000215.1:0-1941 GCF_032017145.1 Brevundimonas sp.
TCGGCCCGGCCGCCCGTCGCCCGCGCGCCTTCGATCAGGCCCCAGTTGGTGCCGCCCGCCCCCGCCACGTCCAGCGCGGCGACCCCCATATCCGCCAGACGCCGCGCCACCGCCCCCGACAGGCCGGCGCCGGTCTCCTTGACGATCACGCGGCCCGGATAGGCGGCGGCGATCTGTTCGATGCCGCGCGCCACCCCGCGCCAGTCGCGGTCGCCCTCGGGCTGGACGCCTTCCTGCAGCGGGTTCAGGTGAAGGATCAGGGCGTCGGCGCCGATCATCTCGATGGCCGCTCGGGCCTGATCGACGCCGTAACCCAGGGCGAACTGCACCGCGCCCAGATTGGCCAGGATCATCGCATCGGGCGCCCGGCGTCGCAGATCCGCCCCCAGGCCCGATCCGCCGTCCGTTTCCAGCGCCACCCGCTGCGACCCGACGGCCAGGACGACGCCCATCGCCTGGGACGCCTCGGCCAGGCGCGCATTGACCGCCTCGGCCCGCGACGGGCCGCCGGTCATCGAACTGATCAGGAAGGGCAGCCCCACGTCGCGCCCCAGAAAGCGCGCCGTCAGGTCGATGGCGTCGTGATCCAGATCCGGCAGGGCGTCATGGACGAACCGCACGGCCTCCAGCCCGGACGTCGTCCGGCTGACGCCGCGCCCGGCCCGGACATGGTCGATGTGCTCGTCCTTGCGCCGGATCAGGGCGTCGGCGGCGGTGGGCATCGGAAACGGCTCCTGGCGGGTTGCATCCGAACCGGTCGTGATGCCGTATGCGATCATAGAGGTTCGGATCGTCGTCGCAACGCGATGGTCAGGCGACACCAGGAGAACTGAATGGCGATCGTCGACGCAAGGCCACAGCGACCTCTGACGTACGATCCTTGCGCGCCCGATGATCTGCGGCTGCGGGTCCAGTCGCGTCTCGGTGAACTGGCGCCGTCTCAGGACGGGCTGTTGTCCCTGGCGGCGCGCGAAGCCCTGCTGGGACAGGGAAAGCGGGTCCGGCCGGTGCTGGCCATGCTGGCGGCGGCCCATGTCGGCGGCGACCCGGACGACGCCCTGGATTACGGCTGCGCGCTGGAGATGGTCCATGCGGCGTCGCTGGTGCTGGACGACCTGCCCTGCATGGACGACGCGGCCCTGAGGCGCGGTCAGCCGACCCTGCATCGCCGCCACGGCGAGGATGCGGCCGTTCTGGCGGCGGTGGCCCTGCTGAACCAGTCCACCCGGCTGATCCTGCAAAGCCGACTGCCGGCCGAGACGCGGCTGTCCATCCTGGACCATTTGACGCAGGCCGTCGGGTTCGAGGGTCTGGCCGAAGGTCAGATGCGCGACCTGCGCGACGACCCTGACACGCGCGACGCCGTCGCCCTGCGTCAGATCAACAATCTGAAGACCGGCGCCCTGTTCGCGGCGACGGTGCGCGGCGGCGGTCTGCTGGGCGGTGGCGACGAAGACGCTCTGGCCCGACTGACCGCCTTCGGCGAGGCGGTGGGTTTCGCCTTCCAGCTATGCGACGACCTGCTGGACGCCTGTTCGACGACGGGCGCCCTGGGCAAGGACGTGGGTCAGGATCAGGACATGACCACCTTCGTCGATCTGTGGGGCGAAGGGCGGGTGCGCGCGGCGGTGCGACAGTCCCTGGCCAAGGCGGCGTCGGCGGTCGGCTACGACAGTCCCCTGTCCTGCTATGTCCTCGATCTCTTCCGGCAGGCCGATCTTGAAGTCTAGCGTCGCGCCGGCGCTGGTGCTCGGCGACATAGACGCAGGCTATGACGACCGGCGGGTGCTGGAGAATTTCAGCCTGACCCTGAAAGCGGGCGAGGTCTACGCCCTGCTGGGCGCGAACGGCGCGGGCAAGTCCACGGTGGCCCGCGTCGCCTGCGGTCTGCTGCCGGTGCGGCGTGGCCGTGTGGCGGTGGGCGACGGAACCCCGACGCGC
>NZ_DALZQC010000216.1:0-1936 GCF_032017145.1 Brevundimonas sp.
GGCCCCCGGCGCGCCGCATGCCCCGCCTGCACGTCCTGATCGAGGCGGCGGCGCGGATCGGCTATGGGGCGCGGGGCTTCGTCTATCTGTCGGCGGGCGCCCTGACCCTGCTGGCGGCGACCGACCGGATCGGCGAGGCGGTAGGGACCAGCGGGGCGGCGGGCTGGCTGGCGCAACAGCCGTTCGGCAAGGTCTGGCTGGTGCTGCTGGGCCTGGGCCTGTGGGCCTTCGTCGGTTGGCGCGTGCTGCAGGCGGTGTTCGACGCCGACCATGAGGGGACCGACCTGAAGGGCTGGACCACGCGGGCGGGCCAGGCGGTCAGCGGCCTGTTCTACGGCGTGCTGGCGTCGGGGGTGTTCGAGTATCTGGACGAGTTCGCCGAGGCGACCGACGCCTCCTCCGCCCAGGCCGAGAGCGTCGCCGAGAACCAGGAGAAGGCCGCCGCCCTTCTGGCCCTGCCGTTCGGCGAGGCGCTGCTGATCGGGGCGGGGCTGACGGTGCTGGGCGTGGGCCTCGGCAACATCGTCAGGGCCTTCCGCGACGACTTCGACGAAGCACTGGCCTGTCCCAGGGCCTTCTGCGGGACGGCCACGGCCCTGGCGCGGGCGGGATACGCCGCGCGGGGCTTCGCCTATTTGCCGCTGGGGGTCTTCGTGGTTCTGGCGGGGCTTCATGCGCGCTCGGGCGAGGTGACGACGACGGCGGCGGCCCTGGACGCGCTGGAGGCCCAGCCGGGCGGCTCGGTGATCCTGGGGCTGACGGCGGCGGGGTTGATGGCGTTCGGGGCCTTCGCCTTCGTGGAGGCGCGCTGGCGGCGCATCCGGCCGCCTCGGGACCTGAAGATCGGGTAGGGGCGGTTGTGGGAGTGAAGAGTGCCAGTGAGCGAGAGGTGAGCCGCGCTGGCCCCGTCGTCGCGTCCTCGCCGTCGTCGCGCCGCCCGCGGAAAATGCTCACCTCTCGCTCACCAGCACTCTTCACTAAAAGCCTCGCCTTCCCATATCCTTCGCAACACTCGCTGTTCCAGAAGGCCCCCGCCATGTCCGCGATCACTCCGACCAAGACCCTCAAGATCGACTTCGTCTCCGACGTGGTCTGCCCCTGGTGCGTGGTGGGGTTGGGCGGGCTGGAGACCGCGCTGGACACGCTGAAGGCCGAGGGGATCGCCGCCGACATCGCCTTCCGGCCGTTCGAGCTGAACCCCCAGATGGCGCCCGAGGGCGAGAACGTCGGCGAACACATCGCCCGCAAATACGGATCGACCCCGGAACAGTCCGCCGCCAACCGCGCCATGATCACCGAGCGGGCGGCGGAAGTCGGCTTCGACATGCGGATGGGGCCGGACAGCCGCATCTGGAACACCTTCGACGCCCACCGCCTGCTGCACTGGGCGCACGAGACGGCGCCGGCCAAGCAGAAGGCGCTGAAACAGGCCCTGTTCGCCGCCCATTTCACCGACAACAAGAACATCACCGACGCCCGCGTCCTGACCGAGGCGGCGGAGACGGCGGGCCTGGACCGGGCCGAGGCGGGCGAGGTGCTGGCCTCGGGCCGCTACGCCCAGGCGGTGCGCCAGGCCGAGGAACTGTGGCGGTCGCGAGGCGTCAGTTCGGTCCCGGCCGTGGTGGTCGAGGGCAAATATCTGATCTCGGGCGGCCAGCCGCCCCAGGCGTTCGAACAGGCGCTGCGACAGATCGCGTCGGAGGGCTGAGAACCGCCTCCGTCCTGCGCGGCGGGGCGGAGACGATCACGGCGGCCGGGTCGCGGACGGCGGCTGAACAAAAACACCGTCCAATGTGTGCACATCGTCTGAAATCGGCGACGGCTTCAGGCCGTCCAGCGCCTCCACACGCGCCATCAGGGCGTCGCGGCCGGCGATGTCGCCGGGCGTCAGGGCCATGGCCGCGCGGGCGATGACGCCGATCTCGCGCGCGACGGC
>NZ_DALZQC010000217.1:0-1926 GCF_032017145.1 Brevundimonas sp.
GCCTTGAATCACGCTTCAGCCTAATCCGGAATCCCTAGAGTCCACAGATCCTAGATCGCCGCCCGTTTCAGCGTCACCAGGGCCTGGTCGATCAGGCGGGCGTCGCCGACGGCGAGGATCTGGCCGTTGTCGTCGGGGGCCGCGCCGCGCCAGTTGACGACCTTGCCGCCGGCGGCCTGGATCACGGGGACCAGGGCCGACCAGTCCCAGGGCTTCAGGCTGGTCTCGGCCACCAGGTCCATCCTACCGGCCGCCACCATCGCATAGGCATAGGCGTCGCAGCCCAGGCGTGCCAGGCGGGCGGCGGCGCGCACCTGGGTCCAGGCGCCCAGTTCCGCGCCGTTGAAGATGTCGGGGTCGGTCGTGGAGATGACGGCGTCGGTCAGCTTCTCGCAGGCCCTGACAGCCAGGGGCGTCTCGGTCTCGCCGCGCAGCAGGCGGGCGCCGGACGGACCGCCGATGAAAATCTCGTCCAGATAGGGCTGGGCGATGACGCCGACCGTGGGCGTCCCCGCCTGGCGCAGCGCGATCAGGGTGGTCCAAAGCGGCAGGCCCGAGATGAAGGCGCGGGTGCCGTCGATGGGGTCAAGAACCCAGACGTGATTCGCCTCGGGACGGTCGGCGCCGTACTCCTCGCCGATGATCCCGTGGTCGGGATAGCGGTCGGCGATCAGGCGGCGGATGGCCGCCTCGGCCTGTTTGTCGGCCTCGGTGACGGGATCGAAGCCGGCCGCGCCGCCCTTGTCCACATGGCCGATGTCCGAGCGGAAGAAGGGCAGGGTGACGCGCGCGGCTTCGCGCGCCAGTTCGATGGCGAAGGCTTCATATTCGGTCATTCCGTTCCCTTACCGCGCTTTCGCCGGCTTGGGCGCCCCGCAAGCCGTCTCAGACCGGGGCGCTGTCGGAATGCAGCGACTTGGCCAGGTCCAGCAGGCGACGACGGGGCCGTTCGTCCAACTGGTAATAGGCCTGGATCAGGTCCAGAGTCTCCTTGCGCAAGAAGGCCTCGCCGCCCTTGAGAGGCGCAGCATCCTGATCCAGCGCCTCGGCCAGGCCGTCGTAGAAATAGGCGACCGGCGTTTCCAGCGCTTCGGACAGCCGCCACAGGCGGGCGGCGGATATGCGGTTGGCGCCGCATTCGTATTTCTGGATCTGCTGGAAGCGGATGCCGACCTGAACGGCCAACTGTTGTTGGGTCAGGCCCAGCAAGCGCCGGCGCCGGCGCAGGCGGCGGCCCAGATGCAGGTCGATGTCGTCGGCCATGACGTGATCCTCGTCGCGACGTCTGTCCCGATGCGGGACGACTCGCGGCGCTGGCGGCAATCCACATGCCGGTTCGCGCGACAGGGGAAACGTCATTCCTCGAACGCACGGCGCAACCGGATCGATTGAGGCGCATTTAAAGCGGCAGCTTGGCTTTTACAGGAAGGTTCTCACCATGGGCATTATCGCCTGGATCATCATCGGCATCGTCGCGGGCTGGCTCGCGGAACAAATCATGGGCCGCAACCACGGCCTGCTGACCAATCTGATCGTCGGCATCATCGGCGCCCTGATCGGCGGTTTCGTCGCCGGCGCCCTGGGCATCAGCTGGGGCGGCTGGATCGGTTCGACCATCATCGCCACCATCGGCGCCATCATCCTGCTGTTCCTGCTGGGTCTGATCAAGCGTCGCGCCTGATCGCATCGGCATCGCCTGAAGAAGGGGCGGCTCGCGAGAGCCGCCCCTTTTTGCTGCGTCATGATAAGAACGGGCGCGATTTCAGACACGAAAAGGGGCGGTCGGGATGACCCGACCGCCCTTGTTTCATCGTCTATCGACCGATCAGTTCGGTTCGGTCGGCGCCGGGGTCGGTTCGGCGGCGTCCGGGGCCGTGGTCGGCGGCGTCGCGGACGGAGCGGTCGGCTGGGCCATCGGATCCGCAG
>NZ_DALZQC010000218.1:0-1919 GCF_032017145.1 Brevundimonas sp.
CGCGCCGGGCCAGGCGACCACCAGCGCCCCGACCGTGGCCGTCTGGTCGCGCCGCCAGGGCGACGGCTGGTCCCGGCCCAGCGATGTGGCCATCCGCAACTGCGGCGTTACGGGCAATGTCCGCATCTGGGGCATGGGGGCGGGGGGATCGATGCGGGACCTGCTGGCCTCGTCGCGCACGGCGGGCCATACGCTGGCGGCCCAGTCGGCGGCGCCGATCAGGGTCGTCATGGACCGGGTGCGGTTTCAGGGCGTGGGGACCATTCCCCTCTATGTCGGGCCGGGGGTGACGCGGACCACGGTGACCCGCTCGCGCTTTTCCGGCCGGTCGACGTCGGTCGCCATCTATCTGGACGCCGAGAGCGCCGGCGCCCTGATCCAGGACAACGACTTCGACATCCGCACCGGGCGCGAACAGATCGCCGTGGACGGGTCGGGCGCCAATCGCATCGTCGGCAATCGGCTGGCGCTGGGCGGGCGCGGGGGGGTGTTTCTGTATCGCAACTGCGGCGAGGACGGGGTAATCCGCCACCAGACGCCGTCCTATAATCAGATTACGGACAATGTCTTCGCCGGCGCCGGCTGGCTCAGGCCGCGCGCGGTGGTGATCGGCTCGCGCGAGGGGCGCAGACCCTATTGCAGCGACGACCGGGGCTGGCCCTTCGGGTCCAGCATCGACGACGGCGACGGTGCCGCGGGCAATCTGACGGCGCGCAACAGCGTGCGTCGCTGATCGGGTCGCCCCTTGCGCCGGGCGTCCGCGCAGGGCTGACTGGACCGATCGCGATCAGGGGGAAAAGACGATGCGGCTGATCCTGTTGTTCACGGCGCTGGCCGTCGCCCTGGGTCTGGCCGTGATCGCCAGCCAGACGCCCGCGCCCCGGCCGGTCTCGACGCCGGCCGAAGCCTTTTCCGCCGCGCGGGCGATGGCCGATGTGCGCGAGATCGCCCGCGCGCCCCATCCGGTCGGGTCCGCCGACCACGCGCGGGTCCAGACCTATCTGATGCGGCGAATGACGGCCCTGGGCCTAGCGCCCCAAATCCAGACCGGCCCCCTGTCGCCGCGCGCCGTGCAACGGATGGAGCGCGAGGGCCGCAGCGCGCAAGGGCTGGCGGTCGCCAACATCGTCGGCGTCCTGCCCGGCCGCGACCCCGACCGTCCCGCCGTCCTGATGATGGCCCATTACGACAGCGTGCCTGGTTCGCCCGGCGCGGCCGACGATACGACGGGCGTGGCGGCCATTCTGGAGGCGGTGCGGGCGATCAAGGCGCGCGGCGGGGCGGACCGCGATCTGATCGTCCTGCTGACCGACGCCGAGGAACTGAACCTGGACGGGGCGCGCGCCTTCTTCGCCGCCCATCCGTGGCGCGACCGGATCGGCGCCGTCGTCAATCTGGAGGCGCGGGGCGGCGGCGGCCGGGCCATGATGTTCGAGACCGGGCCGGGCAACGCAAACACCATCGCCCATTATGCGCGGGCCGCCGGCGCCGCGACCGGCGGCCCGTCCAGCAACGCCCTGGCCGTCTTCGTCTATCGGCTGATGCCGAACGGCACGGACTTCACCGTGGCGGCGGCCAGGGGTCTGGCCGGGATCAACCTGGCCTTCATCGGGCGGCCGGACCAGTATCATTCGCCCGCCGCCACGCCCGAGGCCCTGGATCAGGGCAGTCTGCAGCATATCGGATCGCAGGCGCTGGAGGTCGCGGACGCCTGGCTGCGCGCGCCGACCCTGCCCCAGGTGACGCGGAACGCCGTCTATGCCGATCTGTTCGGCCTGACGGTCGTGCGGCATCCGCCGGTCGTGGGCTGGGTCCTGCTGGCCGTCGCCGCCCTGGCGACCGGCATTACGGTATGGCGGGTGCGTCGCGTTCAGGTCTTGAAGGCGGGCGCGGTCCTGCGCGGCGCGGCGGACGGGCTG
>NZ_DALZQC010000219.1:0-1897 GCF_032017145.1 Brevundimonas sp.
TCGCGAGCGACCCCGGCGCGGACAGGCGTTTTGGACGCCTTGGGCGACAGGGCGATGACGGCCGCCGATCTGGCGCGGGCGGCGGGGGTCTCGTCCGGCGTGGTCAGGGGCCTGATCGACGAGGGCGTGCTGGAGATCATCGAGATCGCGGCCGAGGCGGCGTTCGACCGGCCCGATCCCGACCATGCGCCCGCCTCGCTGAACGGCGACCAGGCGGCGGCGGCGGCGGCGCTGTCGGACGGCGTGACGGGCGGCGGCTTTCGGCCCTTCCTGCTGGACGGGGTGACGGGATCGGGCAAGACCGAGGCCTATCTGGAGGCGATCGCGCGGGTGCTGCGGGCCGATCCGGCGGCGCAGATTCTGATCCTGCTGCCCGAGATCGCCCTGACCCAGGCCCTGATCGAGCGGATCACGGCCCGGTTCGGCGCAGGTCCCGCCGAATGGCATTCCGGCGTCGCCCCGCCCCGCCGTCGTCAGGTGTGGGAGGCGGTGGTCGCCGGGCGTTGCAACATCGTGGTCGGCGCGCGCTCGGCCCTGTTCCTGCCCTTCGTCAATCTGCGCCTTATAGTGGTGGACGAGGAGCACGACGGCTCGTTCAAACAGGAGGAAGGGCTGGTCTATCACGGACGGGACCTTGCCGTGGCTCGGGTGCGGATCGAGGGGGCGGCGGTGGTCCTGGCCTCGGCGACGCCGTCGCTGGAGACGCTGTGGAACGCCCAGGGCGGGCGCTACGACTGGCTGAAGCTGGGCGCGCGGCACGGCAAGGCCGTCCTGCCGGATATCGCCCTGCTGGATTTGCGTCAGAACACGCCCGATCCCCAGACCTGGCTGTCGCAACCGCTGCGGCTGGCCATCGGCGAAACCTTGCAGCGGGGCGAGCAGACGCTGCTGTTCCTGAACCGACGCGGCTATGCGCCGGTCGTCCTGTGCCGGGCCTGCGGGCATCGGCTGACGGCGCCGGACACCGACAGCTGGCTGGTCGAGCATCGCTATACAGGGCGGCTGGTCTGTCACCTGACCGGCTTCTCCATGGCGCGGCCCAAATTGTGTCCGTCATGCGGAGCCGAGGATTCGCTGGTCTCGGTCGGGCCGGGGGTCGAACGGGTCGAGGAAGAGGTGCGCCAGTTGTTCCCCGAGGCGCGAACGGCGGTGTTCAGCTCCGACACCGCGCCCGACGCCCGGTCGGCCCGCGCCCTGATCCAGCGGATGACGGACGGTGAGATCGACATTCTGGTGGCGACCCAGGCGGCGGCCAAGGGCCACAACTTCCCCCGACTGACCCTGGTGGGCGTGGTGGACGCGGACCTGGGCCTGCGCGGCGGCGACCTGCGGGCGGCCGAACGCACCTATCAACTGCTGGCCCAGGCGACGGGCCGGGCGGGCCGGGCGGACAAGCCGGGACGGGCGCTGCTTCAGACCTGGACGCCCGAGCACCCGGTGCTGATGGCCCTGGCGGCGGGCGACCGCGACGCCTTCGTGGAAGCCGAGATGGCCGAGCGCGAGGCCGCGTCGCTTCCGCCCTATGGCCGGCTGGCGGCGATCATCCTGTCCAGCGAGAATTCGGCTGCGGTGGAGAAGACGGCGAACGACCTGGCCCAGGCCATTCCCAACGCCGAACGGCTGGAGGTCTATGGCCCCGCCGACGCGCCGCTGGCCCTGGTGCGAGGGCGCAGGCGCAAGCGGCTGCTGGTGCGGGCCGACCGCGACGTGAACCTCCAGGCCTTCCTGAGAGCCTGGCTTCAGCGGGTGAAGGTTCCGGGCTCCGTCCGCCTGACCGTCGATGTGGACCCCTATTCGTTCCTCTAGGATCAATCGACATTCAGTCGGTCGAATTATCAGATCGTCATTCCGGGGCTGAGCGAAGCGAAGAACCCGGAACCCAGGGCTGCGGTCGCGC
>NZ_DALZQC010000220.1:0-1828 GCF_032017145.1 Brevundimonas sp.
CCTTGAATCACGCTTCAGCCTAATCCGGAATCCCTAGAGTCCACAGATCCTAGACGACCGCCTCGCCGCGCAGAAGCCGGGGCAGGTCGCCGGTCGCGCCGCCGGCCTCCTGCATGAAGGCGCGGCGCAGGGGGCCGATGCGGTTGACCGCCGCCATGCCCAGGTCGCGCGCCAGACGGATCGGCGCGATGTCGTTGGAGAACAGCCGCACGAAGGCGTCGAAGCCCGCCGCCAGGGCCGCATTGTCGAACCGGCGCCAGCGGGCGTAGCGATCCAGCACGGTCTCGGCGCCGATGTCCTCGCCCAGACGCGCGGCCTCGGCCAGCACCTCGGCCAGGGCGGCGGCGTCCTTCAGCCCCATGTTCAGCCCCTGGCCCGCGACGGGGTGGACGCCGTGGGCGGCGTCGCCGATCAGGGCGATGCGCGGGGCGACCAGCGCCTCGGCCAGGCTGAGCGACAGCGGATAGACGAACCGCGGCCCCTCGACCGTCGCGCCGTCCAGGAATTCGCCGAACCGCCGCATCAGATGGGCGTGGAAGGCGGCGTCGGAGGCGTCGCGCAAGGCCGCGCCGCGCCGCGTCGTCTCGGTCCAGACCAGGCTGGCGCGCCGATCCGTCAGGGGCAGGATGGCGAATGGGCCGCCGGGCAGGAAATACTCATGGGCCACATTGCCGTGGTCGCGGCCCAGCCGCACCGTGGCCACCACCCCGCTCTGGCCATAGCCCCAGCCCACAGTCTCGATGCCCGCCGCGCGGCGAACGGTCGAGCCGCGCCCTTCGGCGCCGACGACCAAGGGGGCGGTCAGGACCGCGCCGTCCGCCAGGGTCACCGTCGCCTTGCCGGCGTCGGTCGTGACGGTCGAAACGGCCGCCGGCGCCCGAACCGCGATCCCGGCCGTCGTCACCGCCTGCGCCAGGGCGGCGCGGATGCGGCGGTTCTCGACCATATATCCCAGCGGCTCCCCGCCCGTCCGGCCGCCGATCTCCTCGGCGTCGAAACGCAGGAAGGCGGGCGAGGCCGGGCGGCTGGCGGCGCCCGGTCGGCGACCGTCCGTCACCAGAATATGGTCCATGCGACAGGCGTGCGGCCGCAGGGCCTCGCCCAGCCCCAGCGCGTCCAACATGCGGAAGGTCGAGAAGGCGATGGCGGTCGAACGGCCGTCGAAGGTCGGCGCCAGCTGGGCGTCGAACGGCTGGGGATCGATCATCACCACCTTCAGCCCGCCTTGCGCGGCGGCCAGGGCGAAGGCCGCCCCGGTCAGGCCCGCACCGGCGATGATGATGTCATGGCGTTCGATCTCGGACATGACAGGCTTGTCGCCCCGTGCGGCCGAAAGGTCCAGAGGGCGAAACGTCCGCGCACGGCCAAGCTGGTAAACAGCCCCTTAACCCTGTCGGTGCGAAAAGGACGGTCGAACGTCAGCCGCCCGGAAGGCTCGCCCCTTCATGTCCACCGCCCTCGTCATCGGCCGCCAGGCCTGGATCAGCGCCCGCATCCTGTGGGGCGCGCCCTTCGTGGTGCGCTTCCGGGGCGTGTTGCAGGCCCTGTTGGCGACCCTGCTGCTGATCGCCCTGCTGTCGTGGAATCCGGCGGACGCCAGCCTGAACGCGGCCTCCACCTTGCCGACCACCAACTGGCTGGGGGCCAACGGCGCCCTGTTCGCCGACCTGTTCATGCAGTCGCTGGGCCTGGCCGCCTGGCCCGCCGCCCTGCTGCTGGTCGCCTTCGGCCTGGCGCGCGCGGTCGGGGACGCGATCCAGCAGCGACTGAAGCCCACGCCGTTGAAGGCTCTGGCCGCGACCGGCGGGACCCTGGCCCTGTCGGCGGC
>NZ_DALZQC010000221.1:0-1799 GCF_032017145.1 Brevundimonas sp.
CCCTCCCCGCCGTTTCCGCCCTGACCCTGATGATGGCCTGTACGCCCGCCCTGGCGCGCGCCCTGTCGGGCCAGCCGGCCGAGGTGCAGTTCAGCCCCCGCAGCGCCCTGGACCGCCGCGTCATCCTGATCGTCGCCCCCTTCCATGATCGGGCCGCCCGCCGCCCCCGCCTGATCGCCCAGGCGTTCGACGGCACGGCCCAGTTCGCCCGCGAACTGGGGCTGGAGACCGCCCGCGTCGAGGCCGAGGCCCAGTCGGCCGGCAAGACCCGCTTCCTGGCCAATATGAGCCACGAACTGCGCACGCCGCTGAACGCCGTCCTGGGCTTCGCCGACATCATGCGCCAGCGCCTGTTCGGCCCCCTGCCCGACCGCTACGCCGGTTACGCCGACGCCATCCACCAGGCGGGCGGCCACCTGCTGGACCTGATCAACGACGTCTTGGACCTGTCCAAGATCGAGGCCGAACGCTATCAGCTGGCCGTCGCCGAGTTCGACGCGCGCGACGCCGTATCGGCCGCCGTCGCCCTGGTCCGGCTGCAGGCCGACGACAAGGGCGTGGATCTGGCCGCCGTCCTGTCGGCCGAGCCGCTGACGGTGCGCGCCGACGCCCGCGCCCTGAAGCAGATGGCGCTGAACCTCTTGTCCAATGCGGTGAAATTCACCCCCGCCGGCGGCTCCGTCACCCTGACGCTGGACGCGGACGGCCCGGACCTGGAGCTGGCGGTGTCCGACACCGGCGTCGGCATCGCCCCCGAAGACCTGAAACGCCTGGGCCGCCCCTTCGAACAGGCCGGCGGCGCCGACCAGAAGGCCCAAGGCACGGGCCTGGGCCTATCCCTGGTCCGCAGCCTGACCGAACTGCACGGCGGCCGCATGACCATCGACAGCACCCTGGGCGAAGGCGCGGCGGTGCTGATCCGACTGCCGGTGATGGTGGTGGAGGGCGAACAGCCCGAGGCGACGCCCCCTCGCATCCTCGCCGAAACCTGACCGCCGGCTTTTATCCGGCCTCGCGCACCTTGTCGCAACGCTGCATGAACCGATGCGCCAGTTCGGCAGGCGGCGGCGGATATCTGACGGCGCCGTCGCCATCCGCATATCGCTCGCCGATCTCGAACCAGGGCCCACCCAGCAAGGCGGCAAGCTCGCTCTTGGAAGGATGCAGCCGGTAGGAGGCGAACATGTCGAAGCCGCCGTATTCCCAGACGGGTTCGCCCAACAGGGAGACACCCGGGCTTCGAAGCCCGAACATGGGCAGCAGTTGCGGGGGACCGCCAACATCGGTCGCAAAACCGTAGGCGTCGCCCCGCACATGCAAACTTCCGTCGGCTTCGCAGGTCAGCAACAGCTCGGCGTCAGGGACCGTCGGGTAAAGACTGTCTCTTTCGGCGATCACCAGGGTCGGCGCACTCGCCCACGTCGCGGGGGCCTGGTCCCAAAAGTATTCGCGGTCGAAGTCCGGCTTGGCGACAACTCTCACAGGCGGGCGCGGCCGATCCTCCTTGGAGCAGGCCGAGGCCAGGATGAAAACGGCGGCGACTGACAGCATCTGGCGCATGGGCTGAAAATGCACGTCAGGGGAACGCCTACAGCCCAAACCTAAACCTGCCCCATCGCCAGGAACGCCCGGCCGGCCGCGAAGTCCCCGGCTTCGAACGTCGAGCGGGCGACGCTGCCGTCGCGGAAGACGAACTCGACGGTGAAGACCTCGCGCGGGTCCAGCCGCGACAGGGCGTCGGCGGCCTCGGCGGGGAACAGCCAGGCCTGGCCGTCCGCGCGGCCCTCGGACAGCAGGGT
>NZ_DALZQC010000222.1:0-1783 GCF_032017145.1 Brevundimonas sp.
GCGCGCGGCGGAGCCGGCACGCACGGCCTCGCGGTCCAGCAACCTGTCCACCCTGTCGGCGGGCGTGAAGTATGAAGGCAATATCTCCGGCGCCGGCGAGCTTCAGGTCGACGGCTCGCTGAAGGGCGACGTGCGCGTCTCGCGCGTTGTCATCGGCGAAGGCGGCTCGGTCGAGGGAACGGTCCATGCCGACGTGCTGGACGTGCGCGGCCGCGTCTCGGGCGCCATCGTGGCCAAACAGGTCAAGCTCTACGCCACCGCCCGCGTTGAGGGCGACATCACCCAGGAGCAGTTGGCCATCGACCAGGGTGCCTGGTTCCAGGGCCGCTGCAACCAGGCCAAGCGCGACACCCCCGGCGCCGCCATGCTGGAGGCCCCTGCCCCCAAGCCCGACAAGGCGGACAAGACCGAGACCAAGTCGCCGGCCTGAGGCGCCCAGCTCAAACGAAGAAGGGGCGATCCATAGGACCGCCCCTTCTGCTTAATCGACGCTGGACCCGCGCGTCTCGCCGACCCGGGCCGCCAGGGCCGCGCCCATGAAGGCGTCCAGATCGCCGTCCAGCACCCCTTGGGTGTCCGAGGTCTCCACCTCGGTCCGCAGGTCCTTCACCATCTGATACGGCTGCAGCACGTAGGACCGGATCTGGTGGCCCCAGCCGATGTCCGTCTTGGCGTCGGCCAGAGCCTGAGCCGCCGCTTCGCGCTTCTGCAACTCCAGTTCGTACAGGCGCGCCCGCAGCATCTTCCAGGCCATTTCCCGGTTCTGGTGCTGCGACCGACCCGCCTGGCAGGCCACGACCGTATTGGTCGGGGTGTGGGTCAGACGCACGGCCGAGTCGGTCTTGTTGATGTGCTGACCGCCCGCGCCGGACGCGCGATAGGTGTCGGTGCGCACGTCCGAGGGGTTGATGTCGATCTCGATGGCGTCGTCCACGACCGGCGACACCCCGATGGAGGCGAAGCTGGTGTGGCGCTTGGCCGCCGCGTCATAGGGGCTGATGCGGACCAGGCGATGAACGCCCGATTCGGACTTCAGCCAGCCATAGGCGTTCGGTCCCTCGATCAGGATGGTGGCCGACTTGACCCCCGCCTGTTCGCCCTCTTCGTGGGCCTCGATCGTGACCTCGTAGCCGTGCGCCTTGGCCCAGCGGGAATACATCCGCAGCAGCATCCCCGCCCAGTCGTTCGACTCGGTGCCGCCGGCGCCGGAGTTCACTTCCAGATAGGCGTCGTTCCCGTCGGCCTCGCCGGACAGCAGGGCTTCCAGCTCGGCGCGGGCGGCGCGGTCCTTGATGCCGCGTAGAGACGCGCGCGCGTCTTCCAGCGCGTCCTCGTCGCCTTCCTCGTCGGCCATCTCGGCCAGCATGACCCCGTCTTCCAGGTCCTGCTCCATCGCCTTGACGGTATTGATCTTGCCTTCCAGCTGAGAGCGTTCGCGACTGACGGCCTGGGCCTCGTCGGGCTTGTCCCACAGCGTCGGGTCCTCGACCCGCGCGTTCAGCTCATCGAGCTTTCTTAGAGCGGCATCCCAGTCAAAGACGCCTCCTGAGCAGAGCGACGCTCTGCTCGATGTCGGCCTTCATGGCCTCGACATCCGGTCTCATCGCAATCTCCGCGACACAACGCCCTCAAGTAGTGAAGCCCGTAGGCTTCACGGTAGGGCAAGAAAAATGAAGAACGGCGCGCCACGAGGACGCGCCGTTCGATGGGCCTACCTAGAACCTCAGTACAATCCGCTCAAGTCCTCGGCCGGCGCCTTCTTCGGCGGCGGCGGGGCCGAGGG
>NZ_DALZQC010000223.1:0-1651 GCF_032017145.1 Brevundimonas sp.
GCGCGGCGGCCTGGACGGCGGGCGCGGGCGCGACGGAGGCCCAGACGGGGGTGGACACCGCCAGAAGGGCGGCGGCGGCGACGAGAGAGCCGGTGCGGCGCATAGATCATCCTCGGATTTCAGGTGAACGGACCATAACGCGGGTCGATCGGCTGGCAACGCGACGGAATGAAACATGACCAAAGCTTCATGTTCGACGTCCGATGCCGATTGGAAAAGGTTGCATCGCCGGACCCCCGGTCTTATGCGCGCGTCAACTCCCCGACTGACCGCCCCTTGCTGAAAGAGCCGCCATGTCCGCACCCGCCGACAAGCCCGTCAAGAAAGTCGTCCTCGCCTATTCGGGCGGGCTGGACACCTCGATCATCCTGAAGTGGCTGCAGACCGAATATAACGCCGAGGTCGTGACCTTCACCGCCGACCTGGGCCAGGGCGAGGAGCTTGGCCCCGCGCGCGAAAAGGCGCTGAAGCTGGGCATCAAGCCTGAGAACATCTTCATCGACGACCTGCGCGAGGAGTTCGTGCGCGACTTCGTCTTCCCGATGTTCCGCGCCAACGCCCAGTACGAGGGCGACTATCTCTTGGGCACATCCATCGCCCGCCCGCTGATCTCCAAGCGCCAGATCGAGATCGCGCGTCAGGTCGGCGCCGACGCCGTCTGTCACGGCGCGACCGGCAAGGGCAACGATCAGGTCCGGTTCGAGCTGGGCTACTATGCGCTGGAGCCCGACATCCGCGTCATCGCCCCGTGGCGCGAGTGGGAGTTCCGCAGCCGCGAGGCCCTGCTGGACTTCGCCGAGAAGAACCAGATTCCGATCGCCAAGGACAAGCGCGGCGAGGCGCCGTTCAGCGTCGACGCCAATCTTCTGCACTCCTCGTCCGAGGGCAAGGTGCTGGAAGATCCGGCGGTCGAGGCGCCCGAGTTCGTCCACCAGCGCACCATCAGCCCCGAGGACGCGCCGGACGTGGCGACCGTCATCGAGATCGGTTTCGAAAAGGGCGATCCCGTCTCGATCAACGGCGAGGCCATGTCGCCCGCCACGATCCTGACCGCCCTGAACCAGTACGGTCACGACAACGGCGTCGGCCGTCTGGACCTGGTCGAGAACCGCTTCGTCGGCATGAAGTCGCGCGGCGTCTATGAGACCCCCGGTGGCACGATCCTGATCGCGGCGCACCGCGGCATCGAAAGCATCACCCTGGACGGCGGCTCCATGCACCTGAAGGACCAGCTGATGCCGAAATACGCCGAGCTGATCTACAACGGCTTCTGGTTCTCGCCCGAGCGCGAGATGCTGCAGGCCGCCATCGACAAGAGCCAGGAAAAGGTCTCCGGCTCGGTCAAGGTCAAGCTGTACAAAGGCAATGTCTCGGTCATCGGCCGCGAGAGCCCCAACAGCCTGTACGACCAGGACCTGGTCACCTTCGAGGAAGGCGTCCAGGCCTATGACCACAAGGACGCCGCCGGCTTCATCAAGCTGAACGCGCTGCGTCTGCGCGTCCTGGCCAAGCGCGACGCGCGCGAGGGCTAAAGACCGTTACGGCCGGGCGATTCTCAGGATCGCCCGGCTGCGGTCGTCGGTGACCCAGATGGAGCCGTCGGCGGCGACGGCCATCACGACCGGCGAGCCGCGCGGCTGACGGCCCGCCG
>NZ_DALZQC010000224.1:0-1611 GCF_032017145.1 Brevundimonas sp.
GCGGCGCAGGCGGCCAGGGTCGCCGCCCCGCCCAGCACGGCCAGGCGCAGACCGACGCGGGCGCGAAGACGGGACGAAACCAACCGGAGAAACTGAGGCATCGAACGCTGACCTTGGGCGGACCTGGGGCGAGATCGCTCCCTTAGGCCCTTTGGCGCCGGTCCCCGTCAAGGCCGCCGACCTTTCGCGGCTGCGACAGAAGGCGCGACAAGGCGTCGGCCAGGGCGTTCAAGTCGACAGGCTTGGTCAGATAGGCGTCGAACCCCGCCGCCCGTCCGCGCCGCCGATCCGTCGGGGCGCCGGCCCCGGTCACGGCCATCACGGGAATGTCGCGCGTCAGCGGATCGGCGTCCAGCGCCGCCTTGACCGCAAAGCCGTCCAGGCCGGGAAGCCCCAGGTCCAGCAGGATCACGTCCGGCCGCAAGGCCCGCGCCAGCTCCAACCCCTCCGGCCCCGTGGTCGCGGCGTGCAGCGTCAGCCCCATCGCCTCCACCGCATGGCGCATCAGGGCGACATTGGCCGGACTGTCCTCGACATACAGCGCCGTGGCCTGCGGCCGATCCATCGTCGCCGGGTCCGCACCCGCCGCCGGCAAGGTGAAGGAGAAGGTCGTCGCGCCCCAGGCGTCTTGCGCCGCGTCCAGGCGTCCGCCCATCCGCTCGGCCAGCCGTTGCGCCGCATCCAGGCCCAGGGCCGTGCCGCCCCGCGCGTCCTGGCCGTCCAAGAGCTGAAACGGACGGTCGGCTTCCGCGTGCGGCGGGCGGGCGGGATCGTGGACGGCGACGACCACTTGGGCGCCGTGACGCTCCACCGTCGTCCGCACCGTCGCACCGGGCGTTGCATGATGCAGGGCGTTGGCGACCAACCGCCGCAGCACGCGCCGAACCGCCACGGGATCCGCCCTGACGCACAAGCCCGATCGCGCCTCCGAACAGGCCAGGATCACGCCCGCCTTTTCGGCCTCATGGTCCAGCCCGTCGCAAACCTGGCGCAGGGCCAGGCGCAGATCGACCCGCTGGAGAAAGGGCGCGGCGCGGGCGTCGCCCGACGCGACAAAGTCGTCCGCCTCTTCGATAAGGGCCAGAAGCACGGCCCCGGCGCCTTCGATCTGTCGCAACCCCTGCGACTGGCGCGGGGTCAGCCGTTCGGCTTCGGCATGAGTAACCAACAGCTGCGTGAACCCCATGATGGTGGTCAGGGGCGTACGCAGTTCATGAGACAAGGCCTGAATGACACGGCCCTTGGCTGCATCTTCGTCGGTCAGACGTCGAACCTCGGTCTCGAGAACCGCCAGGGCCTGGCGCTGCGTCTCAGCTTCACGGACCAGACGACGCGCCAGACGGTCCCGGTCGCGGGTCAAGTCATCGACCGCGCCATGGGCGCGCAGCCACAGCCATATCGCCGCGCACGTGCCCGACGATGTTAGGGACAGAAGCCACAAGACGATATCCATCGCACCCTCCCACGCGCCGACCATGACACGCCAAGGTTGCAATAGGGTAAATCGCCGTCAGTCCTCGCTGACGGCGGCCTCGGTCTTGCGACGCGGGGCGCGACGGCGGACGGGGGCCTCGGCCTCGCCTTCCGCCAAAGCGGCGGGGGTGGCGGCCG
>NZ_DALZQC010000225.1:0-1592 GCF_032017145.1 Brevundimonas sp.
CCTGGCCCCGCGCATCGTCGTGGTGGATCAGCCCGGCGCCGGCCAGGCCGCCGTGGTCGCCGCCGTTCGCGGCGTCGCCCGCACCGATGCCGACTTCTTCCCCCTGACCCTGGGCAACAGCCTGCTGGGCGGCGGCTTCTCGTCGCGGCTGAACCAGGAAATCCGCATCAAGCGCGGCCTGTCCTACGGCGCCTCCTCGTCCTTGGGCGCTCGGGCCGATGCAGGCGTCTTCACCGCCTCGACCCAGACCAAGAACGAGACCGCCGACGAGGTCGCCGACCTGATCCTGGCCGAAATCGCCAAGCTGGGAACCGAGACTCCGACCCCGGCCGACCTGGCTCCGCGCCGCGCCACCCTGATCGGCGGCTTCGGCCGCTCGCTGGAAACGGTGGACGGCCTGGGGACCCTGGTCGCCAACCTGGCCCTCTACGACCTGCCGATGAGCGATCTGGCCGACTACGCCGGCCGCGTCCGCGCCGTCACCCCGGATCAGGTCCAGGCCGCCTTCGCCGAACACCTGCCGGCCAATCGCGCCAGCCTGGTCATCGTCGGCGACGGCTCCAAATTCCTGGACGCCCTGCGGGCCAAACACCCGAACCTGGAAGTCATCGAGGCCGGCGCCCTGAACCTGAACACCGGCGCGCTGAAGTAAGGCGCATCAGACTCCCCAATGCTCTCCCTCCCCCTGCGGGGGAGGTTGGTCGCACAGCGACCGGGTGGGGGCGGCCCAAAGGGCCGTACCTTACCGCGTGAAGTACGGGCGGCGAGGCGCCCACCTGCCCTCCCCGCCCGACCGCGCTTCGCTCGACCCCTCCCCGTCGCGGGGAGGGAGACGCGCCGTCTCTTCGTCAGCCATCGCAATCCGCTTCCCGACGCCCCGCCTTTTCAAGGACTTGCCGACCAGCAGCGTCATTCGACCGTACCCCGCCCGAAACGGGGTTATGATCGCCCGTGGTCTTTGACATCGCGACGCGCCGACTTGGACTCGTTGGACTCGTTAGACTGTTTTTTTCCGAGTCCAAGTCTCACGTCGAAACGGCGCCGAGTTGGACAGCGCAACTGTGTCTGTTTCCCAGCATGGGCAGTTCGACGGTCAGACCGCCAGGCACACCACCTGTGCCACGCGCAGGTCGCGCCTCAAGGCGTTCGACACCTGGCCATAGTCTTCGGTCGTCACCGCCGGTCCGCGCGCCGCCTCCGCCAGGGTCTGTTCGCCCCGGATGGCGCGGCCGAAGGTTTCGGGCGCGGTGGTGTAGATCCGGCCCCGGCGCGGCGCCTCGGCGATGGTCACGCCCACGACGCGCCCTTGGGAATCCAGCGCCGGCGCCCCCGACAGGCCCGCCAGCGTCCCCTCCAGCCCGTCGGTGCGCCCGACCTCGGCCCAGGCCAGCACCGGCTCCTCGCGCGCACCGCGCCCGAACACCTTCAGCGTCTCGCGGCCCAGCAGGCGCGACGTCACCTCGCCCGGCCGCCCTTGGGGGAAACCAGGATGGAAGGCCCTCTGACCCTTCCTCAACGGATCGCGCACCGCCACGGGCAGGGCCGCCGGTCCCCCGTCGGTGATCAGCAGCGCCACGTCCGCGCGCGGCGCC
>NZ_DALZQC010000226.1:0-1579 GCF_032017145.1 Brevundimonas sp.
GCCCGCCCCGCCGCCGGCGCCGGCGCGCGTATCCGCTCCATCGACGCCCTGCGGGGACTGGTGATCCTGCTGATGCTGGTCGATCATGCGCGGGAGTTCTTCTTCATCCACGCCCAGGTTTCGGACCCGATGGACGTTTCGACGACCACGCCCGGCCTGTTCTTCACCCGGCTGTCGGCCCACCTGTGCGCCCCGGTGTTCGTCGCCCTGACCGGCCTGGCGGCCTGGCTCTATGCGGACAAGACCGCGGCGGGCGGGAACCGGGCGCGGGCCGCCTCGGGCTTCTTGCTGAAGCGCGGCCTGTTCCTTGTGGCGCTGGAGCTGACGGTGGTCAGTTTCGCCTGGACCTTCTCCCTGACGCCGCAGACCATCTATCTGCAGGTGATCTGGGTCATCGGCCTGTCGATGATCGCCCTGGCGGGTCTGGCGTATCTGCCGCGCCCGGCCCTGATCGCGGTGGGCGTGGCGATCGTGCTGGGCCACAATCTGCTGGACACGATCAGCGTTCAGCCGGGTACGGCGGGCCATGTGATCTGGGCCATCCTGCACGACCGGGGCTTCATCGACCTGTCGGGGTTGGGGCTGGGGGTGGAACAGGCCCGGACCTCCTATCCGCTGCTGCCGTGGATCGGCGTCATCGCCCTGGGCTATGGCGTCGGTCCCTGGTTCGCGCGGCCGCAAGCGGCGCGGCTGAGGCGTCTGGCGGCGACCGGCCTGTCGGCCCTGGTCCTGTTCGCGATCCTGCGCGCGATCAACCTCTATGGCGATCCGACGCCGTGGGCCGTGCAGGCGACGCCGTTGCAGACGGCTATGAGCGTGCTGAACCTGACCAAATATCCGCCGTCCGCCGATTTCATCCTGCTGACCCTGGGCGTCGGCGCCCTGCTGCTGGTGGGGCTGGAGCGGGCGCCGGATCGTCTGGTCGGTCTGTTGGCCGTGTTCGGGGCCGCGCCGCTGTTCTTCTATCTGATCCACCTCTACGGCCTGCATTTGCTGCAGCTGGCGGCGCTGGCGGTCCTGGGGCCCAATCAGGGCGATGGCTTCGCCGTGCCGGGCGTGGGCTGGCTCTGGGCGCTGGCGGCCGTGGTCGCCATCCCCTGCTGGTTCGCCTGCCGCTGGTTCGCCCGGATCAAGCGGACCAGCGGCCAGCCCTGGATGAAATACCTCTAGGTCCAAACCGAAATCAGCCGAAGACCGTCATTCCGGGGCTGAGCGCAGCGAAGAACCCGGAACCCAGGGCCACGCTCACGCTGCTGGACGCCTTTGATGCCGGATGCGAAGCCCCTGGGTTCCGGGTTCGTCCTTCGGACGCCCCGGAATGACGATTGTGGGCCAGATTGATCGCGTATCGGCGCGCGCTAGACCCCGATCCCATAGTGTTCGGCCAGGGCCTGCAATGCGTGTTTCAGCACCGTCTTGCCCTGGCGGCGACGCAGGCCCAGGCCGGTTTCGGCCAGTTGCAGGCTGTCGCCATGGATGCAGATGCGGTTCAGCATCGGACGCAGGCGCGGGCCGACCGCCGTCAGCGCCGCCTCCACCCGACGCCCGGCCGACAGGGCGCGGTCGCTGGGCTCCAGCC
>NZ_DALZQC010000227.1:0-1535 GCF_032017145.1 Brevundimonas sp.
GCTTCGGCGCCGGCGGCGGGCGCGGCGGCGCCCGGCTGACGCGAGGGATCGGGCGCGGGAATGGCGAAGCCGCCCGACCCTTGGGTCCGCAGCCAGGCGATCAGATTGATGCGCGTCTGCGTATCCCGGATCCCGGCGAAGGACATCTTGGTGCCCGGCACATATTTGGCGGGGGCGGTGATGAAGCTGTTGATCTGGTCATAGCCCCAGGTCGGCGCCTCGGCCTTGTGCTTGGTCATGGCGTCCGAATAGGCGAAGCCCGCGCGGTGCTCGACCGGGCCGCCCACCACGCCCCACAGGTTGGGGCCGATCTTGTCGGCGCCGCCCTGGTGCGCGTCGTGACAGGCCTGGCAGCGCGCGAAGGCGGCCTCGCCGGCGGCGAGATCGGCGGCCGGCAGGACCGTGCCCCAGTCCGGCGCCAGTTCGGGCGCTTCACCGCCCGCGGCCTCTTCCGGCGCATCGACGAAATAGCCCATCTTCTCCGGCGGGGAGGAATGATAGACCAGGCCCGAGGCCTGCTGGACCACCAGGATGACGAAGGCCGTCCCCAGGGCCGCGCCGAAAATCTTGTTCCACTTCAGATCGCCGCTCATGCGCCCCGTCGCTCCCCTCTGCCGCTTCCAGGCCGTTGAACCGCCCGGTCATAGTCTTGCCTTGGGCTGTCTGGCACGCTAGCGCGACCTTCGCAACCGGCCCGGCAGGCGCCGGCCCCGCAAGGCGTCAGGGAAGCCGATGAATCCTTTGATAATGATACCCGCTCGCATGGCGGCGACCCGTTTGCCGAACAAGCCCCTGGCCCTGATCGGCGGCGTCCCCATGATCGTGCGCGCCTATCGACAGGCCGAGGCCTCGGGCCTGCCGGTCGTGGTCGCGGCCGGCGATCCGGAAATCGTCGAGGCCATCGAGGCCGAGGGCGGGCGCGCCATCCTGACCGACCCGGCCCTGCCCAGCGGGTCGGACCGCATCCGCGCCGCCGTGAACGCCATCGACCCCGAAGGCGATTTCGACGCCGTGATCAACGTCCAGGGCGACATGCCCTTCGCCAGCCCCGGCCTGGCCACGGCCTGCGCGGCCATCCTGCACGGCGAACCGACCTGCGACATCGCCACCCTGGTCGCCGCCGAGGCCGAGGCGTCCGACCGCGCCAATCCCGACGTGGTCAAGGCGGTGCTGGCCCTGGGCGAGGGCGAGCGTCAGGGCCGCGCCCTGTATTTCACCCGCTCCACCCTGTACGGCGACGCGCCGGTGTGGCGCCATATCGGCGTCTATGGCTATCGCCGCGAGGCCCTGAACCGCTTCTGCGCCGCGCCCCAGTCGCCGCTGGAAAAGCGCGAAAAGCTGGAGCAACTGCGCGCCCTGGAGATGGGGATGCAGATCTGGGCCGCCGTCATCGACGAAGCCCCCCTGTCGGTCGACAATCCGGCGGACCTGGAGGCGGCGCGGGCGCTCGTCTAGGTTCAATCGACATTCAGTCAATCGGATTATCAGATCGTCATTCCGGGGCTGAGCGAAGCGAAGAACCCGGAACCCAGGGC
>NZ_DALZQC010000228.1:0-1534 GCF_032017145.1 Brevundimonas sp.
AGCCGCCACATCGGTCACGGCGCGTTGCAGGGCGCGACCGGCGACGGGCCAGTAGTGCAGGCGTCGTCCGCCGTCGCCACGCAGACTGCCGCCCACCACACGAATGCCCTCGTCGCGCAGGAAGCGTTCGGCGAAGTCGGCGTTGGCGCGGCCGACGTCGCGCAGACTGTCGAACATCCGCCCGCCGCCGAACAGCTTGGCCTCCAGCCGTTCGCGACGGCCGCCGGCCTTGAGCAGGTCGTTGATCAGCAGCTCCATGGCGTAGGCGCCGTAGCGGCGGCCCGCATCGGTTCCCGCCCCCGCCCCTTCGGGCAGCAGGAAGTGGTTCATGCCGCCGACGCCCGCCAGCGGGTCGCGCAGACACATGGCCACGCACGAGCCCAGGATGGTGCTGAGGACGACATTGGGATCGGACGTGATGAAATGCTCGCCCTGACCGACGTGAACCCGTGTCTCCAGCCCGTCTGTCACGGCCGACGAGGTCATGTCAGCGGCCCGAAGACGGCTTCCAGCTTGCCCTTAAGTTGGGCGACCGTGAAGGGTTTGACCAGATAGTTGTTCACGCCGAACTGCACCGCGCGCTGCACCAGTTCGCGGTCGGCGCGGCCGGTCAGCATGATGAAGGCGGTCTTGGACGTGGGCGGGTGGGCGCGCACGGCGCGCAGCAGGCCCAGGCCGTCCAGGTTCGGCATATTGTAGTCCGAGATGATCAGGTGGGCGGGCTTGGTGACGATTTCGCGCAGGGCGATCTCGCCGTCGGCGGCCTCGCGGATGTCGCGCACGCCGAGTTGCTGAAGGCTGGTTCGCACCAGGGAGCGCATTGTCATCTGATCATCGACGACCAGACATTGCAGAGCAGCGGCGGCGGGCATGGGTACGCTCCCGATCTAGGCGACTGATCGTGCGGCCGGATCGGCGCACGATTCGAGAATGGCGGGGGACAGGCGGTGCAGCGGCAACTGGCGCTCCACGGCGCCCAGTTCGAAGGCGGCCTTGGGCATGCCATAGACGACGCAGGACGCCTCGTCCTGGCCCAGGGTGCGACCGCCGGCTTCGCGCATGGACAACAGGCCCCTGGCGCCGTCGCGGCCCATGCCGGTCAGGATGACGCCGGTCATCGGACGCTTCAGCCGCACGACGGATTCGAACAGGACGTCGACGGACGGGCGGTGGCCGTTGACCGGATCGCTGGGGACCAGCCGACAGCGCGGGGTCTGGCCGGGCGAGACCTCCAGATGGGTCGCGCCGCCGGGCGCCAGATAGATGTGGCCGGGCTGAAGCGGCGCGCCGTCCGCGGCCTCGGTCACGGTCGGGGCGCAGACGCGGTCCAGCCGGGCGGCGAAACTGGCGGTGAAGGTCGCCGGCATATGCTGGGTGATGACGGTGGCGGGGCAGTTGGCGGGAAAGCCGCCGAGCACGGTCAGCAGGGCCTCGACCCCGCCGGTGGACGAGCCGATGGCCAGGACATGATCAGGCGCGGGGCGATAGGCGCGTGGGGCCTCGGCGGCGGCCGGCGCATCGCCGCGGGCGCGGA
>NZ_DALZQC010000229.1:0-1533 GCF_032017145.1 Brevundimonas sp.
GTCCGCCAGCGCCTGGCCGACGCCGCGCATCCCCGCGTCCGTCGTCTCGAACAGCGCCGCCGTCAGGGCGTCGTCGCCATAGGCCGCCTGCACCAGGGCCGCCTGCACCCGCGCGCGCCCGGACGTGCTGATCGCGCCCCGCGCATCCGTCAGGGCGTTGGCGTCGCCGGGCGCGACCCGCTGCACGAACCCGCGCAGGAACGGCCGGTTGGCGGCGGCGAACACATCGTCTCCTTCGATCAGGCCGATCAGGTCGGCGTCCACCCGCCGCGCATCGCCGCGCGCCTGTTCGGCGGGCGAGAACGCCTCGGTCGGGGCCTCGTTCAGCGACCGCGCCAGTTCCGCCCGGTCCGCGCCGGCCATCGCCTCCGTGCGCATCCGCACCAGCACCGGCCGGTCGAACCCCGACACGTCGATGCCCTGGCGTTCCAGTTCGGCGGTATAGCGGCCCCAGGCCTCAGTCCCAGTCTGGGCGCTTCGCCGCAGGGCGATGGTCCGGCCGTTCCCGCTCTCCACCACCCCGTCCGGGCTGACGATGGGCGCGCCGCCCGACGCCGCCTTGTCCCGCATCAGCAGGGATGGGTTCAGATCGCGTTCCAGCTCGAAGTTCGCCGCCTGCGACCCCGCCCGTGTCCGGTCACGCGGCTGCAGTTGGCCGGGATAGTCGGAGACGGGGAACAGATCGTCGTCATGGCTGGTCTTCAGGTCGCGCAGCTCGACCACGGCGAACCGCACCGGCACCTCCGCCCCGCGCCGCGTCACCGCCGTATCGGCTTCCAGCCAGCGCCCGTTGATCGACGGCACGGCGGACGCCTCATCCAGCAGGCTCAGCCTGTCGCGCGCCACCAGCGACCCAAGCGACACGGGCGCGTCATCCGCCATCGCCTCGATCGCTTCGGCGAAGCCGCCCACCCGCTCGTTTTCCGTCAGGCCCGCCAGCGCGCGCGGCGGCCGCGCGGGCGTCAGGGCCTCCAACGACGGGCCGCCGCCGAACTTCTGACGCCAGATCCCGGCGAACTCCCCCGCCGTCATCCCCAGCCGCCCGCCGTTGTTCAGCACCGCCTGGCGCGCCAACTGCGCCCCCTTGCCGGGATTGCCGCGCTCCAGCACCGGCGTCAGCACCGCCACCGCATCCCCGTCCGGGTTGGACAGCATGGCGCGCGCGCCGCCCTGGCCCTGCTGGTGCGCCAGATAGACCTGCCACGGTTCCGGTTCGCGCCCCAGGGCGGATCGCAGGCCGTCGCGCTCGCGCGCGATGTTCTCGACCCCCAGCTGCACCTGGCGGTTGATGTCGTTCCGGTCGCCGCCCCCCAAGCCGCGCCAGGTGCTGTCGGTGATCTGGAACACGCCGTGCGCGCTGGACAGGCGTCGCCCGTCGCGGATCGGCCGCGCGGTGGCGCTGCCCGTGCTATTCTCCAACTGCCGGATGCGCACCGCCAGCGCCGGGTCCACGCCGCGCGCCTGGGCGGCCGTGACGATCTCATCGTCCACAGCCACGCGCCGACCGGCCGGGATGCCTGTCGGGCGCGCCAG
>NZ_DALZQC010000230.1:0-1528 GCF_032017145.1 Brevundimonas sp.
GCAGGTCCAGGTCGGCGGGCGCAGGGGCCTCGGCGGTCGTGGCGACCAGCCGCACGCTGCGACCCTGCACCACGCCGTCGCGCACGCCATCCAGGTTCATGGCGCGGCGCAGCACCTCGCGCTTGCGGTCGCCCACGTCCCTCACCAGCCAGGTGCGGCCGGCCATCTGTTCGGCCAGCTCGGCCGGCGCGCCCTTGAACAGCGCCCGGCCCTGATCCAGCAGCACCACCTGATCGCACCGCTCGGCCTCGTCCAGATAGGCGGTGGCCCAGATCACGGTCATGCCGTCCCCGGCCAGCGCCCGGACCATGCGCCAGAGTTCGCGGCGCGAGATCGGATCAACCCCGACGCTCGGCTCGTCCAGCAGCAGAAGGCGTGGCTGGCCCAGCAGCGCGCACGCCAGACCCAGCTTCTGTTTCATGCCGCCCGACAGCTTGCCCGCCGGCCGCCCGGTGAACCGCCTCAGGTCGGTGAAGTCGAGCATGCGGGAGAAGGCGTCGTCGCGCGCGGCGCCGGTCACTCCCCGCAGGTCGGCGTAGAGGTTCAGGTTCTCCTGGACCGTCAGGTCCTCATAGAGCCCGAACTTCTGGGGCATGTAGCCGGTGACCGCGCGCAGGGCGTCGCCCTCGCCGATCGGGTCCAGCCCCATCACCCGGAGCTCGCCCGACGTCGGCGCCAGGAGCCCCGCCATCATCCGCATCAATGTGGTCTTGCCCGCGCCGTCCGGCCCGACCAGTCCGGTGACGCCGCCCATCGGCAACTCCAGATCCAGCCGGTCCACGGCGGTCACGGCGTCGCCCTTGCCGAAGGCGCGCACCAGCTGTCGGGCCTGAACGGCGGAGGTCATGCCGGCCTCAGTGCGGGAAGCGGACGGTGATCGGCATGCCCTGGCGCAGCCGGTCGTCGGGGTTCAGCACGACCACCCGGGCCCGATAGACCAGGTCGGTCCTCAGCTCGGGCGACTCCACCGCGCGCGGGGTGAACACCGCGGTCGGCGAGACATGGCCAACGCGGCCGCGATAGACATGTCCCGGCGCGGCGTCGGTGGTCAGCTCGACCTCGGCGCCCGGCGCGACCCGGCCCAGGTCCTTCGCATCGACGTAGATGCGGGCCCAGACCGGATCGGTCAGCGCCAGGGTGAAGGCGGTCTGACCACCCTGGACCACTTCGCCGACCTCCACCGCGCGGGTCAGCACCACGCCGGATTCCGGCGCCACCAGCACGGCGTCGCCGGTGCGGATCCGCAGGCGCTCCACGGTGGCGCGGGCGCGCTCGCGCTCGGCCTCGGCCTGGGCGATCTCCTCGCGCCGCGATCCCGCGCGAACGTCGGCCAGCGCCTGTTCCGCCTGACGCAGGCGCGCGGCGGCTTCGGCCACGCGGGAGCGGGCGTTCTCCACGTCCCGGTCGGCGACTGCGCCTGTGCCGACCAGGGGGGCCAGCCGGTTCAGATCGGCCTGCACGTCGGCCAGCGCCGCGCGGCGCTCCTCGACCTGGGCCGCGCTCTGGGCGATCGTCGCCCGCGTGGGGC